>NZ_AP019736.1:2810000-2962376 GCF_006542685.1 Alistipes dispar | reverse complement strand
GATGGGTGATTGTATCGCATTTTCGACAGACAAAGTTGTGAATAATTTCGCAAAAAGATTCCGGAAAAACAGTTGCAAATGTCTCTTTTTTGTATATAGAAAAACAACGGTTTCCGGAGACCTATTTTTAACTCCCTGATATTGAATATTCGAATTTTATTCCGTATATTTGCATATAAATATTTTGGAGTGTCCGGATATTGAATCATAAATAAAACTAATACGGATTATGGCAAATGAATTGGAACAGACGGTGCTGAAGAAAGCCCAGGCATGGCTCGACGGTCATTATGACGAAGAGACGAAAAAGCAGGTCAAGTACCTGATGGAGAACGATATGAAGGAGCTCGTCGAGAGCTTCTACAAGGACCTGGAGTTCGGTACGGGCGGCCTGCGCGGCATCATGGGCGTGGGGACGAACCGCATGAACGTCTATACGGTGGGCGCTGCCACGCAGGGACTTTCGAACTACCTGAAGCGCACCTTCGCCGGCGAGCAGGTGCGGGTGGCCGTGGCGCACGACAGCCGCAACAATTCGCGGATGTTCGCCGAGCGCGTGGCCGACATTTTCGCCTCGAACGGCTTCAGGGTTTACCTTTTCGACACGCTGCGTCCGACACCCGAGCTGAGTTTCGCCATCCGCGAGCTGAAGTGCCATTCGGGCGTGGTCGTCACGGCGTCGCACAACCCCAAGGAGTACAACGGCTACAAGGCCTACTGGACCGACGGTGCGCAGGTTACCCCGCCCCACGACAGGAACATCATCGCCGAGGTGGAGAAGATCACCGACGTCGATCAGGTCCTCATCGGAAAGCATCCGGAGAATATCACGATTCTCGACGAGAAGTTCGACGAAATCTATTTGAATAAGGTGCACGAGCTGTCGCTGTCGCCCGAGAGCGTGCGGAAATACCGCGACATGAAGATCGTCTATTCGCCCATGCACGGCGCCGGCGTAAGGCTGGTTCCCGCCTCGCTGCGCAAGTTCGGCTTCACCAACGTCATCATGGTCGAGGAGCAGTCGGTCATCGACGGCAACTTCCCCACCGTCGAATCGCCGAATCCCGAGGAGCGCAAGACGATGTCCATGGCCATCGACCTCGCGGCCAGGGAGGGCGCCGATCTGGTGCTGGCCACCGATCCCGATTCGGACCGTATCGGCGTGGCGCTGCGCAACAAGCAGGGCGAATACGTGCTGCTGAACGGCAACCAGACTCTCGTGCTGCTGTTGAGCTACCAGTTGACCCGCTGGGCCGAGCGCGGCGAGCTCGACGGCAACCAGTACGTCGTGAAGACCATCGTGACGTCGCAGATGGCCAACGCCGTGGCCGACTTCTTCAAGGTGAAGTGCTACGACTGCCTCACGGGCTTCAAGTATATCGCCAAGATCATCCGCGAGAACGAGGGCAAGGCGAAGTATATCGGCGGCGGCGAGGAGTCGTTCGGCTACCTGGCGGGCGACTACGTGCGCGACAAGGACGCCGTGTCGGCCTGTTCGCTGGCGGCCGAGGCGGCTGCGTGGGCCATGGATACGATGGGCCTGACGCTCTACGAGTGGTTGCAGCAGCTCTACGTGAAGTACGGCTTCTACCGCGAGGGACTGGTTTCGGTGGTCCGCAAGGGCAAGGAGGGCGCCGAGCAGATCCAGAAAATGATGGCGGATTTCCGTGCCGATCCGCCCAAGACGATCGTCGGATCGCCCGTGGTGAAGATCAACGACTTCCAGTCGCTCGAGCAGACCGACGTGCGGACCGGGGCCAAAACTCCCATCGAGCAGGATTCGAGCAACGTGCTGCAATGGTTCACCGAGGACGGCACGACCGTCTCGGTGCGTCCTTCGGGCACGGAGCCCAAGATCAAGTTCTATTTCGGCGTGAAGGCTCCGCTGGCGTCGGTGGCCGATTACGAGCGGACGCTCGCCGCGCTCGACGCCAAGATCGAGGGCATCAGGAAAGACCTCAGGCTGGAGTAGGAGCGCTACCCTGCCGTTATCGTGTCCCGGCTCGTGAGAGCCGGGACTTTTTGTCGTTTCCGAGAGGGTGTTTCTGCACGGCCGGGGATGCCCTCGGGGGCTATTTCAGCTTTTCGTTCTCTTTGTGCCGCTCCCGGTCGCGGGCGGTCTTCTTGGCGAAGTTGGCCTCTACGGCGGCCGTGAGGTCCACGCCCGTCTGGTTGGCCAGACAGACCAGCACCCACAGTACGTCTGCCATTTCATCGGCCAGATTGTCCCGCTCGCCCGCCTTGAAGGACTGGTCGCCGTAGCGGCGGGCCATGACGCGCGCCAACTCCCCCACCTCCTCGGTGAGGACGGCCATGTTGGTCAGTTCCGAAAAGTAGCGCACGCCGTACTCCCTGATCCAGGCGTCCACGCGCTCTTGCAGTTCTTTGATTTCCATGATTATTTGACCCTTATCAGATTCAGTCCGTCGCGCAGCGGGACAATGACGTTCTCCACGCGCGGATCCTCGGCCACCATCCGGTTGAACTCCACGACGGCCTGCGTGTGGCGGTCCCGGCGTGCGACGGGCTCCACGACCTTGCCCGACCAGAGGATGTTGTCGGCGATGAGCACCGAGCCGCTGCGGACCAGCGGCCGGCCGTCCCGGTCGCCCAGCAGCATGCGGTAGTAGTCGGGGTACTCGCGTTTGTCGCCGTCGATGAACACCAAGTCGAACACGCCGCCCAGCGCCGGGGCGACGTCGAGCGCCGAGCCGATATGCAGCCGGATTTTCTTTCCGTGGGGGCTGCGATCGAAGTAGGACTGCGCCAGCTCCTCCAGTTCGTCGTCCACCTCCACGGTGTGCAGTTCGGCTCCTTCCTCCAGTCCTGCGGCCATCGAGAGGGCCGAATACCCCGTGAACGTGCCGATTTCGAGCACCCGCTGCGGCTGCGCCATCCGTACGAGCATTTCCAGCAGCCGGCCCTGGATGTGTCCCGAGAGCATCCGCGGCGCCACGGCCCGCAGATTCGTCTCGCGGTCCAGTTCGTGCAGCAGCGGCTCCTCGGGGGCCGACAGGTCGTGAATGTAACGTTCGAGCGCGTCCATCCTATGCCTTGCAGAGTCCCTCCTTGTTGAACGCATACGAAGCGGCGATGGCCTCCGGGGTGTCGGCCTCGAGCGCCGCGAGGCATTCGCGCGTGAATTCGAGGTATCCCGTACCGTTGGCCGTCACCAGAAGGCCGTCGCGCACGGCCTGCCGCTCCTCGTAGAGCGCCTCGCCCGTGTAGTGTTCGCCGCCCCACTCGCGCAGCATGGCGAGCGTGTTGCCCGTGTGGCGCCGGTCGTTGAGCAGCCCGTGCGCCGCCAGGAACGATACGGCGTTGCAGATCGCACCGACCGTAAGACCGCGCGACAGCGCCTCGCGCACCGTACCGGCGACCGGTTCGGCTTCGGGTTTCCTCCAGCTCATGCCGCCGACGAGCACCAGCGCGGCGCAGTCGTCGGGCAGCGTCGTCGTGTCGCAGTCCGGCGTGACGGTCAGTCCGCCCAGCGAATGCACCGTCCGCCCGCCCGGCGCTGCGTACTTCACTTCGTACCGCCCTTCGCGGCCCGGCATGACGCCTGTGCGGAGGGCCGGGGCGAGAAACGCCGCCTCCCAGTCCGCGAAATCGTCCAGCAGGACGAAATAAACCGTTTTCCTGTCCATCGTGTATCGTGTTTTGTACGGCCGCCTTCGTGCGGCGGCCGGATGTGTTGTCCTATTCGCCGCCCCAGACGAGCCGCGACGTGCCGGAGAAGGTCTCCGCCGCGGCTTCCATGAGCTGTTCGGCCGTCAGGGCGCGGATCTTGGCGTAAACCTCCTTCATCGTGTCCACCTCGTCGTGGACGAGCAGGCTTTTGCCCGCGCCGAGCATGTAGCTTTCGTTGTTCTCGCTCGAGATCGCCAGTTGGGCTACGAACTGCTTTTTGGCCATCGAGAGCCTCCGGGCCGTGAGCGGCTGGGTGCGGAGCCGGTGCAGTTGCTCCTCGACGAGCTCGATGCACCGCGCGGCGTTGTGGTGGTCCGAACTGAAGTAGATCGCCACGATTCCCGCATCGCTGTAAGGCGTATAGCTGGCCTCGATGTTGTACGACAGCCCGTGTTTTTCGCGGATCGTGGTGTTCAGCAGCGAGTTGGCGCTCGGTCCTCCGAGGATGTTCACTACGAGGGCCAGCGGCAGCCGCCGCCCGTCGCCGATGCCGCAGGCCCGGCAGCCGACGATGCAGTGGGTCTGGTGCGTATGCCTGCACACCGTTTTGCGGAACGGCTCCGTCGCGGCGGGGACGCTCCGTGCGAATCCGCGTTCCGTAGCGGGTTCGCCGCCGAAGCAGCGCATGGCCACCGCCTCGGCCTGCCGGGCCGGGATGTTGCCGATCGAGGCGAACACCATCCGGTCGGTGGTGTGCGTGCGGGCCGTGAAGCGGCGGATCGCGTCGCCGTCGTAGCGCATGAGCGCCGCCTTGCGGCCCAGGATGTTGTGCCCCAGCTCCGACCCGGCGAAGAGCATGTCTTCGAACGTGTCGTAGATCATGTCGGCGGGCGAATCCTTGTAGGTGTTGATTTCGTCGGCGATGACCTCCTTTTCGCGCTCCAGCTCCCGGTCGGGATAGACCGAGCGGAACGCCACGTCGGCGATCAGTTCGGCGGCCTTCGGAAAATCGCTGCGGAGCGTCGTGGCGTGGATCGTCGTGTCCTCCTTGGTGGTGAAGGCGTTCAGCTCGCCGCCGAGGTTTTCGAGGCGGCAGTTCACCTGCCAGGCGCGCCGCCGCTGCGTCCCCTTGAAGAAGGCGTGCTCGGTGAAGTGCGCCAGTCCGTATTCGTCCGTCCGTTCGTCGCGGCTCCCGGCGTCCACGACCAGCGCGCAATGCGCCACCGCGCCCTTCACCTGCCGGTGGATGCCCCGGATGCCGTTCGGAAGTCGGTATGTGTAAAATTCCATGGTCGTTCGGCTCAGAGTTTGGTCCTCAGGCGCAGGAACTCGCCCGTATGGCTTTCGGGGCACTCCTCCAGCGCGCGCGGCGTGCCTTCGAAGACGACCCGGCCGCCTCCCGTGCCCGCCTCGGGGCCGAGGTCCACGACCCAGTCGGCGCATTTGATGATCTCCATGTTGTGCTCCACGACCACGATCGTGTGCCCCCGTTCGATCAGGGCGTTGAACGCCGCCAGCAGTTTCGATATGTCGTGGAAGTGGAGTCCCGTCGTCGGCTCGTCGAAGATGAACAGGATGCTGCCGTCGGAGGTCTCCTTCGTGAGGAACGAGGCGAGCTTCACGCGCTGGCTCTCGCCGCCCGAGAGGGTCGAGGAGGACTGTCCGAGTTTGATGTATCCCAGTCCGACGTCCTGCAACGGCTGGAGCCGTTCGACGATCCGGCGGCAGACGGCGCTCTTTTTGTCCTCGCCGAAGAAGGCGATGGCGTCGTCCACGGTCATTTCCAGCACGTCGTAGATCGACTTGTCGCGGTATTTCACCTCGAGCACTTCGTCGCGGAAGCGCTTGCCGCCGCACGCCTCGCACACCAGTTCGACGTCGGCCATGAACTGCATCGAGACCTTGATGACGCCCTCGCCCTGGCACTCCTCGCAGCGGCCTCCGGCGATGTTGAACGAGAAGGCCGAGGCGCCGAGCCCCGTGTGCTGCGCATAGGGCTGGTCGGCGAAGAGCTTGCGGATCTCGTCGTAGGCCTTTATGTAGGTCACGGGATTCGACCGCGAGGATTTGCCGATGGGGTTTTGATCGACCATTTCGACCGAACGGAGCAGGCCGACGTCGCCGTCGATGCCGTCGAAATCGCCCGGCTTGACTCCCGTGTCGAAGAGCATGCGCCGCAGCGCCGGATAGAGGATGCCTTTGGCCAGCGACGACTTGCCCGAGCCGCTGACCCCCGTGATGCAGGTCATGACGCCCAGCGGGATGCGGACGTCCACGTTCCGCAGGTTGTGTTCGCGGGCGCCGCGGACGACGATCGAGCGGCTCCAGCCGCGGACCGCGGTCGGAGCGGCGATCGAGCGGCGTCCGGTGAGGTAGTCGGCCGTGAGGCTCCCGGAGCATTCGAGCAGCCGCTCCAGCGGGCCGCTGAAGACCACCTCGCCGCCGTTGTATCCCGCTTCGGGGCCGATGTCCACGATCCAGTCCGCGGCGCGGATCACCTCCTCCTCGTGTTCGACGACGATCACGGTGTTGCCCAGGTCGCGCAGTTGTTTGAGCACCTTGATCAGGCGGTTCGTATCGCGCGGGTGGAGTCCGATGGAGGGCTCGTCGAGGATGTAGAGCGATCCGGTGAGGTTGCTGCCCAGCGACGTGGAGAGGTTGATGCGCTGGCTTTCGCCGCCCGAGAGAGTCGAGGAGAGACGGTCGAGCGTCAGATAGCCCAGCCCCACGTCCGCGAGGTATTGCAGGCGGTTGCGGATTTCGACGAGGATGCGTGCGGCGGTCTTCGTGTCGTGCTCGTCGAGCCGCAGGCCGCCGAAGAAGGGAATCAGCTCGTCCACGGGCATCGTCACCAGCTCGGCGATCGTGCGGCCGCCGACGCGGACGTACAGCGCCTCCTTCCGGAGGCGCGAACCGCCGCACTCGGGGCAGACGGTCTTGCCCGTGTAGCGGGCCTTCATCACGCGGAACTGGATCTTGCGGCGCTCCGAGTCGATGTACTCGAAGAATTCGTCCAGCCCGTGAAAGTATTCGTTGCCGCGCCACAGCAGCCGTTTCTGCTCCGGCGTGAGGGCGTGGAACGGCGTGTGGACGGGAAAGCCGAACTTCGGGGCGTTCTCCACGAGCTGGTCCTTCCACTTGCGCATCGTCTCGCCGCGCCAGCAGGCGACGGCGTCTTCGTAGATCGTCTTGCCCTTGTCGGGAATCACCAGGTCCTCGTCGATGCCGATGACCTTGCCGTATCCTTCGCAGCGGGGACACGCCCCGAGCGGGTTGTTGAAGCTGAAGAGGTGCTCCGACGGGCGTTCGAACTCGATGCCGTCGGCTTCGAAGCGCGACGAGAACTCGCGCCGTTCCCCTTGGAAGAGGATCGTGCAGAGGCCGTCGCCGTAGGAGAAGGCGCGTGCCACCGAATCGCGGATGCGGGTCTGCGTGTCGTCGTCCGCGGCCACGCGCAGGCGGTCGATCACCGCCAGCATCCCGTCGGCCCGCGTGTCGGGGCCGATGCCGGGCAGCACCTCCTCGATCAGGCGCACCTCGCCGTCTGTATGGACGCGCATCAGGCCGTCCGAGAGCAGCAGCGTCAGCTTTTCGATGAGTCCCTGTCCCTCGGCGAGCGTGAGCGGCGCGGCGATCACGACCCGCTCTCCGGCATGCGAGAGGACGTATTCCGCCACGTCGTCCGTGCTGTAGCAGCGCACTTCGCGGCCCGAGACGGGCGAGAAGGTGCGGCCGATGCGGGCGTAGAGGAGTTTGAGGTAGTCGTAGATCTCGGTGGTCGTGCCGACGGTCGAACGGGGATTCCGCGTATTGACCTTCTGCTCGATGGCGATGGCCGGCGCGATGCCCGTGATGAGGTCCACGTCCGGCTTGTTGATCTTGCCCAGGAATTGCCGGGCGTAGGCCGAGAGGCTCTCGACGTAGCGCCGCTGCCCTTCGGCGAAGATCGTGTCGAAGGCCAGCGTCGATTTTCCCGAACCCGAAAGGCCCGTGACCACCACGAGTTTGTCATGCGGGATTTCGACCTCGGTGTTTTTGAGGTTGTGCACCCGCGCGCCCTTGATATGGATGGAATTTTCGTGTTTCATGCTCATTCGTTACAGCTTCTTCCCGGCCGCTTCCCGGCCGGGCGTCGTCGTATCGTCGCCGATGCTGCCTCCGGCCTTTTCCAGCCGTTCGGCCAGCCGTCCGGCGCGGCTTTCGCGGATCGTGAGCCGCATCGTGCAGAGGTTGTCGAAGGTCTGCTCCCCGATGCGGGGCTGCTCCTCCTTGACCACCCGCATGATGTCGTTCATCGCCACGTAGGGGAAGCGGACTCGGATTTCGCGGTCCACGGTCCGTTCGACGATCCGGGCCGCGGCGATCGCCGCGGCAGCCGATTCGCGGTAGGCGGCGATCAGTCCCGGCACGCCGAGTTTCGTGCCGCCGAAGTAGCGGACCACCGCTACGAGGCAGTCCGTGATTCCGGCCGAGAGCATCTGCCCGAGAATCGGCTTGCCGGCCGTACCCGAAGGCTCGCCGTCGTCGTTGGCGCGGAACGTCTCGCCGTGCGGCCCCAGCCGCCAGGCGTAGCAGTGGTGCGTGGCGTCGTAGTAGCGTTTGCGCAGCGCGTCGAGCCGCTCGCGGATCTCCCCTTCCGTGCGGACGGGATAAATGTAGGCGAGAAACTTGCTGCTCCGCTCCCGCGACGCCGCTTCGGCCGGTCCGTCCACGGTCAGATAACGGTCGTCGTCCACCCTACCGCACCTTTTTGAATATCCGTTCCCAGCGGATGTTCGCCGGGAAGCGCTTGGAGGCGTCGAGCGACAGCCAGACGAACGACGCCTTGCCGACGATGTGGTCCTCGGGAACGAATCCCCAGAAACGCGAGTCGGCCGAATTGTGGCGGTTGTCGCCCATCATCCAGTAGTAGTCCATCGCGAAGGTGTACTCTGCGGCGGGCATGCCGTCGATGAGGATCGTCCCGTCGTCCGCGACCTTCAGCGTGTGGCCTTCGTAGGCTTCGATGATGCGGCGGTAGAGCGGCAGGTTCTCGGTCGTGAGCCGCACCGTGGCGCCCCGGGCCGGAATCCAGACCGGGCCGTAGTTGTCCTGGCTCCAGCGTGCCTCGCCCCACTGCGGGAAGACGTCGTCGTTGGGCGTGTAAACGTAGCGGCGGATCGAAATGACGTTTTTGAGCGCCCGCACCTTCTCGGCGGCCTCGGCCGTCAGGGCCATGTAGTACGACGAGCCGTTGCCGCTGTACTCCGTCACCCCGAGGTTGTCGATGGCGTATTGCGTGAAGGGTTCCGAGGTCTGCACCAGATAGGTGTACTGCACTCCCGGAATCGGCTCCTGCGCCGTGCCGTTCACGTAAACCTGCCCGTCGCGGACTTCCAGCGAGTCGCCCGGGAGGGCCACGCAGCGCTTGATGTAGTTTTCGCGCTTATCGACCGGACGGCTTGCGACCGTGTACTTTTCCGCGAGGCGTTTGCGCCCCTCCGCTGCGCCGAACGACTCCTCGTAGCCGCGCAGCACGTCGTAGTAGGTCACGGCCTGGTTTTCCAGCAGCACCGTGTCGCCCGCCGGAAAGTTGAATACCACCACGTCGTTGCGCGCGATGCGGCGGAGCCCCTTGAGGCGGTGGTAGGGCCATTTGATCGCCTCGGAGTAGGATTTCCTGGTCTCGGAGAAGGGCATCGTGTGGTGCACGAACGGGAACGAGAGCGGCGTGTTGGGCATCTGCGGGCCGTAGGTCACCTTGCTCACGTAGAGGTAGTCGCCCACGAGCAGCGACTTTTCCATCGACGAGGTGGGGATGACGTACATCTGGAAGACGAAGATATGCACCAGCGTCGCCACCACCGTGGCGAAGACGATGGCGTTCACCCACTCGTAAACCGCCTTGTAGGTCTTGCTGCGTTCGCACATGCGCCGGTTGCGGCTCCAGACGTAGCGGTAGAAGAGGCGCGAGACGTAGAGGTCGTAGATAACCGGAAGTCCGAGCAGCAGCCAGAGGTTGCCCGTCCAGACCACGAACCAGAGCGTATAGAGCAGTGCGGCGAGGGTGAATCCCACCCACTTGTTTCGGAAGAAAGCCTTGATTTTTCCCATCTTGTGTCGGTTATTTCGATTGTTGCAACAGGTCGTCCATGCCGAATACGCCCCGCTTGCCGCAGAGAAATTCGGCCGCCGTGACCGCTCCGGCGGCCAGCGTGCGGCGGTTCCGGATCGTGTGGCGGATCTCCAGCACGTCGTCCGCCGATTCGTAGGTGACGGTATGGACGCCCGGGACCTCCCCTTCGCGCACGGAGCGGATTTCCACGCAGTCGGCGGGCGTCTCTTCGCTGCGCTCCACGCGGTTCGCCGCGTGGGCGATGCCCGGGGCGTAGTTCACCCAACCCCGCTTGGCGTCGAGGTTCTCGACGATCCCTTCGGCCAGCGTGATGGCCGTACCGCTCGGGGCGTCCTTCTTCTGCGTATGGTGCACCTCCCCGATGCGTACGTCGTAGCCGCCGACACGGTTCATCATCTCCGCGAGGCAGCGGTTGAGGCGGAACATGAGATTGACTCCGAGGCAGTAGTTCGAGGCGTAGAACAGCGCCCCGCCCCGTTCGCGGCACAGCGCCTGCAGTTCGGGCAGGCGGTCGGTCCAGCCCGTCGTGCCGCTCACGACCGCCACGCCGCATTCGATGCAGGTGCGGATATTCCGGTAGGCGGTCGCCGGAGTGGTGAACTCCAGCGCCACGTCGATTCCACGCAGGTGCTCCGCATCGAGTTCGGCGGCGTTCTCCGTGTCGATGACGAGCGCGGCCTCGTGGCCCCGCTCGTGCAGGATCCGTTCGATTTCACGGCCCATCTTGCCGTATCCTATGATGGCTGCTTTCATGTTTCTCTCGTATTCATATCTGCGCGGACGTACGGTCCGGCTCCGTTGCGGGACGCCTTCCGGTCCGCGGCGGTTTATCCGCACGCAAAGATACGAATTTATTTGAATTTCGAACGTCGCGGCGGGCGGTTATGGTATGTGTGCGGCGCGATGCCGGAGATGCGGCGGAAAATGCGCCGCCGCGGATTTTGCGGTGCGGACCGGAATTTTTCCTATCTTTGCCTGCGACACCCGGACGGCGCCGCGTTTCGGCGGGAACGGGCGGGCATACGGTTTCCCGCTCCGTATCCGGACCGTGCCGGGTCCTGATTTTTTGGACGATGCGTTATTTTCTCGAACTCAGGTACAACGGTGCGGCCTACTGCGGCTGGCAGCGGCAGCCCGACCGGCCGTCGGTGCAGCAGACGCTCGAAGGGGCGCTCGCCACGCTCCTGCGCGGGCGGGTCGAAGTGACGGGCGCCGGGCGCACCGATACGGGGGTGAACGCCTCCTACTACGTGGCGCACTTCGACGTGCCGCAGCCCGTGGCCGATCCCGTGCAGACGGTCTATAAGCTCAATTTCCTGCTGCCGGGCGATATTGCGGTGAGCGGCATGACCCCCGTGGCGGACGACGCCCATGCGCGCTTCCATGCCTGCGAGCGGGAGTACATCTACCTGATCGAGCCCCGCAAGAACCCCTTCACGCGCCACATGACGTGGCAGTATTACGTGCCGCTCGACGTGGAGCGGATGAACCGCGCGGCGGAGATGCTGCCCGGATTCCGGGATTTCACCTCCTTCGCCAAGCTCAACTCCAACAACAGGACCAATATATGTCGCGTCATGCAGGCCCGCTGGCGGACCGATGCCGACGGACGGCTCTGTTTTACGATCCGTGCGGACCGGTTTTTGCGTAACATGGTGCGGGCGATCGTCGGCACGCTGGTCGATGTCGGCCGCGGACGGTACACGCCGGAGGATTTCCGCTCCATCGTGGAGAGCCGCGACCTGGCGAGGTCGAGTGCCGGAGCGCCCGCGCAGGGGTTGTTTTTGAGCGACGTGCGCTACCCTGCGGAGGTTTTCGAACGTAGGTGTTTCACTAAATGCGATTTGTTATGATAGGAACGTTGATTTGGTTGGTCGGGGTCGTCTGCACGATCTGGTGCGTACTCGACATTTTCAAGAAGAACATTTCCACCGCCGGCAAGGTCATCGCCTCGGTGCTGGTGCTGCTGACGAGCTGGGTGGGGCTCGCGGGCTACTATTTCTACGGCCGCGACCGCCTCGAAGCGTGGTTCAGGTAAGCGGGAAAAAAGGGAGGTCTCCGGACCTCCCTTTTCTTTTGCCGCGGACGGCAGTCTTTACAGGTGTATCGCCGCGCCGAGGGCCGCTTCGGCCGCCTCCATGATCCCTTCGTTCATCGTCGGGTGGGCATGGATCGTGCGTGCTATCCGGTGGGCCGTCGCGCCCAGATGCCGGGCCAGCGTCGGTTCGGCGAGCATCTCCGTGACCGATGCGCCCACGAGGTGCGCGCCGAGCAGGCGCTCGTCGGCGTCGAAGAGCAGCTTGACGAAGCCGTCGCGGTCGCCGGCCGCCGTCGCCTTGCCCGAAGCGGTGAAGGGGAAGCGTCCGACCTTGTATTCGATGCCGCGCTCGCGCGCCTCCTGCTCGGTCATGCCCACCGACGCCACCTCGGGCTGCGTGAAGACGCACGAAGGAACGGTCGTGTAGTCCACCGGATCGGGGTTCAGCCCGCAGATGGCTTCTACGCAGCAGATGCCTTCGGCCGAGGCGACATGCGCCAGCGCCGGGCCGGGTACGATGTCGCCGATGGCGTAGATGCCCGGGACGCTGGTGCGGTAATACGGGTCCACCGTCACCTTGCCGCGTTCGACGGCCACGCCCAGCTCCTCGAGTCCGATTCCCTCGATGTTGGCTTGTATGCCCACGGCCGAGAGCACCTTCTCGGCCACGAGCGTTTCCGGGCCTTTCCTGCCTTCGATTTCCACCTCGCACATGCCTTCGGACGTGATCTTCACGCCCTTGACGGTCGTCGAGGTGAGCACCGCGGCGCGCAGTTTGCGGAACGAGCGCTCCATGGCTTTCGACACCTCCTCGTCTTCGAGCGGCAGCATGCGCGGCAGGTATTCGACGACCGTCACGCGGACGCCGAGCGTCGCGTAGAACCATGCGAACTCGCTGCCGATGGCTCCCGAACCGACCACGACGAGCGATTCGGGCAGCCTGCCGAGCGTCAGCGCCTCGCGCGAGGTGACGATGTGCTCGCCGTCCGCGGGCAGGAACGGCAGCTCGCGCGGCCGTGCTCCCGTGGCGAGGATGATGTGGTCGGCCTCGTAGGTCGTGCCCTCCACGTCGAGACGGCCCGGAGCCGTGAGACGTCCGAAACCGGGAATCAGGTCGATGTTGTTCTTCCGGAGCAGGAACTGCACCCCTTTGGACATGGTTTCGGCCACGCCGCGCGAGCGGGCGACGATCTTTTCCGGGTCGGGGCGCACTTCGCCCGTGAGCTCCAGCCCGTAGTGGCCGGCATTGCGGCAATAGCCGTAAACCTGTGCGCTCTTGAGCAGCGCTTTGGTGGGGATGCAGCCCCAGTTGAGGCAGACGCCTCCTGCCTCGGCGCGTTCAACGAGCGCCACGCGGCGGCCCAACTGTGCGGCGCGGATCGCGGCCACGTAGCCGCCCGGTCCGCTGCCGACGATGAGGATGTCGTATTTCATAGGACGGAAATTATTTTACCACTTTCAGTATCTTGCCGTTGTCGGCCGCCACGGCGCGCTTCCACTTCTCGTTGTAGCCCGGGAACCGGATCTTGTCGGGAATCTGCCGGCCGTTGCCGTTCTCCACGAAGTGCTGGGCCATCGGGGCGTCGCTGTCGAGGAACGCCAGCACGTCGCCGTGCTCGCTCTTCACGTTGCCGTCCATGTATTTGACCATGAGGTAGCGGTCGAGCTTCGACCAGCGGGCGAACAGCTCCTGGGCCTTCCCGACGCTGAAGCGCGTGAGGTAGCGCCGGCGTGCGGCCGCCGTCTCGAACTCCCCGGCCCGGGCGTCCACTCCGCGGACCTCCTCGAGCAGTCCATTCTCCCAGGCGTCGGTCACCTTGCGGATATCGGCCGCGATCATGTCGTAGCGCATGTAGGCGAAGTTCGTCACGCGGTTGAAGAGCCAGAAGGCCGATGTGGGCGAGTATTCGAGCATCGAGCCGTTCCCCTCGCGGAAGCACTCGGGGACCTCCTGCACCGAGCAGTAGATCGGCGTGAGGCACGAAGTGGCGGCGTCGTCCACGCCGAACCAGAGGATGCCCATGTCGGGCCCGGCGTCGGCGCGGGCCTGTCCCACGAACCAGAAGCCGGTCTGCTGCGTGGCCGTCGCGCGTTCGTTGAGGTACTCCTCGCCGTCCACCTCGAAGGTCATCGGCCGCCAGCGGTACGGGCAGTTGTGTCCACCGGCGCCGAGGTCCCGGGTCATGTCCATCGGGGTTCCCTCGTAGTGATCGCGCATGCAGTCGAAGACGGTCTTGGGCGATACCTTCGCACGGGGTTTGACCCATAGCGGCATCCGGTTCTGCATGTCGTAGCCCATGGCGTATTGTTCGTAGGCGTCCATGCCGTCGGCCACGGTGCGGAAGAAGGCCCACACGCGGGCGTCGCAGCCGCGCACCGTGCCGAAGTCGGCCGGGCCGTAGGCGTCGCAGAAGCTGAAGTCGGCGTCTTCGCCTTCGAAGTAGCCCATTTCGCGGGCGAAGTCGATGACATCGGGCGCGTAGAGGCAGTTCTCGGGGTCGTCGAGCGGGAAGGTCGTGATGCGCGACTGGTTGGCATGGGCCGACACGTAGCCGTCGGGAATGCGGCGCGCTACCCAGACGATGCCCTTGCGCGTGTTGATGCCCGCGGTGTCGGGCTTGCTGCCCTTGCCGATCAGTTCCATGATCCATGCCTCCCCGGGATCGGCGATCGAGAACGATTCGCCGCTCGAGGCGTAGCCGTAGGTGTTGGCCAGCTCGACGATCACTCCGATCGCCTCGCGGGCGGTTTTGGCGCGTTGCAGCGTGATGTAGATGAGCGAGCCGTAATCCATCAGTCCGGCCGGGTCGGCCAGCTCCTCGCGGCCGCCGAAGGTCGTCTCGGCGATGATGAGCGAATGTTCGTTCATGTTGCCGACGGTCGAATAGCTCTCGCCTGCCTGTGGAATGTCCGTGAGGTAACGTCCCGTGTCCCATTCGTAGATGGGCAGGATCGCTCCCTGGGAGTGTTTGCCGCCTGCCGAGTGGTAGAGGGCGCCGTAGAGCGAGTGGGAGTCGGCCGCATAGGAGACCATCACCGATCCGTCGGTCGAGGCTCCTTTCGTGACGATGAAGTTGGTGCATGCGGCCGCCGCTCCGTAGGAGAGCATCGCCGCCGCCGCGAGAATCGTTCGGATATTTTTCATAGGACTTGCGTGTTTTGCCTCCGTAAAGATAGAAAACTATTCCGGAACGGCAAAAAATCGGTATATTTGTCCCGTATGCGGAGGATTCGCATTCCGGCGTTACCCCCCCCCGTGGCGGGAGTATGTATTTATAATCAGTAAGTTATGCGTGTTATTTCAGGCGTGCTGCTCTGCGCGCTGTTTGCGGCGGCCTGCTCGGAGCGTCTCGGGCGGTCCGAAGCGTTCGTCCGGGACGTCTCGCTCCCGGCGGGGCCTTTTTCGCCCGGCGACGAAGTGACCGTCGCGGCGTCGGGATTCGAATCCGACGACGAAATCATGTTCGAAATCCGCTGGCCCCTCGAGGGCGAGGCGCTGGAGGAGGGCTCGGCTCTCGGCGTACGGGGCGTCGTCACGGCGCGCACCGGGCGGAGCCTTACGTTCCTGGCTCCGGGCGGCTACCCCGCCTCGACGGTCGAGGTGCTGCTCTTCCGCCGGGGCGACCGTCAGTCGCTCGGCCGGATCGCGGTGTCGGACGGGCGTCCTCCGCAGGAGTATTCGCTCTACGGTGTCGTCGGTTCCGGTGCGGGCCATGCGTCGCTCGTGCGGATCGACATGCGGAGCGGATCGACGAAGGAGATCGCCCGGCGGACGGGCGGCAGGATCCGGTGTGCGGTCAATGAGCCGGGGTCGAACCGGCTGTTCTGCATCTCGGAGGAGTCCGGGGAGCGGGTCGGCTGCCGCTACGATCTGACGATGCGTTACTGGTCCGCCCCGGAGCTTCGGGGTTGCGTGACGGCCGGGCTGCTCCCCTCGTCGGCCGCCGTGCTGACGACGGACGGCGGCCGGCTCTGCCTGAGGCAGGCGGGGCTTACGCGCTCCTCCGCCGGGATACCCTACTGCTGGCGGCTTCCCGAGGGGCTGGAACCCGGGATGCTGACCGGGGCGCCGTTCGTCTTCACCTCGGCGGGCGGTCCCCGGCTGCTGCTTGCGGCCGACCTCGGAGACGGAACCTTCGCTCCCGTCGTGCTGGCGGCCTACGGAGGAGGCGTCGCGGTGGGCGGTCCTGTCCGTGCCGGGGCGCTGATTCCCTTTGCGATGCTGGAGCGCGGGTCGGATTCGGAGACGTTTCGCCTGGTCGGCGGATACGTCGTCTCGGATGCCGGAGGCAGCGAGCTGCGCCCGTTCGACGTGCGGACGATGCGGCTGGGGGAGCCGTTCGCCCGGCTGGAGGAACCGGTGCGCAGGGCGGTGGCGCTGCTGTCGGAGAACGGTGCGACGCAGGAGCTGTGGGCGCTCGCCGGTCCGGAGGGCCGGGGTGCGATATGGGTCTGCGACCTGCCGACGGGGACGTGGAGGCGGCTGCCTGGCGGTGAACTGCCCTGTTCGGAGATCGTCTTGGCGCGGTAGCGGGTGCGATTTTTCCGGCGTGCGTTTCCCCGTTGTACGAAATTTGCGTAATTTTACCCGGTTAAAAATCGGAATTATGTCTGTTGCAAGTCAAATCGCCTGTGTGAGACGGTCGCTTCCCGAGCGGGTGACGCTCGTGGCCGTGTCGAAAACCCATCCTGCGGAGCTGATCCGCGAAGCCTACGAAGCGGGACACCGCATCTTCGGCGAGAGCCGGCCGCAGGAGCTGCGGGAGAAGTACGAGGCGCTGCCGAAGGACATCGAGTGGCACATGATCGGCCATTTGCAGACCAACAAGGTCAAGTATATCGCGCCGTTCGTCCGGCTGATTCATTCGGTGGACAGCGCACGGCTGGCCGAGGCGATTCAGAAGGAGGCCGCGAAGTGCGGCCGGACGATCGACATCCTGCTCGAAATACATGTCGCCGAGGAGGAGACCAAGACGGGATGGAATATCGGCGAGCTGATGGACTACGTGCGGACCGCACCCTTCGTGCGGATGCCGGACCTCTGCGTGCGCGGGGTGATGGGCATCGCCACCAATACGGACGACGAGGCGGTGATCCGCCGGGATTTCGGCGAACTGAGACGCTGCTTCGAACTGTTGCGCCCCTATTTCGGCGCGCGCTTCGACACCCTTTCGATGGGGATGTCGCACGACTATCCGCTGGCCGTCGAATGCGGCGCGACGATGGTGCGCGTGGGGTCGCTCATCTTCGGCGAGCGGGACTATTCGGAGAAGTAGATATACAGGTCATTCAGCAAAAAGGCGGTTCTCATGCAGATCGGATTTATCGGATTCGGAAACATGGCGCAGGCGCTCGCCCGCGGCCTTGCCGGGACACAGGCGGTGCGCCCGGAACAGATCGGGGCCTGCGCCCGCGATTACGACAAACTGCGCCGCAATACGGAGCCGGACGGATTCCGGGCCTTCCGCGATGCCGCGGAGACGGTCCGGTTCGCCGACATGGTGATCGTGGCCGTGAAGCCCGGGCAGGTCGGACCGGTCGTCGGCCCCCTGAGGGAGGCGCTGCGGCACAAAATCGTGGTGTCGGTGGCCGCCGGCGTGACGTTCGAGGACTACGAGCGGATGCTGGCGCCCGGCACGCAGCACCTCTCGACCGTGCCCAATACGCCGGTCGCCGTCGGCGAAGGGATCGTCGTCTGCGAAAGGCGGCATTCGCTTTCGGAGGAGGCGTGGCGGTCCGTCGAGCGGCTGTTGTCGCACGTCGGACTGGTGCTACAGGTCGATACCCCGCTGCTGGGCGTCGCCGGGACGGTCTGCGGCTGCGGTCCGGCCTTCGCGGCGATGTTCGTCGAGGCGCTCGCCGATGCGGCCGTCATGCACGGCATTCCGCGTGCCGACGCCTACCGCATGGCGAGCCAGATGATCGTCGGTACGGGAAAACTGCAACTGGCCTCCGGTACGCATCCCGGGGCGATGAAGGACGCCGTCTGCTCGCCGGGCGGCACGACGATCCGCGGCGTGGCCGAGCTGGAGCGCCGCGGATTCCGCGGCGCGGTGATCGACGCCGTAGATGCGATCGAAGGAAAACGCTGAGGCGTGCATCGGGAAAGAAGAGGCTGTCCTGCGAGTCTCTGCAAACGGAATCATCCCCGTCAGAGTATCTCTGACGGGGATGATTCCGTAAGATCCGAATTCGCCGTACGGCCTCTTTCCGTATGCCCCGGCGGCCGGGGGATCACCGCACGCGCAGTGTGCGGCCGATGCGCAGCGTGGTCGTGGGCTTGATGCCGTTCAGCGCGCAGATCCGCTTCACCGTGGTTCCGTATTTCACGGCCAGATGGCCCAGCGTGTCGCCCGAGCGGATCTTGTGGTAGCGCATGGCGGCCCGTTCGGCGGCCTCTTGTTTGTCCTGCTTCTCGTTGGCCTCCTCGTCGTCGAAATCCTGCCCGGCGTTGGAGTAGATGCTCAGGAACGACCGTTTGAGCAGGAAAACCTCCCGGTTGAGGATGCCGCGCTTGAAGTCGATCAGCCGTTCGGGATCGAACGACTGGCCGTAGTAGCGGGTCTCGAAGTGGAGATGCGGTCCGGTCGAACGGCCCGTCGAACCGCCCAGTCCGATGACCTCCCCCGCCTCGACCCACTGGTTCGGCTCGACGAGCCGTTCGGCGAGGTGGCCGTAGTAGGTCTCCAGTCCGTTGTCATGGCGGATGATGACCAGGTTGCCATACCCCCGGACGGTTTGCGAGATGCGCACGCGGCCGCAGAAGGTGGCGTAGATCGTGTCGCGCATGCGGAGCGGCAGATCGACGCCCTGATGCCGCCGTCCGCGGCGCAGGCCGAACTTGCCGCGCGGATTGACCGCACCTTTGTAGGGATAGTGGAATCCCGAGGCCGAGTCCACGAGCGTCACGACGACCGATTCGGGAATGTCGGCTTTCGTGACGCTGCTGTACGGGAAAAGCGACTTCGTGTCCCAGTATTTTTCGAAGATCGTGCTGTCCTTCGCCACCTCGCGGTTGCGGACGTATTTCCACGAGTTGTCGCTGAACAGGACGACGTAGAGGGCCTCGTTGCCCGAATCGAGCGTGTCGATCACCGTCAGGGATTCCGTGTCGAACGTCGAGCGGATCTCCTTGCGCTCCATGCGGCGGCGCATGTCGGCCACGGAATCCGCGGCGATCTGTTCGGGCGTGCGCGGGTCGGGCTCCGCCCGCCGCGGCTCTTCGGCCGGGGCGCACTCCTCCTCCTCGGGGCATACGGCGATGCATTGCAGCGAGTCGATTACGGCGGCCTGGCGGGTCGTGACGGCGCGGAGCGAATCCGCAGCGGCTTCGGCGGCCTGCAGGCGGGCCGCACGGGAGGTTTTCCGGGGGTTGCGCGCCGTCGCGGCGGAGGCCAGCGAGAGAGCGGCGAACAACAGCAGGTATTTTTTCATACGCGGTGTTTTCGTTGTTTCATTGTTTTTTCAGTAACTCTTCGGCGGCCTCCAGCGCGCGGTAGAACTCCTCGCCGAAGCGGCGGACGATCGGTTCGCGCAGCGCCTTGTAAACCGGGATGCCCAGTTTCGCGCCGCATTCGCGCGCCGGGGCGCAGACCGACCAGCGGTGGTAGTTGAGCCCGACCGTCCCGTTCGAGAAGCGCATGAGGCGGATCGGATAGAGGTGGCACGAGATCGGCTTGCGGAAGGTCGTGCGGCCCTCCAGCCACGCCTTTTCGATGGCGCAGAGCGTCGTGCCGTTCTCCGTATAGGCGTAGGCGCACTCGGCGCCGGCGACCAGCGGCGTGGTATAGTCCCCCTCCTCGTCCACGACCATGAATCCCTGCCGTTCGACGGCGGCGATTCCCTCGGACGTCATGTAGGGTCTGTAATGCGGGTATTCGCTTTCGAGGATCGTCTCCTCGTCCTCCTCGAGCGGCGCACCGGCGTTCCCCTCCACGCAGCAGATGCCCTTGCAGCGCGCGATGTCGCAGGCGAAGCATTCGCGCAGCAGGTCGGCGCTCACGATTTTGTCGTCGATCTCGATCATTTGCGGCGGGTGTCGTCGATAACGATGTCGAACAGCTCCCCGAGGGTCATGCCCATTGCGCGGACCTGCTTGGGGACGATGCTGCCCGCACTCATGCCGGGGATCGAGTTCAGCTCGATGAAATAGGGCCTGCCTTCGGGCGTGACGATGAAATCCACCCGTACGACGCCCGAGCAGCGGCAGGTTCTGTACGCCTCGAGGGTCATGCGGTTCAGCTCGGCCTTCACTTCGGGGGCGATGTCGGCCGGGGTGATCTCCTCGGAGCGTCCGGCGGTGTATTTGGCTTCGTAGTCGAAGAACTCCTTGCGGGGGATGATCTCCGTGATGGGGAAGAGGTACTCCTTCCCGCCGGCGATCATCACGCCGCATCCCATTTCGCGGCCCGCGATGCACTCTTCGACGAGGATTTCGTCTCCCTGAGCGAAGGCCGCGGCGATGGCCGCGGGCAGCTCTTCGGGGGTGTGGACTTTCGTGACGCCGAACGACGAGCCGTTGGCGTTGGGTTTCACGAAGAGGGGCAGCCCCAAGTCGGCGACGATCCGCGCCGCATCGAACGCCTCGCCCCGGCGGAGGAACACCTCGCGGGCGAGGTTGATGCCGCGTCCCGCGAGCGTGCGCTTGGTGGTGATCTTGTCGAAGGTGATGACCGACGAGACCATCGAGCACGACGAATAGGGAATGCCCATCATGTCGAGGTAGCCTTGCAGCCTGCCGTCCTCGCCGGGCGTGCCGTGGATGATGACGAGCGCGTAGTCGAACTCCCGCCGCTCGCCTTCCACGGTGAGCGAGAAGTCGGTCTTGTCCACCTGCCACTGCCGCCCGTCCGGCGCCGTGTAGTGCCAGTCGCGGCGATGCAGGTCGATTACCGTGACGTCGTATTTCCCGCGGTCCAGCGCCGCGGCGATCTGTGCGGCGCTTTGCAGGGCGATCTCCCTTTCGGGCGAGTCGCCGCCCGCAAGGAGTGCTATTTTCAGTTTTTCCATCGTTGTCCGTGTCGTTTGTGTCGTTTCTATTGTTTCGCTGTCGCCTGGGCCGCCTCAGGGGTTGTAGAGGTCCTTGTAGCGGAACTCCAGAATCTCCCGCGCCATCTCGACGTACTGCCGGGCCTCGGCGTTGTCCGTGTCGAGGGCCAGCGCCCGGTTGAAGTCGTTGAGGGCAGCGCCCCACTCGTTGAGGCGGAAATGGAGTCTGCCGCGTTCGACGTAGAGCGCCGCATCCGCCGTTCCGGCGTCGATCCGCGCCGAGAGGGCCGCGATCCGCGAAGCGGGGCTCCACAGTCCCTTGCGGCGGATGTACTCCGCCACCCCGTCGTCGAGCAGGCCGTCCACCGCTTCGCCCCGTCCGATGCGTTCGCGGATCTGCGTGGCGGAGAGGTCCTGCAACGGGGCGTCGTCGAGCACGGTGATCCGCCCTGCGAAACGGTCGGTCCGTTCGCCGCGGCGCGGATAGACGTAGATCGGATATTCGAGCACCCGCTCGTACTCCTTCCAGCCGTCGAGCCGGGCGATCTGGTCGCCGCCCATGAGAATCGAGAAGCGCATTTCCGATCCGAAGTTCTGCGTGAGATAACGAAGCGTGTCGATTGTGTACGAGGGCTTCGGGAGCAGAAACTCCACCGCCGACGGCTTGATGCGGTCCGGGTATTCCGATGCCGCGCAGGCGATCTCCGCCATCTCG
The DNA here is from genome assembly GCF_006542685.1 of Alistipes dispar. Classification (NCBI taxonomy): domain Bacteria; kingdom Pseudomonadati; phylum Bacteroidota; class Bacteroidia; order Bacteroidales; family Rikenellaceae; genus Alistipes; species Alistipes dispar. The sequence goes on along the minus strand of NZ_AP019736.1, from coordinate 2,940,890 downwards.
AAACGATCCAGTTCGGGAGCCAGCTCCGCGGTCTCCTTGTAGGGGCTCCGGGGCGAGACGACGAGCGCCACCTCGTCGCAGAGGCCGCGTTCGAGGACGTACTCGGCCAGGGCGGTATGTCCCTTGTGCACCGGGTTGAACGACCCGAAATAGAGCATCATGCGCTTCATTCGGCCTCTCCGATAAATGCGTCGAGAATCGCGCAGGTGCGCTCCACGGCCTCCTCGAGACGGTCGTTCAGCACGATGTGGTCGAACTCCGGGGCCTTGGTCAGCTCGAACTCGGCCTTCGCCACACGCCGCTCGATCACTTCGGGGGCGTCCGTGCCGCGCCCTTCGAGGCGGCGGCGCAACTCCTCCACGGAGGGCGGCATGATGAATACCGAGCAGGCGTCGCCGCCGAAGATGCGCTTGAGGTTGATGCCTCCCAACACGTCCACGTCGAAGACGATCACGTGGCCCCGCTGCCAGATGCGTTCCACCTCGCTGCGCAGCGTGCCGTAGCAGGTTCCCTCGTAAACCTCTTCCCACTCCACGAAGCGGTTTTCGGCTACGGCGCGCATGAACTCCTCCTGCGGAAGAAAATAGTAGTCCGTCCCGTCGCGCTCCTCGCCGCGCGGGGCGCGGCTGGTGGCCGAAATCGAGAATTCCAACTGCGGATAGCGCGCCAGCAGCCGGCGGACGATCGTGGTTTTGCCCGACCCGCTCGGGGCGGAGAAGATGATGACTTTGCCCATCGTGTGTATCTGTTTCGGTTCCGCGGCGTTGCGGCCCGTTTACAATATGTTCAGCACCTGTTCCTTGATCTTTTCCAGCTCGTCCTTCATCTGCACGACGATCCGCTGGATGTTCGCCTCGTTGGCCTTCGATCCCATCGTGTTGATCTCGCGGCCCATCTCCTGGGCGATGAAGCCCAGCTTGCGGCCCGCGTCCTCCTCGCTGCCGGCCACTTCGCGGAAGTAGCGGCAGTGGTTGTCCAGGCGCACCTTCTCCTCGGTGATGTCGAGTTTCTCGAGGTAGAAGATCATCTCCTGCTCCAGCCGGTTGCGGTCCACCTCGGCGGCGAGTTTCGCGAGGTTGTCCAGAATCCGGGCCCGGATGGTCTCGGTGCGGGCCTTTTCGAACGGTTCGACCTCGTGACGGTATCCTTCGATCAGCTCCACGCGCCGCAGCAGGTCGGCGATCAGGATGGCGCCCTCCTGCGAGCGGAAGGCGTCGAGCCTGCCGCAGGCTTCCTCGACGGCCCGCAGCAGTGCGGCGTGCTCCTCCTCGGAGACGCTCTCCGCGTCGGTGGACACCGCGTCGGGAAGGCGCATGAGCACCTGTAGTGCGGCGGCGTCCCATCCGGGGCCCGTCGTGTCGAACCCCGCTTCGCGGGCGGCTTCGCGCAGCTCGCCGGCGTAGGCGGCCAGTACCTGCCCGTTGATGTGGGCCGAGGTTTCGACGGCCTGCGATTCGACCGAAACGAAGACGTCCACCTTCCCGCGCCGGAGCGCACGGGCGACCGCGTTGCGGATTTCGTATTCCGATTGCCGGTAGATCGCCGGCAGCCGCAGCGAGAGGTCCATCTGTTTGGAGTTCAGGGAGCGGATTTCGACCGTGATTTTTCGGTTCGGGAGCGTGACTTCGCTTTTTCCGAAGCCGGTCATTGATTTTACCATGTGGCTGGAGCTTAAATTTCGGCAAAATTAATAAAAACAATTCAAAAAGGGAGGGCTTCGGGACGGAGAGTGAAATTTATTTGGCGGCGCTTGCATTTTTGAATTTATTTTTGTTTATATTTGTGTTAGTAAACTAACAGAATGAAAGTCAAACAACCAAATCACGTAACATTATGAAAAAGCACAATTTCAATGCAGGACCTTCGATCCTGGCGGACGAGGTGATCGAAAATGCGGCCAAGGCCGTGCTCGACTTCAACGGATCGGGACTCTCCGTGCTTTCTATCTCGCATCGCTCGAAGGAGTTCGATGCCGTGATGGAGGAGGCCGACCGGCTCTTCCGCGAATTGCTGGCCATTCCCGACAACTACCGGATCGTCTATCTGGGGGGCGGCGCCAGCACCCTCTTCTACGAGGTGGCGGCCAACTTCCTCGGCCGGAAGGCGGGTTACGTGAATACGGGCGTATGGTCCAAGAAAGCCATCAAGGAGGCCAAACGCTACGGCGAGGTCGAGGTGGTGGCTTCGTCCGAGGACCGCAACTTCACCTACATTCCGAAGGGTTTCGCCGTTCCCGCGGATCTGGACTACCTGCACATTACGTCGAACAACACGATCTACGGTACGGAGTACCACGAGGACATCTCCTCGCCCGTGCCCCTTATCGCCGACATGTCGTCCGACATCCTGTCGCGTCCGGTGGACGTCTCGAAGTACGCCATGATCTACGGCGGCGCCCAGAAGAACCTGGCCCCGGCGGGCGTGGCTTTCGCCATCATCCGCGAGGACATGCTCGACCGCATCGTCCGCGACCTGCCGACGATGGTGTCGTTCAGGACCCACGTGGAGAACAACTCGATGTTCAACACGCCGCCCGTCTTCCCTATCTACGTACTCATGGAGACGCTGCGCTGGCTCAAGTCGATCGGCGGCGTCGGGGAAATCTTCCGCCGCAACCGCGAGAAGGCCGCGCTGCTCTACGACGAGATCGACCGCAACCCGCTCTTCCGCGGCACGGTGGAGAAGGAGGACCGTTCGCTGATGAACATTTGCTTCGTCATGGCGGACGGTTACGAGGAGCTGGCCCCCGAGTTCATGGAGGCTGCCAAGGCCCGCGGCATCGTCGGCATCAAGGGGCACCGGCTGGTGGGCGGCTTCCGTGCGTCGTGCTACAACGCGCTGCCGGCCGAGAGCGTCCGCGTACTGGTGGAGTGCATGCAGGAGTTCGCCGCGAAACACGCGAAATAACCCGCGGTCATGGCTCTCGTTACGCGTGTCCCGGCCGGTTACGACACCCTCACGGGCGAAGTGAAGGCGTGGGATTATAAAGAGGAGTTGAACATCGAAATCATGAAGAGTATGAAAATATTGGTAGCTACGGAGAAGCCTTTCGCGAAGAAGGCCGTGGAGGGAATCCGGGAAATCGTCGAAGAGGCCGGCGGCGAGCTGGTATTGCTCGAGAAATACACCGACAAAGCGCAGTTGCTCGAGGCCGTTGCGGAGGCCGATGCGCTGATCGTCCGCAGCGACAAGGTGACCGCCGAGGTGATCGCCGCGGCGCGGCGTCTCCGGATCGTCGTGCGTGCCGGCGCGGGATACGACAACGTGGACCTTGCGGCTGCTTCGGAGCGGGGAATCGTGGTGATGAACACCCCGGGACAGAACTCGAACGCCGTGGCCGAACTGGCCGTGGCGCTGATGATCTTCATGTCGCGCAACCGCTTCACGCCCGGCACGGGCTCGGAGATTCAGGGCAAGACGCTCGGAATCCACGCCTACGGCAATGTGGGGCGTCTGGTGGGCCGTAAGGGCAAGGCGCTGGGGATGAATGTCGTTGCCTACGACCCGTTCCTCTCCGATCCGGCGGTCTTCGAGGCCGACGGCGTGCGGCGCGTCGGTTCCGTGGAGGAACTTTACAAAACCGCCGATTTCCTTTCGCTGCACATTCCCGCGACGGCCGAGACCAAGGGCTCGATCGGCTACGACCTGCTGATGTCGATGCCCAAGGGGGCGACGCTGGTGAACACGGCGCGTAAGGAGGTGATCGACGAGGAGGGGCTGATGCGCGCGCTGACCGAGCGCGAGGACCTGAAGTACGTCACCGACATCGCCGCGGGCAATCAGGCCGCGTTGGACGAGGCGTTCGGCAAGCGCGTCTTCGCCACGCCCAAGAAGATGGGCGCCGAGACGGCCGAGGCCAACCTCAATGCCGGTCTGGCCGCCGCACGGCAGATCGTGGATTTCTTCAGAACGGGCAACACCCGTTTCCAGGTAAACAAATAAACGGCGAATACGAGAACCGTCCGGGGCGGAGAGGCGTTTCTGCGTCCGCGCTCCGGACGGTATCGGCAACCTGAAACTGTTATGGTAAGAATCAAACCTTTTCGCGGAATCCGCCCGCCGAAGCAGTATGCGGCCGAGGTGGCGTCGCGTCCCTACGACGTGCTGAACTCCGCCGAGGCGAAGGCTGAGGCCACGGAGCGTTCGCTGCTGCATATCATCAAACCCGAGATCGACTTCGATCCCATCGCCGACGAACACGCCCCGGAGGTCTATGCCCGGGCCGTGGAGAATTTCCGCAAGTGGCGCGAACGGGGCTGGCTCGTACAGGACCCCGGCGAGTACTATTATATATATGCGCAGACGATGGAGGGCCGCACGCAGTACGGTCTGGCCATGTGCTGCCACTTCGAGGACTACCTCTCGGGGGCCATCAAGAAGCACGAGCTGACGCGCACCGAGAAGGAGGAGGACCGCATGATCCACGTTCGCAATCAGCAGGCCAATATCGAGCCGGTGTTCTTCGCCTATCCCGACAACGCGGAGATCGACGCCATCGTGGAAGGCGTGGTGAAGTCCGAAGCCCCGGAGTACGACTTCACGGCCGAGGACGGATTCGGGCACAAGCTCTGGGTGATCCGCGACCGGGCTACGAACGACCGCATCACGGAGATATTCAAAGGTATTCCGGCGCTGTACGTCGCTGACGGACACCACCGCACGGCCGCTGCCGCGCGTGTGGGCGCGGAGTGCCGCGGGAAGAATCCGCATCATACGGGCGAGGAGGAGTACTGCTATTTCCTGGCCGTGACGTTCCCCGCCAGTCAGCTCCGCATCATCGACTACAACCGCGTGGTGAAGGACCTGAACGGACTGACGCCCGAGGCGTTCGTCGAACGGCTGAAAGAGGATTTCACGGTCGAGGAGAAGGGCGCGGAGGAGTACCGTCCGCAGGCGCTGCACAATTTCTCGATGTACCTCGGAGGCCGCTGGTACAGCCTGACGGCCAAACCGGGAACCTACGACGACCACGACCCGATCGGGGTGCTGGACGTAACGGTGCTTTCTAACCGGGTGCTGGACCGGATTCTGGGCATCGGGGACCTCCGGACGTCGAAACGGATCGACTTCGTGGGCGGCATCCGCGGACTGGGCGAGCTGAAGCGCCGCGTGGACAGCGGGGAGATGCAGGCGGCCTTCGCCCTCTACCCCGTCTCGATGAAGCAACTGATTGACATCGCCGACACGGGCAATATCATGCCGCCGAAGACCACGTGGTTCGAGCCGAAGCTGCGCTCGGGCGTGGTGATTCACTCCTTCGGCGAGTGACGGGACTGCGGGCCGCAGGAACCGCCGCCTGCGGAGGAACCCGTTGCGGACAGCATGTGCGGGGATCGCCTCGGAGGGCGGTCCCCGCTTTTTTATGGGGCGCGATTGCGGAATCTGCCGCGGCCGCCCTGCCCTTCCTGCCCGGAGCGGATTCGTGTGCGGTGCTTTGCCGGGAGGTTTCCGGTCGGCCGGATGTGGGCTCCTGTCCGGGGTACGGTTCCGGCGGCGTAACGGGTGTGCCGAGGCCCGGAGTGCGGTTTCCGCCGTGAATGGATGCGGTTTTCCGCCGCAGCGGCCGCTGCCGGGGTGCGGATATTTTTTGCCGGCAGCGCGTTCGGACGCCCGGACCGCCGGACGATCGCTTCCGGGTCATCGGATTTCCCGAAAGTTTTGTTGCGAACAATCGAGTATTTGTCGAAATTTTCTTACATTTGTAAGAACAAACAAACAACGTCGATATGGCAAAAATCAAAGGAACGATCGTGGTCGATAAGGAACGGTGCAAAGGGTGCGGGGTCTGCGTGGCGTCGTGTCCGTGCGCGGTGCTCGAATTGTCGGCCGAGGTGAACAGCAAGGGCTATCCGGTGGCCCGGATGGCGAATCCCGACGCCTGCACGGGTTGCGCCTCGTGCGCGGTGATCTGTCCCGACAGCGTCATCACGGTTTATCGTCAAAAATTCGAATAGCTATGGCAGAGAAGGAGATAAAATTGATGAAAGGCAACGAGGTGATCGCCCATGCGGCGATCCGCTACGGTTGCGACGGGTATTTCGGCTACCCGATCACGCCCCAGTCGGAGGTGATGGAGACGCTCATGGAGCTCAAGCCCTGGGAGACGACCGGCATGGTGGTCCTGCAGGCCGAGTCGGAGATTTCGTCGATCAACATGGTTTACGGCGGGGCTTCGACCGGTAAACGGGTGATGACCTCCTCGTCGAGCCCCGGCATCAGTCTGATGTCCGAGGGGCTGAGCTATCTGGCCGGGGCCGAGCTTCCGTGCCTTGTCGTGAACTGCCAGCGCGGCGGTCCGGGACTGGGCACGATCCAGCCTTCGCAGGGCGACTATTTCCAGGCCTGCAAGGGCGGCGGGCACGGCGACTTCCATCTGATCGTCTTCGCGCCCAACTCGGTGCAGGAGATGCACGACCATGTGGCCGAGGCGTTCGATCTGGCCTTCAAGTACCGCAATCCGGCCATGATCCTGGCCGACGGCGCGATCGGACAGATGATGGAGAAGGTGGTGCTCGCTCCGCAGCGGCCCCGCAGGACCGATGAGGAGATCGCCGCCGAGTGCCGCACGTGGGCCGCTTACGGCAAACCCGCCGACCGCGGACGCAATGTCGTGACGTCGCTCGAACTACAGTCGGAGAAGATGGAGATCATCAACAAGCGGCTGCAGGACAAGTACCGTGCGCTCGAAGAGAACGAGGTGCGTTACGAGGCGATCGGATGCGACGATGCGGAGTGGGTGATCGTGGCCTTCGGATCGTCGGCGCGCATCTGTTCGGCGACGGTCGAAATGGCCCGTGCCGAGGGGTTGAAGGTCGGCCTGCTGCGTCCGATCACGCTCTACCCTTTCCCGAAGAAACAGATCGCCGAACTGGCCGCCCGCGGCGTCAGGGGCTTCCTGTCGGCCGAGCTGAACGCCGGCCAGATGGTCGAGGACGTGCGGCTGGCCGTGAACGGCAAGGCTCCCGTGGAGCACTACGGCCGTCAGGGCGGTATGCTTTTCAATCCCGACGAGGTGCTCGACGCGCTCAAGGAAAAACTGATTAACAAGTAAGACGATGGCAGAGGTTGAAATCAAACAGGAGAATCTGGTCTACGCGAAGCCCAGACTCATCACCGATAACGTCATGCACTACTGTCCGGGCTGCAGCCACGGTACGGTGCACAAACTCGTAGCGGAGGTCATCGACGAGATGGGCCTCGCGGAGAAGGCCGTGGGCATTTCGCCCGTGGGCTGCTCGGTGTTCGCCTACAATTATATCGACATCGACTGGATCGAGGCGGCGCACGGCCGCGCGCTGGCCGTGGCTACGGCCGTGAAGCGGCTCCACCCGGGAAATCTGGTCTTCACCTACCAGGGCGACGGCGACCTTTCGGCCATCGGCACGGCGGAGTCGATCCACGCGGCGGCACGCGGCGAGAACGTCGTGGCGATCTATATAAATAATGCGATCTACGGCATGACCGGCGGTCAGATGGCCCCCACCACCCTCTTGGGCATGAAGACGGCGACGACGCCCTACGGCCGCGACCCGCGGCTGAACGGTTATCCCTACAAGATCGCCGAGATGATGGCTCATCTGGACGGTGCGACCTACATCACGCGTCAGAGCGTGCACACGCCCGCCAACGTGCGCAAGTGCAAGAAGGCGATCCGCAAGGCGTTCGAAAATTCGATGGCCGGTAACGGTTTTTCGCTCGTGGAGGTCGTTTCGACCTGCAACAGCGGCTGGAAACTCTCGCCCGTGGCCTCGAACAAGTGGCTTGCCGAGAACATGCTGCCCTTCTATCCGCTGGGCGATATCAAGGACGTAAAAATGGAGGAGACGCGATGAAAGAGACATTGATCATAGCAGGATTCGGAGGACAGGGCGTCCTTTCGATGGGTAAGATTCTGGCCTATTCGGGCGTGATGCAGGACTTCGAGGTGACGTGGATGCCCTCCTACGGTCCCGAGATGCGCGGCGGCACGGCCAACGTGACGGTGATCCTCTCCGACCGGAAGATTTCGTCGCCCATCGCGCACGAGTTCGACACGGCGATCATTCTGAACCAGCAGTCGATGGAGAAGTTCGAGCCGATGGTCAAGCCGGGCGGCGTGCTGATCTACGACACGAACGGCATCACGCGGCACCCGGTGCGCAAGGACATCGAAGTCTATGCGATCGACGCCACGGCCGAGTGCGCGAAGATGGGTCAGGCCAAGTTGTTCAACACGATGATCCTGGGCGGTTACCTCAAGGTGCGTCCTGTCGTTGCGATGGAGAACGTGATGGTGGGCCTGAAAAAGTCGCTTCCGGAGCGGGCGTGGAAAATGCTTCCGGCCAACGAGGAGGCCATCCGCCACGGCGGCGAGATCATCCGCAAACGCTGATTCCGGTGACATGTATGAAGAAGAGGAGGCGCCCTGCGGGGCGCCTCCTCTTCTCGTGTTTGTTCAGAACCCGAAGCCGATTCTGAACAGAATGGCATTCGTTCCGGTTCCCATGTGCTGGAACCGGATGCTGAAATCTCCGCGGGGCGATCCTTTTCGGTTTCCCCAGTTGATACCCGGACCTACGCTGGTATGGAATTCCGTTCCCTCGGCCCAACCGGCTACTCCGAATGCAGCACCGAGGTCGAGCGAAAAATAGACAGCAAGTTTTTTGGTAGCCGGATAATATCCTTTCAGATTGATGAATGAAGACAATACTCCGGCTCCGTCGTAGCTGCCGATCGCGTTTCCGTAGTAGTCCTCCATGTCTATGGATTCGTAAAAATAGTCGAACCCGAGGCCCAGACCGGTGAATAGATAGGGGTTGATGCGTATGCCGTGTACGGTTTCGAAGAGGATCCGGTCCGTGTTGATGAATTCGGAGACCCTGCCCACGCCGAGTCCGTATGCCGCTGCTATTTCTCCCTGATATTTCGGGAAGTTTCCTGCGATATCCGATCGGGTGCGGGCGGAGTTGGCCGAAATGATATCTTTGGAACCGTTTTGATATTTGATGATGAATATTTCGTTTGCCGGGATGGTGTAAATCGGGCCGTCGAGATTTTCCCATTTTTTGTATTCGATCTCCGTTTCAGTTACTTTCAGGACCTTGGCCTGAATTTCATCCGCGTTTTTCTTTAGTATGATATCCTGCGCCGAAACGGTACAGCATACGAGTGCGAGCATGGATGTTAGATACGATTTTTTCATAATGCTTGAGTTGATGTGGGTTATTGACAAGCATATAAAAAACGCAGGCTAAACTTTTATTTGCTATTGAGGTCTTCGACTACCTTGCTGACAAATAATGAGTAAAGCCCACGTAGAAACGTGAGCGTTTACGCTTTACTCTTGTCAGCTGTGAAATTGTCGAAGTTTCAATAGCAAGCAATAAAGCTAACGCTTTTTATATGTATGTACCTGTGCTTCGCTGTGCGGTGGCGGTACGCGTGTGTTTCAGGTAAACGATCTATTTATTCATAGGCGTTGTTTTTTAGTTATGATAGAACAAATATACGAATATTTTCCAAATGAATTTTTATAGTGTCCTTTTATGTCCGGAAGATGAGCCGTTTCAGTCGTCTGTCCGGGATTTGAAATAATCCGACCGGATCAGGATGTCCGAGACGCGCCACAGCGCTTTGCGGTACTGCCGCACCGAGTCGTCCGTGTTGTCGCCGACCCAGCCGCTCGAATGGTCCGACGCGCAGTCGATCCGGCGGCGGAAGACGCTTTCGCCCAGTCCGTGAAAGATGTAATCCCCGGCGTTCATCATGTCCAGCAGGCTCGGATAGATGTCGCATTGCGCGATCGCGGCATCCGTGCCGACGGCCTTCAGCGGGGCGTTGAGAATGAACAGCGGGACGAACCGGTCGCTCAGTTCGCACCGTTCGCGTCCCTCGTAGCGGTTGCGGGTGATCGAGTCGTGGTCGCCCGTGATGACGACGATGCTCCGCTCGTAGAGCCCGCACCGTTTGAGCGAGTCGATGAACCCCGCGAGGCAACGGTCTGCGTATTGCGTGACGACCAGGTAGTATTTCGCCTGCTCGTCCGTGATGCAGGCTTCGTTGAGCGGGCTTTCGAGCTCGCTTTTCACGGCATCGTGGCCCGACATGGTGACCAACTGGGCGTAAAACGGCTGTGGCAGCTCCCGCAGGATCGGAAGGGTGCGGCGGTACAGGTTTTCGTCGGCCCGGACCGAGGGGCCGCCTTCGCCCAGCTTCTCGTGCAGGGCGCCGAATCCGTAACTCTTCGTCGTGGCCTCTTGATTCCAGTAGGACCGGGAGTCGCAGATGAACGAGGCGGAGGCATACCCCTTCCGGGCCAGCGCTTTCGGGAGCGACGGATAGGTGTTCGTGCTGCCGTAGAGGCTGGCGGCGGCTCCGGTTTCGATCGGCAGCAGTCCGGTATTGAGCAGCAACTGGGCGTCGGACGAACGGCCGTCCTTCACCTGCGGCAATACGTGCGGAAAGCAGATTACGCTCGTGTCCCGGGCCAGCGAATCGAGAAAGGGAGTCACTTCGGTCCCTTCGACCGTGAGTCCTATGGGCCAACTGGAGAGCGATTCCATGAGTACCACGATGAGGTTTTTCCGGTGCTCCGGCGTCAGCGGATCGCGGAAGGCCCTCCGTTCGGAGGCTTCGACGAACTGTGCGGCGTACTGTTTTTCTTCATCCGAGCAGCCCTGCAAGCAGCCGATTTCGTAGATCCAGTAATTTATCAGTCCGAATTCGCGGTAGCCTACCATGAGCTCGTTCCGGAAACAGGGCCAGGGATGGCTGAAACTGTTGCGGTCGTGGCGGTACGGCAGCGCGACGACGGCGGCGATGAACAGCAGGCAGCCCGCGCACCACACGATGCGGAACCGCTTCCCCCCCCCTTTGGAATCGTATCGGCTCAGGAACGGATAGCAGACGGCGAAGCAGACCGAGGGAAGCACGATCCAAAGGTCCCGGAGCCGGATCGAGCTGCGGATGCTCGGACCGAGGCCGTCGAGGTTGCGCACCATCAGGTACGAGGGCAGCGGCATGACGTTGCCGTAGTTCCGGTAGTACCAGACGTTCGAGAGCAGGTAAAGGTCGGCCAGCGCGATCCAGAGCAGCACCCACCGTTTTTTGTGCAGGAACCAGACGGGCAGCGCCAGCAGCATGGCGTCGGTGAATCGCCGGAGCCGGATGACGAACAGGTGCGGATGCGGGATTTCCCAGATGCGGTCCGCGGCCGACAGCGCGGCATAGAAGGCCAGCGTCAGCAGCAGGTAGATCGCAGGCCGGAATAGCGGGGAACTGCCGCCGGGGATACCGGTTCGGACGAACGGGGTGCGGATCATAATGCGTTTTTTTCGGAAACGCCGCAAAGGTACGGATTTTTTCCTCGAAAGCGGCATTCGGGTATCGAATTTGCGGAATGTCGGACGGATTTCAAATTTCAGAGACTATGGACGAACAACGACGGACGATGCCGCGGCTGGGGGAACCCGTCCCGGCTTTCGAGGCGATGACGACCCGGGGGAGGATCCGCTTCCCGGGCGATTACAAGGGCAAATGGGTGATTCTGTTCAGCCATCCGGCCGATTTCACGCCGATCTGCACGACCGAGGTGCTTACGTTCGGGGCCCGCACGGAGCGGTTCCGGGCGTTGAACTGCGAGCTGGTGGGGCTTTCGGTGGACAGCCGCAACAGCCATATCGCCTGGCTGCGGACGATCCGCGACCGGATCGAATACCGCGGGATGAGGGGCGTGCGGGTCGAATTCCCGATCATCGACGATGTGGGGATGAAGGTCGCGTCGCTCTACGGCATGATTCAGCCAGGAGAGAGCGAGACGGCGGCTGTGCGGGCGGTCTTTTTCATCGACCCGACGGGCGTGCTGCGGGCCATGATCTGCTATCCGCTGGCGCTGGGGCGCAATTTCGACGAGATCGAGCGGGTGCTGATCGGATTGCAGACCATCGACGCCTTCCGGATCGCGCTGCCGGCCGACTGGCGGCCGGGCGACGACGTGATCGTGCCGATGAAGGGCGACGACGGCGAGAAGCAGCCCGAGGGGGTGACGTGCTGCGACTGGTTTTTCTGCACGAAGCCGTTGCCGAAGGAGGAGGTCGAACGGAAGATCGGCAAGGGCGTGCCTGTCGGTGCGTGAGGTCGTTCCCGGAACGGATTCACCCCTGCCGTACGCAGCGGCAGGGGTGAATTGCGTATCGGGGCGTGCTCCTGTATGCGGACGGACTATCGTCCGAAGCGGTATTGGTTTGCGTCGCGCCAGCCGAGCAGCAGTTCGCGCACCGGGAGCCGCTTCTTGCCCGCGAGCTGCAACTCTCCGGGAATGATCCAGCCGTCGGCGCAGGCGATGCGGATTTCGGTGCGGCCGTCGCTTGCGACCGTGCCCGGCCGCAGTCCGTGCGCGGCGGCTTCGAATGCCGCGGAGAAGATTTTGACCGACGGTCCGTCGCCGGCCGCCCCGCCGCTCTCTCCTCCGGGAGCCGTGCCGTCTTTCCGGTCCCCCTCTTCGCGGATCAGGTCGCTCCAGGCCGCCGGATAGGGCGCCAGCCCTCGGATGAAATCGACGATCCTCCGTCCCGGCAGCGTCCAGTCGATCCGGCAGTCCTCCTTGAAGATCTTGGGCGCGGGGCGGAGCGTCGCCTCGTCGGCGTATTGCTGTTCGACGGGGGCGATGTCGCCCGCGGCGATGCGCTCCACGGTCCGCGTGACGAGTGCGACGCCGGCGGTCATCAGCTTTTCGTAGAGCGTGCCGGCGTTGTCCTGCGGAAGGATCGGCAGGCGCGCCTGCGCGAGGATGGCTCCCTTGTCGATCTCGTGGTTCAGCAGGAAGGTCGTCACGCCCGTCTCCCGCTCGCCGTTGATGATCGCCCAGTTGATCGGCGCGGCGCCCCTGTACTGAGGCAGCAGCGAGGCGTGGAGGTTGAAGGTTCCCAGTCGCGGCATGGCCCACACGACCTCGGGCAGCATGCGGAACGCGATGACGATACCCAGGTCGGGCCGCAGCGCTCGCAGCGCCCCGACGAACTCCGGGGCCTTCAGCCTTTCGGGCTGCAGGACCGGAAGCCCCAGCTCCCGGGCGGCGGTCTTCACGTCGCTTTCGCGGAGTTGCCTCCCGCGTCCGGCGGGTTTGTCGGGGGCGGTGACGACGCCCACGACGTTGTAGCCCCCGGCGACCAGCGCGCGGAGCGACGGCACGGCGAATTCGGGCGTGCCCATGAATACGATGCGGAGTTGCCTTGCGTCCATGATGCGGTTTCGTTTTTGTCGCGCCGGTCCGGGCGTCCGCGGCGGATGCCGCGCTTTCGCGGGCCGGTCGTGCGCTATTTCTTCTCCAGTCCCAGCGTATGATGCATACGCTCCTGCTTGGTCTCCAGGTAATGTTCGTTGTACTTGTTCGGCGCGATGACGATGGGCACGATCTCGTCGATCTTCAGCCCGTAGCCCTCCAGCCCGGCGCGTTTGAGCGGGTTGTTGGTCATCAGCCGCATGTGGCGGATACCCAGCTCGCGGATGATGCTCGCGCCCACGCCGTAGTCGCGTTCGTCGGCCTTGAAGCCCAGCCGGAGGTTGGCGTCCACGGTGTCGAGTCCTTCGTCCTGCAGCTTGTAGGCGTGGATCTTGTTGCAGAGTCCGATGCCGCGCCCCTCCTGATTGAGATAGACGATGGCGCCCTTGCCTTCCCGCTGGATCATCTGCATCGCGCGGTGGAGCTGCTCGCCGCAGTCGCAGCGGTACGAGCCGAAAATGTCGCCCGTGGCGCACGACGAATGCACGCGGATGAGCACCGGCTCCTCTTCGCTCCATTCGCCTTTGGTGAGCGCGACGTGTTCCACGCCGTTCGACTTCTGGCGGAACGGCGTGATGCGGAAGTCGCCCCACTCCGTAGGCAGGGGAACCGTCACGCCCCGTTCGACGATCGACTCCTCGCGCAGCCGGTAGGCGATCAGCGAGGCGATCGAGATGATCTTCAGGTCGAACTTTCGGGCGATCTCCTGCAACTGCGGGAGGCGGGCCATCGTGCCGTCCTCGTTCATGATCTCGATCAGCGCGCCGGCGGGCTGCAACCCGGCCAGCCTGGCCAGGTCCACGGCCGCTTCGGTATGGCCCGGGCGGCGCAGCACGCCCTTCTGCCGGGCGCGCAGGGGGTTGATGTGTCCCGGGCGCCCCAGGTCGGAAGGCCTGGTCGCGGGATCGGCCAGCGCGCGGATCGTGGCGGCGCGGTCGTGGATCGAGACGCCCGTCGTGCAGCCGTGGCCCAGCAGGTCCGCCGTCACCGTGAAGGGCGTGCCGAGCAGCGAGGTGTTGTTCTCCTCCATCATGTTCAGCTCGAGCTGCGCGCAGCGCTCTTCCGACAGCGGGGCGCACAACACGCCGCGGCCCTCCTTGAGCATGAAGTTCACGATCTCGGGCGTGATCTTTTCGGCGGCGACGATGAAGTCGCCTTCGTTCTCGCGGTCCTCGTCATCGACGACGATGACGATCTTTCCGTTCCGGAAGTCCTCGATGACCTCCTCTACGCTATTGAGCGTCGTTTGCTTTGCCATGTCTATTTCTGATTCTGAATTTCAATTTGTCGGTCAGCCGGGCCGCCGCCGGGGCGATCCGATCCCGCAGGGCCTTGATCCGTCCGGCGTACCAGTCGGTGTCGAGCAGCGCCGAATCGTTCGTGGCCTTCCATGTGAGGTAAACGGCGATCGGCGTCAGAATGAAGGTCGAGAGCCAGACGCCGTAGATGGCCTCCCAATTGCCTTCCTTGGCCAGCTTCTCGCCCGTGAGGCTGATGATGTAGTAGATCACGAAGAAGATGACCGAGACCACCACGGGAAGTCCCAGACCGCCGCGGCGGATGATGGCTCCCAACGGGGCGCCGATCAGGAAGAAAATGAGGATCGACACCGGCAGGGAGAGCTTCTTGTGCCATTCGACCTTCGAGCGGTAGAGCTGGTTGAGCGCCTCCTTTGCCGTCGATTCGTCGAACGACGAGAAGGTGTTGCGCGAACTTTTGGCCAGCGTCCGCGCGAGGTTCCACACCTTGTCCTTCTCGCGCATCGGCAGCCGGGCGACGGAATCGGCGGCCGCGAGATCGCGGTAGCCGCTTTTGTCCACGCGCAGGCTGTCGGGCTGCGGCAGCACGGAGTTGTCGCGCACGAAGATCTGCTCTTTGAGCAGCGGTTCGTAGGAGGTGGTCGTCGCGGCATTGACCTTCACCTCGAGCGAGTCGATGTCGTGCGACAGGTCGCTGATGTCCTTGGTGCTGCTGTTGTTGAACAGGTCGGCGTCGGTGCGCTCCATGGCGAAGCCCTCCATCGGAATGACCTGCTTCTGCAGGTCGAAGATGTGGTGGCGCAGCGCGCTCTTGGTGAACCATTGCGAATTGCGGGTCTGCTCGTAGGTCTCGCCGTGGAAGAGCGTCACCAGCAGGAACCGCTTGTCGTCCGACAGGCGGATATAGCCCGAGTCGGCCAGAATGGTGTTCATGTTGTTGTTGGCCGCGCGGTTGTCGTATATTAGCACGTTGTGCAGCAGGTGCGTGTCGGGTTCCTGGTGGCTGACGCGGATCGACATGTTGTCGATGCCGTTGAAGAACAGCCCGTCCTGGAACTCCAGCGCCTGCTTCTGCTGGCGGATGTCGTAGAGCGTGCTGTAGAGTTTCTTGTTGGCGCTCGGAACGAGGTCGTTGCCGATGAAGAAACTGCCCACCGAGACGATGCTGACCAGAATGATGAGCGGCTTGGTGATCTTCACGAGCGACATGCCCGCCGATTTCATCGCCAGCAGCTCGTAGTTCTCGCCCAGGTTGCCCATCGTCATGATGGCTGCGAGCAGCATCGAGAGCGGCAGTCCCATCGGGATCATGTTGGCCATGAAATAAGTCATCAGCTCGATGATGATGCCCGCGCTCAGTCCCTTGCCCACCAGCTCGTCGATATAGCGCCACACGATGTTCATCATCAGCACGAACATGACGATGAAGAACGTGAGCACCATAGGCCCGAGATATGCCTTCAGGACGAGCTTGTGAATGGTTTTCATGCGGCGGGTCGCGGTTTTTTCCTGCGCAAAGTTAATAGTTTTGCCATAATAAGCGTAAGCGTGAGGGTAAATATTATGGCCGCGCCGGGCGGAACTTCGAAATTGTAGCTGACGACGAGCCCCGCGACGTTGCCCGCCACGGCCACGGCCGGCGCCGCGAGGGCGATGGTCCGGTACGACCGCGAAAAGGCATTGACGATCGCGACGGGAATCGTCAGCAGCGAGATGAGCAGCACGATGCCCATGATGCGGATCGAGAGGACGATCGTGGCGGCCGCGAGCGCCGCCATGAGGTACGAGATCGTCCGGGTCGGAATGCCCCGGCTGCGGGCGAATTCGCGGTCGAAGGCGACGTACATGACGGGGCGCAGCCAGAGCAGCGCGCCGAGCAGGATGAGGAGCGTGAGCCACGCCAGCGCCAGCACGTCGCCGCGCGTGACGGTCACGATGCTGCCGAACAGATAGGCCGCCAGATCGCCCGACGTGTAGCCCGGACGCAGGCTCATGAACAGCGCGCCGACGGCCATGCCCACCGACCAGATGATGCCGATGGCCGAATCCTCGCGGATGCGTCCGCGGCTGCCGGCCCACTCGATGCCCAGCGCCGAGAGCACGGCGAACAGGAGCGCCCCGCCGATGGGGTCGGCCCCGAGCCAGAAGGCGATGCCCAGCCCGCCGAACGAGGCGTGCGTGATGCCGCCGGCGAGGAAGACCATGCGGCGGCATACGACGTACGTGCCGACGATGCCGCACGCGATGCCCGAAAGCACGCATGCCGTCAGGGCGTTGAGCAGGTAGCCGTAGTGGATCAGATCGCTGAAAAATTCCATGTTCCCTCTTCCCGATTGCGCGCAAATTTACGCTTTTTTCTCCGAAATGAGGCCTCCTTTCGGACATAATTCGTATTTTCGTGCCGGGAAAAACAGCTATCGTATGCAATCCGGAAGAGTCAGTTTCCATACGCTCGGCTGCAAGCTCAACTTCTCGGAGACCTCCACTCTGGCCCGGGAGTTCGAGCGCGGCGGCTTCGTGCGTGTGGCCCCTTCGGCCGAGGCCGATATATGCGTCATCAACAGCTGCTCCGTGACGGAGCACGCCGACAAGAAATGCCGCAATCTGATCCGCAGGCTCCACCGCCGCAATCCGCAGGCGATCATTGCCGTGACGGGCTGCTACGCGCAGCTCAGACCGCAGGAGATCGCCGCGATCGAAGGCGTGGACATCGTGCTGGGCAACAACGACAAATGCGATCTGTTCAAACGTGTGGCCGAGCTGTCCGGAAAGGGCCGGGCGCGGATTTACAGTTGCGACACGGAGCAGCTCACGTCGTTCTTCGCCGCCTTTTCGAGCGGCGACCGCACGCGCGCCTTCCTCAAGGTGCAGGACGGCTGCGACTACTGCTGTTCCTACTGCACGATCCACTACGCCCGCGGGTCGAGCCGCAACATGCCCGTGGCCGATCTGGTGCGCGAGGCGCGCCAGATCGCCGCGGCCGGACAGAAGGAGATCGTCCTCACGGGAATCAACACGGGGGATTTCGGCCGCACGACGGGCGAGCGGTTCATCGACCTGCTGCGGGCGCTCGACGCCGTGGAAGGAATCGAACGTTACCGCATCTCGTCGATCGAGCCGAACCTGCTCACCGACGAGATCATCGCCTTCTGCGCCTCGTCGCCCCGCTTCATGCACCACTTCCACATTCCGCTCCAGAGCGGTTCCGACCGCATTCTGCACCTGATGCGCCGCCGCTATACGGCTGCGCGCTTCGCCGAACGCATCGCGGCCGTGCGGCGGGCGATGCCCGATGCCTTCATCGGGATCGACGTGATCGTGGGGTTTCCGGGCGAGACGGAGGCCGATTTCCGTGCCACGTACGAACTGCTCGAAGGGCTCGAACCGGCCTACCTGCATATCTTTCCCTTCTCGGAACGCCCCGGGACACCGGCGGTCGGTCTGCCCGGCAAGGTGCAGGCGTCGGTCGCCACGCGCCGTGTCGGGGAGTTGGAGGCGCTGTGCGCCCGGCTGCACGGCGCCTTCTGCGCACGGGCCGAAGGCACGGAGGACACGGTGCTGTTCGAAAGCACGATGCGCGGTGGCATGATGTTCGGCTACACGGGCAACTACCGCCGGGTGAAGGCTCCCTACGACCGGTCGCGGATCAATACGATCTGCCGCGTGCGGCTCGGGAAGATGGACGAATCTTGCGACCTGAGGGGTGAAATTCTGGATTAATTCACTATATTTGCGAAAACGTAAATCGGATAAAGCTAAAGTATGACGGGTATGCGCAAACGGGTGACGGCCGGATTTCTGAGTATCGTCTGCCTGCTCTTCTTTTCGGGCATGGTGTCGTTCCTCGAACTGAGCCGTCTGAGCCGCGATACGGACGAGATTCTCGGCGCCAACCAGCGCAGCATCCGTCTGGCGCGGGAGATGCTCGACGCCGTGCACGGGCAGAGCGGGGCGATGGCCCGCCGCGCCGTGTTCGGCGACCGGTCGTACGACAGCCTGTGCCGTGCCGGACTGGAACGGCTCGAAGAGGTGCTGCTCGCGGCGCAGAAGGAGGCTGCGGACCGGTCGGCGCTCGATTCGCTGGCCTTCGCCACGACC
This sequence comes from Alistipes dispar, assembly GCF_006542685.1. Taxonomy (NCBI): domain Bacteria; kingdom Pseudomonadati; phylum Bacteroidota; class Bacteroidia; order Bacteroidales; family Rikenellaceae; genus Alistipes; species Alistipes dispar. The sequence continues at coordinate 2,922,275 of NZ_AP019736.1, read as the reverse complement.
GGGCTGCGCCTGCTTACGGACAGGTTCCTGGCTTCCGATGCGGCACGGAGGACCGATTCGCTGGCCGTCCGCGGGGCCGATTCGCTCGGTGCAAGGTGGTACCGGACCGAATACGGGGCTTACTACGACCGGCTGGTTTCGGCCATCAACTATTACATGACCTCGACGCAGAGTTCGCTGGCTCCGCGCGCCGAGCAGATGAAGACGAACGCTTACCGGGCCGTGACGCCGGTGCTCATATCGCTTGCGGTGATGATCGCCATCGTGCTGATGCTCTACTATTTCATTTTGGTCTACTGTGTCCGGCCGGTCGAACGGATGGACAAGGGGCTGGACGACTACCTCTCCTTCAGGATGCCCTTTGCGGTGAAAGGCGAGTTCAAGGACGAGATGCTTTCGCTGCGGGAGAAGATCGAGGCGCTGATCAATCTGACGAAACAAGCCAAATAGGGGGATCGGGATGCGGATAGACGTGGTTTTTCGGTATGTCGGAATCGTGCTGCTCTTCATCGCGGCGTTCATGCTGCTCTCGGCGGGCATCTCCTGTGTCAGCGGCATGGACTCGTCGTTCTATCCCCTGCTGCTCTCGGCGCTGCTGACGATCCTGCTGGGGGCTTTTCCGCTGATCTTCGTCGGCAAGCGCGACCAGATATCCAACAAGGAGGGGTTCTGCATCGTCGTGGGGGCGTGGCTCGTGGCCTGCGTGGTGGGGATGTTCCCCTACCTGATCTGGGGCGGCGAGTTCAGCCTGGTGAACGCGTGGTTCGAGAGCGTCTCGGGATTCACGACCACCGGGGCGTCGGTGCTTACCGATGTGGAGGCGCTGCCGCGCGGGTTGCAGTTCTGGCGCTTCTCTACGACGTGGATCGGCGGTATGGGCGTGGTGATGTTCGCGCTGGTGGTGCTGCCGACGATGGGCCGCAGCAAGATGACCCTTTCGAACGTGGAGATGTCGTCGCTGGCGCGCGACAACTACCGTTACCGGGCGCAGATGATCGTCCATGTGCTGCTGGTGGTCTATGTGGGGCTGACGGCGATCTCGACCGTGATGCTCAAACTCTCGGGCATGAACTGGTTCGACGCCCTGTGTCACGCCATGTCGGCCTGCGCCACGAGCGGATTCTCGACCAAGAACGCCAGCGTGGCCTATTTCGACAGCCCGCTGATCGAGACGGTGCTCATCCTGACGATGGGCATTGCCGGTATGCACTTCGGCCTGATCTACGCGACGGTCACCGGCAAACGCAACAATCTTTTCCGTTCGGAGGTGACACGCTGGTACGTGGGCATTCTGCTCGGATGCAGCGTGCTGATCGCCGTGAGTCTCTACGCCGCGGATATCTACCCTACGCTGACCTCCTCGTTCCGTCATGCGGCCTTCCAGTTCTTTTCGCTGATGACCACGACGGGTTTCGCCTCGGCCGATTCGAACGTCTGGCCGCCGTTCGCCGTGATCCTGCTCATGTTCGGCTCGATCGTCTGCGCCTGCGCCGGATCGACCACCGGCGGCATGAAGGTAAACCGGCTCGTGCTGGCCGGAAAGATGATCCGCACGCAACTACAGCGTCAGCAGCATCCCAACGCCGTGATCCGCATCAAGCTCGACGGCATGCTTCAGGAGGACGGGGTGATCCACGGCGTGATGATTTTCATCGTGACCTACATGCTGGCCATCCTGTCGGGGACGGTGTTCAGCGCGTTGTGCGGCGTGGACCTGCTGACCGGATTCTCGGGAACAGTGGCCTGCCTGGGCAATGTGGGACCCGGTTTCGGCGAGGTTTACTCGCTGGGCAATTACGCCGGCATTCCGGCCGCCGTCAAATTTTTCAACGCTTTTCTGATGCTGTTGGGCCGTCTGGAGATTTTCGGCCTGATTCAGTTGTTTTTTCTAAAATGGTGGAGATGATGAAAGCCAAGTGCCTAAGAATGTACATATTGCTGTGCGCGCTCTTCGCGGCGGGAAGCCTCGGGGCGCAGCAGCTCGACGTGAAGGCCCGCATCGCGGGGCTCGAGAAGAACGGGGAGTACATGTCTCTGCTGCGCGAGGACGCGCTGTTGCAGGCGCGCGAAGATTCCGTCGTGCGGGTGGTCGAACGCACGCGCACGCTGCTGCGCGAGGACCCCGAGCGGAGACAGCAGTACTCGCAGGAGATTCTGGCGCTCGAGAACCGGATTTTCGAGATCCGGAACGCCAAGGGACGGCTGATCGACCGCATCAACACCATCGAGCAGGAGTGGGTGCTTTCCAATCTCGACGCAGGAGGTGCGGGCGGCGCGGCGCACCGCACCTCGGCGGCGATTCCCGATTCGCTCAAGGTGCGCAACCTCGTCTGCAATCCCTGGTTCGGCGAACAGCTCCCGGCGGCGGACTATGCGGCGTTGCGCCGGGCGCAGGACATGGAGATGGTCGCCGTGGATTACGTGAACCGTTATTTCGCCAATTACGACACTCTGAAACAACTGGCCGAGACCTATGCGGCGGTCGGCACCGAGGCCGAGGCGCAGGAGGTTTTCGACCGTTACGAGGCGTTGCAGGGGGTGAACCGGATTTTGGCCGATTCGCTCTCCGGGGTATGGAACTACATTTTCGACAACAAGAACTACGCCTACGGTTATCTGCTCGACAGGCTGGGGCAGGAACAGGCGCTCGTCCGGGAGGAGGAGGCGTTGTCGAAGGCAATGCGGCAGCTGGCCGCCGTGCGCGGGGAAACGGCGTCGGATGCCGTGGCCGACTACTTCCTGCGCAAGCGCGTCCTGGTGGATTACGAACGCTCGGTGGCCGACGTGCTGGGGCTGGAGGCGGCGTCCGATTCGCTGCGCGGCGTGGCCGGGCAGCTCGGGGCGATCGACTTCCGGCTGCCGAAGGTGGAGGTCGCCGAACGCTACTTCCTCGATTTCGACAGCGTGACCTTCACCAAGACGCCGAAATACAGTTACAAGAATCCCATTCCCGAGTGCCGGGTTTACGAGCGCGGTACGATCTACCGTATCCTGCTGGGAACGTTCAACACCAAGCGTGCCGTGGCGACATTCCGGGGAGCCTACCCGCTCTCCTATCTGGTAAACGACGAGGGCAAGTGGTGCTATTACACGGGCGGCTTCGCTACGCGCGAGGAGGCCGATTCGGTGCAGGGCGTGCTCCGCAGGCACGGGTTCGTGCGCCCCGAGGTGGTCGTGTGGACCGACGGGGAGTACCGCAATCTGTCGCGCGAGCCCGAAGCCGGGGCCGCGGTTTACCGGGTCGAGATCACGGGAACGGACGCGCTGTCCGAAGCCGTGAAACAGGTCATCGCCGGGACGGCCGAGGGACGCGAGCTCTCGCGCGTCGGACAGCAGTTGTTCGTCGTCGGGACGTTCGAAGACCGCGCCGTGGCCGAGCGGCTGGCCGAAGCGTTGCGGCAGGCGGACGCCGCGCTGGAAATAAAAGTGGCGGAAGTCGCGGAATAATCGGAAAAAATTCCTTACCTTTATAACCGATCCGAATACGATGGAACTCTTTTATATCATACTGCTGATCTTCTTCGGGCTGCTGTTTCTGGTGGCCGAGCTGGTCCTGCTGCCCGGCGTCACGGTCGGTGCGGCGCTGGCGCTGCTGTGCGACGGCTGCGCGGTCTGGCTGGCGTTCCGGGATTTCGGAACGGGCGGCGGAGCCGCGGCGATCGTCGCCGTGCTCCTGCTGTCGCTTCTGGTGACGGTCGTATCGCTGCGGGCCAAGACCTGGCAGCGGTTCTCCCTGCGTCAGCAGATCCGTTCGTCGAGCACGCCCGTCTCTCCGGCCGAGGAGCTGCATATCGGCGACCGGGGCACGACCCTTTCGCGCCTCTCGCCGATGGGCCGCGTCGAGATCGGCGGCCGCGCCTACGAGGCCAAGTCGGCCGTCGGCTATGTCGATCCGCAGCGCGAGGTCGAGGTCGTGGGATTCGAGAATTTCAGCGTCGTCGTAAAAATCGTCAAACAATAACCTTCTATCATTTATGGATTTTCAGATGGGAATGATCGTCGTGATCGTCTTCGTGAGCCTGCTCGCGCTATGGCTCGTCTTCTATTTCATTCCGGTGGGACTGTGGTTTTCGGCGCTGGTGTCGGGCGTGCGGATCAGTCTGTTGCAGTTGATCCTGATGCGGTGGCGCAAAGTGCCGCCCTCGACGATCGTTTCGTCGATGATCGAGAGCACGAAGGCCGGGCTGGAGCTCAACCCCAACGAGCTGGAGGCGCACTATCTGGCCGGCGGCAACGTGACGAACGTGGTGCACGCCCTCGTGTCGGCCCAGAAGGCCAATATCATGCTCGACTTCAAGATGGCGACGGCCATCGACCTGGCGGGCCGCGACGTGTTCGAGGCCGTGCAGATGTCGGTGAATCCGAAGGTCATCAACACGCCTCCCGTGGCCGCCGTGGCCAAGGACGGCATCCAGCTCATCGCCAAGGCCCGCGTCACGGTGCGCGCCAATATCAAGCAGCTTGTGGGCGGTGCCGGCGAGGAGACCGTGCTGGCGCGCGTGGGCGAAGGCATCGTCTCGTCGATCGGTTCGGCCATGTCGCACAAGATCGTGCTGGAGAACCCCGATTCGATTTCGCGCGTGGTGCTCGAAAAGGGACTCGATGCGGGGACGGCTTTCGAGATCCTTTCGATCGACATCGCCGATATAGACGTGGGCAAGAACATCGGCGCGCAGTTGCAGATGGACCAGGCGCAGGCCGACAAGAACATCGCCCAGGCCAAGGCCGAGGAGCGGCGTGCGATGGCCGTGGCGCTCGAACAGGAGAACAAGGCCAAGGCGCAGGATGCCCGGGCCAAGGTGATTCTGGCCGAGGCGGAGGTCCCGCTGGCCATGGCCGAGGCGTTCCGCAGCGGAAACCTGGGCATCATGGATTACTACAAGATGAAAAATATCATGGCCGACACGTCGATGCGCGAGACCATCGCCCGGCCGGAGAAGAAATAACGGGGTCGGGGCGTACTGCGGTGCGCCCCGCTTTTTGTGGCGGATGCGCTGCGTGCCGCCGGGTTTCCGGCAGCCGTTTCCGGTGCGGCGGGACCGTGTCGGATTCCTCCCGGGGCGGACGATCCGGAAGGCCGTTCGCCGAAGCATGGACCGAAAAATATCATGGTTGTTATGAAGAGATACCTTTTTACCCTTTTGTGCCTTTGCGCTTCGGCTGCGGTCTCCGCGGCCGGTATCGACACGCTCAAAGTCTTCAGCCCGAAGATGCAGCGTGAAATCCCCACCGTCGTCGTGACGCCCGACGAGGCGGCTGTACGGCGCCTGCCTGTTGTCTATCTGCTGCACGGTTACAGCGGCGACGAGCTGGCCTGGCAGCGGATCACCGACCTGCGGCCGCTGGCCGAGCAGTTCGGCGTGATCTTCGTCTGCCCCGACGGCGAGAACAGTTGGTACTGGGACAGTCCGATCAACCCTTCGTCGCAGTTCGAGACCTTCGTTTCGCAGGAGCTGCCCGACTGGGTCGATGCGCACTACCCGACCCTGCCTTCGCGCGAGGGGCGTGCCGTTGCGGGACTGAGCATGGGCGGCCACGGCGCATTGTGGACGGCCGTGCGCCACAAGGACCGCTTCGGAGCGGTCGGCTCGGTGTCGGGCGGCGTGGATATCCGGCCCTTCCCCGATTCGTGGGAAATGAAGGCGCAACTGGGCGAGGAGCGGGAGAATCAGGCCCGCTGGGACGCCCATACGGTCATCAATGCGGTCGATTCGCTCCGGGACGGCGAACTGGCGATTTTCGTGGATTGCGGGTATGACGACTTTTTCTACGGCGTGAACGTGGCGTTGCACGAAAAGCTGCTCCGGCAGGGTGTCGGTCACGACTTCCTCACGCGTCCCGGGGCCCACACGGGCGAATATTGGGGCTCCTCGCTGCCCCATCAACTGCTCTTCTTCCGAAGCTATTTCGATCGGGCCGGGAAGTGACGGCGCGCCGCGCGGGCGGGATGTTCCCGCCGCCGGACGGTTCGGACGGATTCGCCCCTGCCGCAAACAGTGCAGCAGGGGCGAATCCCTTTTTCCGGAGCGGTCGTGTCCGGGCTGCGTACGGCGGCTGCGGACACCCGGTTCCGCAGCGTCAGCAGACCTCTTCGGGCAACCGCTCCCCGACCGGTTCGCCCGCGAGGCCGTCGCGCCATTTGACCGCTGCGTGCGTGCCGTCGCAATAGGGTTTGTTGGCCGACTTCCCGCAGCGGCAGAGCACCGTGCGGTTGCGGATTTCGTAGGTGCGCCCGTCTTCGCGCCGTACCGGAATGCCGCCGCGCACCCAGAGGCCGCCGCTGGAGCCGATGGCAGGGTCCTCGATCAGTCCGAGGCTGGGGGCGAAGCGGAACTCGAAGGGCTTGCCCGTTGTCCGGTCCCAGGCCATGAGACGGCCGCTCGGGCACATCGAGGCCTCGCGGATGGCCATCTGTCGGGCTTCGGGGGCGTCGGAGCGTTCGGTGAGCGTCCAAGCATCGCCGCAGGGATGGCAGAAGCGTGCGAAGACGCAGTAGCGGGCGTTGTCGGTCATCGTGAGCGACCCTCCCTCGATCAGCTCCGCCTCGTCGCGGGAGGTCGGTTCCGGATCCCACTCCGTGCGTTCGTGCGTGCCGTCGCAATAGGGTTTGCGCTTCGAGGCTCCGCAGCGGCACAGCGCCGTGGGTTCCGCCTCGGTCGGGAAGCGGCGCCCTTCTTGGAAATACCAGCTTTCGCCGGCATCGTCGGGCATGATGAACTGTTCGGCCAGCGGCGGGCGGCCGTAGATCAGAAGGGGCCCCCGTTCGGTCACGGTGATACCGAATCGTTCTTCGGCGGGCGAGCTCCCCGTCTCGATTTTCGTTTTCGACATACTATATCGCTTTAAAATTCGTTGGAAAAAGAGCGGCAATAATTGTTCCCAAGCCGGAAATATTTGGAACCCGGAGTAGGAATTGTTGCGCTTTTTGGTATCTTTGCAAAGATTTTTGAAACTGAACGGTATGAAAAGATTTACAGCCTTTGTCGCGCTCGTGCTGCTGGCGGCGGCAACCGCGGTGTCGTGCAGCAAGGACAAGGATGCGGGCAAACTGGCGTTCGACCGCCCCGCGGTGTTCCTGCAGCCGGGCGGGACGGCGACGGTCGGATTCTCCTCGACCGATATCAAGAGCTACTCCATCTCGTCCAAACCCGTGGGCTGGGACGATGCCATCGTGTTGGACGAGGGCGCGATGAGCGTCCGGATCACCGCTCCCACCGTCTTCGAAGACGATGCCAGGGCGGACGAAGGAACCGAGGAAGAGGAGAAGGCGGAACGGTCGGGAACGCTGACCCTCGCGGGAATCTCTTTCGGGGGGAAGCGCGTCACGGCGACGCTCTTCGTCAGCGTTTCGAAGACGGTGGACATGAGCGACCGTCCGGCGAACAGCTATCTGGTCAATGGCAGGGAGTGCAACTACACGTTCGACGCCATGCACAAGGGTGACGGACAGAGCGCGCTCGCTACGGCTTCGGTCGATATCGTCTGGCAGTCGAAGACGAATCTGATCCAGTACCTGTCGCTGGACGACGGAAAGGTCTCCTTCTACGTGGGGGCCGACGAGGACGAGGACGACAGGATCGACGAGGGCAATGCACTCATCGGCGCATACGATGCGGACGGGACGCTGATCTGGAGCTGGCATGTGTGGGCTGCGGACTACGACCCCGATGCCGAGGGCGGATCGGTCGTTTTCAACGGCTATACGATGATGAACCGCAACCTCGGCGCGCTGGCCAACGGCAATGAGACGACCGATGAGATACTCGCCTCTTACGGGCTTTACTATCAGTGGGGGCGTAAGGATCCCTTCATCGGACCGAGTACCTACCGGGCCGACAACGGATCGTCCGCTTCGATGTACAATGCCAAGAGCGGTACGGTCAAACTGGAGTCCGTGGAGTCGGACGCCGAAACCGGAACGGCGGATTACGCCGTGCAGCATCCGCTGGAGTACATTACGGGAACGGCGGATTCGGATTACGATTGGGCCTGGAGCCATGACGGCGCCTTGTGGGGCGAAAGCAAAACGGTGAACGATCCCTGCCCCTACGGCTGGCGGGTCGCTCCGTCGAAGGCCTTTGAGGGACTGACGATCTCGGGCACGCCTGCGGCGGCCGATTACGACAAGTTCGGCTGGACGCTGACCGACGACGTGTCGCACTCGTTCTTCGTCGGCGCTGGACGCCGCCGTTACGACAACGGTACGATCCTGAATATCTACAATCCCGTGCCCGCGGAGGCACAGTCGCGGAACACGGCGACCGAGGCCCAGCCGTGGGAGGGCCTCTATTGGACTTCCGACGCCGGTTCGGGAGCGCAGTCGCCCGCTTTCTATTTCTGGTTCGAGAAGAAGACCTCCGGCGGCAGTGTCGAGTACGAAGTACCCTATGCCCGTGCCAACGGAATGCAGGTGCGCTGCGTGAGGGAGAAATAAGCGGAGGTTCGCTCCGGACAATGGCAATGAAAAGCGGGACGGCGTGAGCCGCCCCGCTTTTCATTGGGGCACGGCGACGCAATACGATAAAAAGGTTGTAAAATAGTGTAAAAAGTTTTATATTTGTTTGTACGATAACTTAAAACTACCCTATGATGAGAACCTCTTTACTCGTGCTGCTGGCCGGAATGGCGTTGGGAGCAGGCTGCTCCGACGACCGGGAGGCACCGTCCTCCGTCCGGATTTCGCCGACGGTTTCCCGCGTGACGGGACTGTATTTCGACAAGGACGACCGGATCGGGCTGACCATCTCGCGTACTTCGGGCGATTATGTCACGAACCGTCTGATGACCTACGACGGGAGCGTGTTCACGGCCTCCGGGCTGAAATGGTACGAAAGCACGCAGGAGACCTCGACGCTGACGGCCTACTATCCCTATTCCGAGGCGGGGGTTCCCTCCGCATTCAGTGTGGAGGCCGACCAGCGGCAGGGCTGCACGCCGTCGGATCTGCTGGGAGCTGTCGCACGGGAGGTCAGGCCGGGCAGCGCACCCGTCGCGATGGTTTTCTATCACCTCATGTCGCAGCTCTCCGTGGTCGTGGAGAACAACGGTTCCTCGCCGGTCGCCGCAGTGAAGATCGGCGGTTCGGTCGTCGAGGCCGTCGTGGACCTCGCCGTGCCTTCGGCGAAGGCGAAAGCGGGTGCGGCGGCGGTGCAGATCGAGGCTTTCGAGGCGGAGCCCGATTCCCGTTACCGGGCCGTGCTCGTGCCGCAGCAGACGACGCTGGATGTCGAGGTGGAGTTGCAGGACGGTTCGGTGTGCCGCAAATCCGTTTCCGACGCCCTGCTCGAAGGAGGCAGGTGTTACGACCTGTCGGTCGTCATCTCCGGGGGCGGCACTCCGCAGATCGAGGTGAGTATCAGCGGCGATGTGGTCGATTGGGTGGACGGCGGAGAGCTCGTCGGGTCCGATGGCGGAAACGACGGTACGGACGGAGTGGATCACGAGGGGGAACACTACCGGACGGTGGCGATCGACGGAAAGGTCTGGATGGCGGAGAACATGCGGCACAAGCCGGCGGGGGCACAGCTCGGAACAGGAATTTGGGAACCTGCGGGCGGTGCTTCGATGATCTCCACGCAGGGCATGCTGTACGATTATGCCACGGCCACCGCAGGCGCATCGGACGGTGCGGGGCGTATTCGGGGAATCTGTCCCGAAGGTTGGCATATCCCCGATGCCGACGAGCTGCGGGCGCTGGCCGAAAGCCAGAACCGTCCCGAGGATTTCTTCTGTTGTGCGGGATATCAGATTGTAAATGATAAGAGCAATAGACCCGGTGCGAAGACTATGGGAAAACTGATGGGCGTCGGTCTGGCGGACGACAGCGAAAAGTGCAATAGTCTGGATTATTCGGAAACCACCGAACCGTTGCCGGCGACGATTTCCCGGAAATTCGGCCTTTCGCTCCGTTGCGTGAAGGACTGAGTGCCTCGGTTACGGAAAAACCGGGACGCCGCTTTTCGGGCAGCGTCCCGGTTTCTTTGTGTCGGTCCGGGCCCTTGCAACGAGCCGTCCGGCAGCGGAGGTGTGCCGGTGGATTCCCGCCCCGCCCGTCGTGGAATCAGCGGTCGCGGTTCAGGAAGAAGATCGGGATATTCGCCAGGAAGACGTCCCTGCCCGAGAGCTGCGAGCGCTTGTCCATCAGTTCGCTCAGCAGGATGTCGCCGATCACGTAGTTGCTCTCCTCGCCGATGTACTGTTCGCGTATTTTGTCGAAATGCAGTATGTTGTGTATGTCGGTCTCCTTGTAGCGGACGTAAACCTTCAGCGTGATGTCGGTCGTGTACCCGGGTTTCTGCACGTAGTTCATCTTCTTGTACTCGTAACGGTAGTCGTGCAGGCGGGCCATGATGTCGCTCAGGATCGAGGAGGCCGTGGGGAGGCTGCCCGCACCTTTGCCGAACATGAACTGCCGGTCGTAGCATTCGCCGCGGATCACCACGCCGTTGTATTCGTCGTCAACGCTGTAGATGTACTTGTCGGGCGTCACGAACTCGGGCATGACGAACATCGTGAAGTGCTCGTCGCTGACCTTGACGACCTGCGCCACGAGTTTGATCTTCACCCCCTTCTCGCGGGCGTAGCGGATGTCCGAGTCGTGGATCGTGGAGATGCCGTAGGTGAAGATTCGTTCCGGAGCCACGTAGGTTCCGAGGGCGTGGACCGTGATGATGACCAGCTTGAAGAGCGAGTCGTATCCTTCGATGTCGAACGAGGGGTCGCTCTCGGCGAATCCCAGAGCCTGAGCCTGCGCCAGCGCGTCGGCATACGGTTCGGCGTGGTCGAACACGCGCGAGAGGATGTAGTTCGACGAACCGTTCAGAATGCCCTTGACCTCGAGCAGCAGGTCGTTGTCGTAGTACTCCTCGAGGTTGCGGATCACGGGGATCGAGCCGCACGACGAGGCGTCGTACAGCAGCGCGACGTGGCGCGTCTTCTGCAGTTCGATCAGTTCGGGCAGGTGGCGGGCCAGCATCGTCTTGCTGCCCGAAACGACGGGAATGCCGCGGAGCATGGAACGTTTTACGATGTCGTAGGCGGCGTCGGGATCGTTGATGACTTCGACGACGAGGTTGATGTTCGGGCTGTCGAGAATCTCCTCGACCGAGGTGGTGAAGAGCCGCTTGTCCGCCTGTATCTTGCGGGGTTTCTCCGGATCGCGGACACAGATCTTCACGATCTCGGCGTTGGCGTTCTTCGCTTTGCGCACCACTTCGTAGATGCCCTGTCCGACGACGCCGAATCCGAACAGTCCGATTTTGATTTTGCTCATATACTGTGATTTTTTCTGTTGTTGTCTCTCTCTTTTGTCCGATGTGTTTCGGGATGCGCTTTCCGGCCGCCGTCAGTTCTCCATGAAGGGCGAGAGCAGTCCGTCGAGCTGTTCGTGCTCCACCAGAAAGCCGTCGTGGCCGAACGGAGAGTCGATCTCGCGGTAGCGGCTGCCGGGGATCATGCCGTGCAGCTCGCGCATTTCGCCGGGGGTGAAGATGATGTCGGTCGTAATGCCCACGACGAGCGTGCGGGCTTCGATCCGCGCGAGCGCCGCGGCCACCCCGCCCCGGCCGCGGCCGACGTCGTGGGTATCGAACGCATCGAGGATCGTATAGTAGGAGTAGGCGTTGTAGCGGCGGCAGAGTTTCTCGCCCTGATACTGCTGGTAGGTCGAGGCGCGGTGTTCGGCGGGCCATTCCACGCGGTCCTGTTGCGTGAGGTTGTAGCCGCTGCTGCCGCGGTAGGTCAGCAATCCGATGGCGCGGGCCGCGGCCAGTCCCTTCATTCCGGCGTCGTCGCGCAGCTGGCCGAACGTGGCGTCGGCCTCGATGGCCATGCGCTGCGTTTCGTCCACGGCGATCGTCCACGGCGAGGCTTTGGCCGCCGTGGCGATCAGCACGAGGCGGTCGAACCGCGCAGGTTCCTCGACGGCCCATTCCACGGCCTGAAAGCCTCCCACGGAACTGCCCACGAGGGCGGCGATGCGGCCGATGCCGAGCGCCGAGGCCAGCAGGCGGTGCGCCGCGACCATGTCGCGGATGGTCAGGCGGGGAAAATCCCCGTACCACGGCCGCCCCGTCGCGGGGTTCTCGTGCAGCGGTCCTGTCGTGCCGTAGTGCGAGCCGAGGATGTTGGCACAGACGACGAACCACCGCGAAGGATCGAGAAACCTCCCCTCCTCGACCGTGTGGGGCCACCAGTCGGCCACGTCCGAATTGGCCGTCAGCGCGTGGCAGACCCATACGACGTTGTCGCGTGCGGCGTTCGGCTCGCCGTAGGTGTGGTAAGCGATCCGCAATGCGGGCAGTTCGCCGCCCCGCTCCAGCGGAAAAGGTTCTCCGGAGTCGAAATAGCGTACCATCCCCTATTTGTCGGATACGTGAGCGAAGGCCTGCTCGAAGTCGGCGATGATGTCGTCGGCGTTCTCCAGTCCGAGCGAAATGCGCAGCAGCGTCGGCGTCACGCCGGCTGCCGCCAGGTCGGCCGCACCGAGCTGCTTGTGGGTCGTCGAGGCGGGGTGCGTGACGACGGTGATCGAGTCTCCGATCATCGTCATGTTGGCCGCCAGTTGCAGCGATTCGACGAACCGCACGGTGCTTTCGAGCGTACCCCGGAGCTCGATCGTGAAGACGGCCGAGGAACCGAACCGGTAGTATTTGCGGGCGTTCCCGTAACTCGGGTGCGACTCGAATCCCACGAAGCTGACGCTTTTGACCTTCGGGTGGTGGAGGCAGTATTCGGCCACCTTGCGTGTCGATTCCACCTCGTGACGCACGCGCAGCGAGAGGGTTTCCAGCCCGATCATCATCAGGTAGGAGTCGAACGGCGAGGGACAGCATCCCAGGTCGCGCAAACCGTCCACGCGGCATTTGGCGATGAAGGCCGCCGCGCCGAACGCTTCGCGGAGGTTCAGTCCGTGGTAGCCCTCCGACGGGCCGTCGATCTGCGGGAACTTGCCGTTGCCCCAATCGTACGTTCCGCCGTCCACGATGACGCCTCCCATGGACGTTCCGTGGCCGTTGATCCACTTCGTCGCCGAATCCACGACGATGTCGGCGCCCCATTCGAACGGGTTGCAGAGGTATCCCGCCGCGCCGAACGTGTTGTCCACCACGAACGGGACGTCGATCCGCCGCGCCAGCGCGGCCAGTGCCTCCAGATCGGGAACGGCGCAGGTCGGGTTGCCCATGCTTTCGACATAGAGGGCTTTGGTCCGCTCGTCCGCGAGCGCTTCGAAGTCCTCCGCGCGTTCGCTGGCCGCGATGCGGCAGTCGATGCCCAGGTTGCGCAGCGAGATGCGGAACTGGTTGTACGTGCCGCCGTAGAGGTACGGCGAGGCCACGATATTGTCGCCGCTGCGGGCCAGCGACAGCACCGTGAGGAGAATCGCCGACATGCCCGACGACACGGCCAGTGCGCCGACGGCTCCGTAGAGTGCCGCGATACGCTCTTCGTAGGCCGTCGTCGTGGGGTTCTGCAGGCGGGTGTAGATGTTGCCCGCCTCGCTCAGTTCGAACAGCCGGGCCGCGTGGTCGCAGTTGCGGAAACGGTAGGCGGCCGTGGGACAGATCGTCACGCCCCGGGCTCCGGTCTCGGTGTCGGGTCGCAGGCCCGCATGGACCTGCAAGGTTTCGAATCGGTAGTTTTTCGGATTCATCGCGTTTGTCGTTTGAAATCGTTCACAAAAAAATCCGACCTCCTGGGAAGCCGGATCGTATCACGTTATGCACGAAGAACTATACCCGGCGAAAATCGCTGCGCATGTGCATCATACCGTACATCATGTGACGGCGGAATCCGCCGTGCCCTTCGCCGTATGCCGTATGCATCGTCATCGTTTCGCTTTTCTCTTCGCTTTGCGGTGCAAATATAAAAAAATTTCGGAACAGATCGTTCCGTCGGCCGCTTTTTTTCGCTTCCGGGCATAAAAAAAGCCGCAGGATTCGCCTGCGGCTTTTCCGGTCTGCCGGAATCCGGATCACGGTTTCCGGTCGATGAGGTCTATTCCCTGCTGCGTCGCAGCGCCCCGGAGAATCGTCCGGCAGAGGAGGTAGAGCTCTTCGCGCGTCGTGCGGTTCAGCCGCAGCTCGAACAGCGTGCTCATCAGTTGCTCGGCCAGAGCGGCGGTGTCGATCTCCGACAGGAGCAACCCCCCCCCGCGACACTCCTCGAGATTGAGCGACAACTCCTTGCGCCAGAACTCGCGGTGTTCGTCGTATTGTTCGGCGAAGAGGACCTTGCGACGTATGTCCGCCAGAAAACTGTGATCGACCGTATAGAGGCTGTCGATATAGTCGTTGGCGAGCCGGAGCGTCCTTTGCAGCGGATTGCCGCTGCGTCGTCTGCGGCTGGCCGCGATGCGCTGCCGCTGCCGGCGGGCCAGATCGTCGAGGCAGGCGCTTATCAGGTCGTTCTTGTCTGCGAACATTTCGTAGAGGGTGCGCTTCGAGATACCCAGCCTTTGCGCGATCTCATCGACCCGGACGGCACGGATGCCGTTCCGGGTGATGAGGTCCTGCGTCGTGCGGATGATCTCCTCCTTGGTCGCTCCCCGTTTCATCACTTCTCCTCCGTCGTAAGGTCACGACCTCCGCCGAGGGCCTGGTAGAGGTTTACGATGCCCTGGATTTCGTCGAAACGGTCGGTGATCTGCGACAGTTGGGCCGAGAGCAGCGACTGCTGGGCGGTCAGCACTTCGAGGTAGGTAGTCGAACTGTGCTCCATGAGCAGTTCGGTGCTCTCCACGGCGCGCGTCAGGGCTTCGATCTGTTTGGCTCGCAGGTCGGTTTTGGCGCGGGCCGACTGACATTGCGTCAAGGCGTTGTTCACCTCGGCGCCGGCATTGAGCAGCGTCTGCCGGAACGAGAGCTTGGCCTCCTCCTGCTGGGCCTTGGCGATCTTCAGGTTCGCCCGGTTGGCTCCGGCGTTGAAGATCGGCTGCAACAGCGATCCTGCGGCCGAAAGAAGCAGTTTGCCGGGATCGGAAACACCCATTCCTCCGTTGTTGGTCCACCCTGCCGAGCCGCTCAGCGTGATCGAAGGATAGAGCGCCGAACGGGCGGCGTTGGTCGCATAGAAGGACTGCATGAGCGAATACTCGGCGCTGCGCACGTCGGGACGGTTCGAGAGCATCTGGACCGGTACGCCCACGGCGAGCTCCTGCGGAAGCTGCTGGTTGTCCAAGCTGCCGCGCGTGATCTCCTGCGGAGCCAGCCCGAGCACGGAGCAAAGGCTGTTTTCGGCTTCGCGGATCGAGTATTCGAGGTCGTGCAGCGAGGCTTCGATCGCGTAGTAGGAGCCCTCGTACTGGGCTACGCCCGCCTCGTTGGTCATGCCGGCATCCTTCATGGCGCGCATCGTGCGGACGGTCTCCTCCCACTTCCGGGCCGTTTCGCCGGTCACTTCGTACTGGCTGTCGAGCATCAGCAGCGTGTAGTAGAGGTTCGCTACGCTGGCGATGAGCTGCGTCTTGACGGCCTGTTCGTACTCCCTGCTCTGCAGGTAGAGCGCCTTGGCCTTCCGCTTGGCGTTGGTGATACCGCCGAAGATGTCGATCTGCCAACTGGCCGTGACGGGGATCGAATAGGTTTTCGTCGTGTTGGCGTTGTCGAAGCTGCTGATCGACCCCTGCGGGGCGAAGTTGAACGACGGCAGATAGGCCAGACGGGCCGATTTGAGCGTAGCTTCGGCCTCCTTCACGCGCCACTGGGCCGACTGCAGGTCGGTGTTGTTCTCCAGCGCCTGGGCGATGAGCGCCTGCAACTGCGGGTCGGAGAACATCTCCTGCCACGTAATGTCGCCGATGGTCGTCGAATCCGCCGTTTCGGCCGTGCCGTACAGTCCGTCGGTCTCGATCGACTCGGGACGGGAGTAGGGCTTGTAGATGCCGCAGCCCGTCATGGCGGCTGCAAGGCAGATAATCAGTATCTTTTTCATGTGTTATTTCTCCTCTTTCTCGTTTTTAGCATCTTCGAGTTCGGCGCGCACGGCCCACTGCGGATCGGGGTCCAGTTCCACCGGCTTGACCTTCTCCTGAAGGGTCTGGAAGACGATGAACAGCGTCGGCACGAGGAACAGCAGCGCCAGCGTACCCACGATCATACCGCCTACGACGCCGGCGCCGAGGGTCGAGTTGCCGTGAGCGCCCACGCCCGATGCGGTCATCAGCGGCAGCATACCGAATACGCAGGTGAGCACCGTCATCAGAATAGGACGCAGACGGGCCTTGGCTGCCGATACGGCGGCCTGCGTGAGCGACATGCCTGCGGCGCGGCGGTCGGCGGCGTACTCCGTGATGAGGATGGCCGTCTTCGACAGCAGACCGATCAGCATGATGATACCCGTCTGGAGATAGATGTTGTTCTCGAGTCCCATGGCCTTGGCCAGCAGGAACGAACCCATCAGACCGCACGGAACCGACAGAATGACGGCGAACGGAACGAAGAAGCTCTCGTAAAGGGCGCTCAGGATCAGGTAAATGAGCAGGATACAGATACCGAAGATAATCGCCGTGTTGTTCGTCGTCTGGCTCTCCTCGCGCGTGATGCCGTCGAATTCGTATCCGTAGCCTTTCGGCAGGAGCTGTTCGGCGGTTTCACGGACCGCGGCGATCGCTTCGCCGGTCGAATAGCCGCTGGCGTTCGTACCGTTGATGGCGATCGAGTTGTAGAGGTTGAAGCGGTTGAGCACCTCAGCGCCGTAGGTCTTCGTCAGCGTGGCGAACTGGCTTACGGGAGCCATCTCGCCGCTGTCCGTGCGCACGAAGACGTTGTTGAGCGACTCGGCGTCGAGACGATACTTCGGATCGGCCTGGATGATGACGCGGTAAACCTTCGAGAAGCGGTTGAAGTACGACACGTACTGTCCGCCGTAGTATCCCGAGATCGTCGAGAGGATCGACGTGGGCGAGATGCCGGCACGCTTGGCCTTCGCAGCGTCGATGTCCACCATATACTGGGGGAAGGCGATATTGAAGGTCGTGACGGCACGTTCGAATTCCGGACGCTGGTTCAGCGCGCCGATGAACTGCTGCGAGACGTTGAAGAAGTCCTCCGTGCTGCCGCCAGCGCGGTCCTGCAGGTGCATCGAAATGCCGTTGCCCGTACCGTAACCCGTAATCATCGGGGGAGCCATGGCATAGACCTGGGCCTTCTTGATATCGGCCGTGAGGGCGTAGATCTGTCCGATGACGGCCTGCACGCCGTCCGATTTTTCAGGACGCTCGTCCCAGTCCTTGAGCTTGATGATACACATACCGTACGAGGGGCCCTGTCCGGCGATTATACCGTATCCGGAGATGGCGTTGAAGTCGCGGATCTGCGGGATTTTCTCCAGACGGCGGCTGATTTCCTCCATCACGCTCGTGGTCTCGGCCAGTGACGAACCGGGGGCCAGCGTGACGTTCACCATCACCGTACCCTGGTCCTCGTCGGGAACCAGACCCGTCTTCGTGTTGTTCATCAGCACGATCAGCAGGCCGAATGCCAGCGCGAGCGTGGACCACATGAGCCACTTGTGCTTGATGAAGAGCAGCACGCCGTGCTTGTATTTCTTGACCATGACGCCGAACGCGGCGTTGAAGGCCTTGCGGAAGCGTGCGGCGAAGTTGTCGCGCATCTCGCCGTTCTCGTCGAGATACGGCTTCAGGATCAGGGCGCAGAGCGCCGGCGACAGCGTGAGGGCGTTCACGGCCGAAAGACCTACGGCCACGGCCATCGTGATACCGAACTGCGTGTAGAACGTACCCGACGTGCCGCCCATCATGGTTACGGGGATGAACACGGCCATGAAGACGAGCGTCGAGGTGATGATGGCCGACGTGATGCCCGACATGGCGTCGATGGTGGCCATGTACGAAGACTTGTAGCCCACGTCGAAGCGCGCCTGGACGGCTTCGACGACGATGATGGCGTCATCGACGACCGTACCGATCGCCAGCACGAGGGCGAACAGCGTCAGGAGGTTGATCGAGAAGCCGGCCAATGCGAGGAAGCCGAACGTTCCGATCAGGGCGACGAAGATGGAGATCGTGGGGACCAGCGTCGAGCGGATGTCCTGCAAGAAGACATACACCACCAGTACGACGAGGATGATGGCTTCGATCAGGGTCTTCAGCACCTCGTTCATCGAGGCGTAGAGGAAGTCCGTCACGCTCATCAGGTCGGTGATCTCGATGCCTTTCGGCAGCTCGGCGCGGCATTCGTCGAGCAGGGCGTTGATGTCGCCGACGATCTGCGTGGCGTTCGTACCGGCGGTCTGGAAGATCATGGCCGACACGCCCGGGTGACCGTTCACCTTGCCCGAGTAGGCGTACGATTCGTCGCCCATCTCCACTTCGGCCACATCCTTGAGTTTCAGAACGCTGCCGTCGTTCAGCGAGCGGATCACGATTTCGCCGAACTCCTCCGGGGTCATCAGACGGCCGCGGTACTTCATCGTGTACTGGAACGTGTTGTCCGAATTCTCGCCCAGCGAACCGGTGGCCGCCTCGATGTTCTGTTCGGAGAGTACGCCCGTGATGTCCGACGGGACGAGGTTGTACTGCGCCATCACGTCGGGCTTGAGCCAGATTCGCATTGCGTAGTCGGCGCCGAGCACGAAGCACTCGCCTACGCCCTGGATACGTTTGATGCGCGGTTCGATGTTGATGGAGAAGTAGTTGGCGAGGAAGCCCTCGTCATACGTGTCGTCGGGGCTGCTGATGGAGATCACCTTCAGCATCGAAGTCTGACGCTTCATGGTCGTCACGCCGATCTGCGTCACCTCGCCCGGCAACTGTCCCGTGGCCGTGGCCACCTTGTTCTGGACGTTCACGGCCGCCATGTCCGGGTCGGTTCCCTGGCGGAAATAGACCGTGATCGAGGCGCTGCCCGAGTTCGAGGCTTCGGACTGAATGTACATCATGTTCTCCACGCCGTTGATCGCCTCCTCGAGGGGTACGATCACCGACTTCTGGATCGTTTCGGCGTTGGCGCCCGGATAGGTGGCGCTCACCATCACCGTCGGAGGCGCGATATCGGGGTACTGCTCCACGGGCAGCGAAGCCAGACCGATGATACCGGCTATGACGATTACGATTGAAATGACCGACGCCAGAACGGGCCGTTCGATAAAATGCTTGAGTGTCATACGTTATTCCTCCTTTTCGGTTTCGGTTTGAGCGGCTCCGGCTGCTGCGGGCTTCTCGGTTTCCGCGGCCGGTGCGGCCGTCGGCTGCGTCTTGGCCACGATTTCCGTGCCCTCGCGGAGCAGGCCTACGCCTTCGGACACGATCTGCTCGCCCGGGGTGAGCCCTTCATTGACGATATACTCCTTGCCGTTCGATATCTTCTCCACGGAGATCATCTTCGACGAGGCCTTGCCGTCCACAATATTATATACATAGACTTTGTCCTGAATCTCGAACGTCGCGCTCTGCGGGATCACCACGACGCCCTTGAACTCGTTGGGCAGGATGACGGATCCGTTGCTGCCGCTGATGAGCAGACCGCTCGGGTTGGGGAATGCCGCGCGGCACTGCGCCACACCCGTCGAGGAGTCGAGCACGCTGCTGATCGCCTCGATACGGCCTGCCTGATCGTAAACCGAACCGTCGTTGAGCCGCAGTTGCACCTCGGGCATGGCCTTGAGCACTTCGCTCATCGAGCCGTACTTCCGGATGAGGTTCTGGAGATGGTTTTCCGTGATAGAGAAATAGACGTACATCACCGAGTTGTCCGAGATGGTGGTCAGCGGCTGCGGAAGCGAAGCGCTTACCAGCGCGCCCGCACGGTAGGGAATCGTGCCGGCCACGCCGTTCGACGGAGCCTTCACTACCGTATAGGAGAGGTTGTTGGCCGCGTTCACGCGCTGTGCCTCGGCCTGTGCCAGCTGCGCCTTGGCGGTGAGCAGGTTGTTCTCGGCCGTCGAGAGGTCGTACCGCGAGACTACCTGCTTGGCGAACAGCTCCTTCTTGCTGTCGTAGGTGAGCTGTGCGGTGGCCACGCCGGCCTCGGCTGCGGCCACGTTGGCTTCGGCCGTCTGGAGAGCCGCCTTATAGGGAACCTGGTCGATGATAAAGAGGGTCTGGCCCTTCGATACGGTTTGTCCTTCGTTGAAGCAGACCTCCGTGATCGTGCCGGAAACCTGCGGATAGATCGCAATGTCCTGACGTCCGTTGATCTTGGCCGAGTAGTTGCTCGGGATCGTGCGGTCGGTGGTGGCGATGGTCATTACGGGGTACTGACCGGGCCCCATTTCCGTCGGGGCCTGTTTGCACGCGACGGTTGCCATGCAGCTTGCCACGAGGGCAGCTTTCACAAATGTTTGTCTCATAATTCCTCTTTATAAATGTACTAAAAAACTTTTTCAGGTGCAAAAGTACCCTATTATAACGCATTCGATATCTTAATATTGCGAATAGTGTTGGTAATTTTCGGAATAAAATATTCTCTTTTCCGCAAAATTGCGCTATTTTTGTTCGAAAAAAGAATTTCAGATGGTTTCGCGTAATCCGATAATGACCACTCCCGAGGAGCAGTTCACGGTCGGCGAGTCCGATTTCGCCTTTTTCGGCAGTTGCCCCTACCGCATCGAGGGCGGTGCGCTGCTCTTCTGCCGCGGCGGCAGCGCCGTGGCGACGATCGACCAATACCGGGGGGAGGTGCGGGCCGATACGATGCTCCTGCTGCTTCCCGGTTCGGTGTTCCTGCTCGCGGATCGGTCGGCGGATTTCCGGGTTACCTACTGCGCCTTCTCGCTCGATCTGTTCTCCGAGGCGGCCTTCCGGCTCGATCCGGCCTTCTTCGCCGCGCTGCGCGAGCAGCCGATCGTACGGCTTCACCCGCGGCTCGTGGAGGGCGCTTCGATCTGGTTCCAGATGGCCGGCTACACCTACCGCGACCGGGACAACATGTTCCGTAACACGATCATCAGGAACCGGTTGCAGAATGTGCTGCTGGAGGCATTCGACAAGATGCAGCGGTTCGGTTCCCGGCGGCAGGCCGTGTCGGAGACGACCACGCGGCAGACCGAGCTGTTCCACCGCTTCGTCTCGCTCGTGCACGAGAACTGCGCGCACGAACGCGAAGTGACCTTCTATGCCGACCGGCTCTGCATTTCGACCCGCTACCTCTCGACGATCGTGCGTAGCATCGCCCATACGACGGCCAAGGAGTTCATCGACCGTTCGGTGATTCTGGAGATCAAGATGCTTTTGCAGTCCACCGACCTGTCGGTGCAGGAGATCGCCTACCGGCTCCATTTTCCGGACCAGTCGTATCTGGGGCGTTTCTTCAAGAAGCACACGGGAGAATCCCCCACCGAGTACCGGAATACGAAGAAGTGACGGCGCAGGAACCTCTCCCGCGGCCGTCCGGGCGGTTCCTTTGCGGAAGGCCCTTTTGCGGACGGTGCGGCGGGCGTCTCCGTCCGTGAAAAGGGGCCGGCGTCTCCGCTCCCGCGGGATTCTCCGGATTTGCGGCATAATAAATGCGATTGGAAAAACGTTCGATAACGATCCGTTAATCTCAGCCGTACATGAAAATCACTCTTTTCGGGACACAACCTTACGACCGTGAGTCGTTCGACCGCATCCGCGATGCGTACGGATTCGACGTGACCTATCACCGCAGCCATCTCAACGCCGGGAACGTAGCGTTGGCCGAAGGGGCCGACGTCGTCTGCATCTTCGTGAACGATACGGCCGACGCCGCGACCGTCGCACGCCTCTCGCAGTTGGGCGTGCGGCTGATCGCCCTGCGCTGCGCGGGTTTCAACAACGTGGACCTGCTCTCTGCGGCGCAGCACGGGATTCCCGTGGTGCGGGTCCCCGCCTACTCGCCTCATGCCGTGGCGGAGCACGCCGTGGCGCTCATGCTGTCGCTCAACCGCAAAATCCATCGCGCCTATTGGCGCACGCGGGACGGGAATTTCTCTCTCCACGGTTTGCTGGGCTTCGATCTCTACGGCAAGACGGCCGGCATCGTCGGCACGGGCCGGATCGCCCGTGAGCTGATCCGCATTCTCCGGGGCTTCGGCATGGAGGTCATCGCTTACGATCTCTGTCCCGACGAAGCGTATGCCGCGGTGGCCGGGATCGCCTATGTGCCGCTCGACGAGCTGTACGCGCGGGCGGACATCGTTTCGCTGCATTGTCCGCTGACCGATCGGACGCGCTACATGATCGGGCCGGAGGCCATCGGGCGGATGAAGCCGGGCGTCATGCTCATCAACACGGGCCGCGGGCAGCTGATCCATACCGGGGCGCTGATCGACGGGCTGAAACAGAAGAAGATCGGTGCGGCGGGGCTGGACGTTTACGAGGAGGAGGCCGCCTATTTCTACGAAGACACCTCGGACCGGATCATGAGCGACGACGTGCTGGCGCGCCTGCTGTCGTTCAACAACGTGATCGTCACTTCGCATCAGGGGTTCTTTACACGTGAAGCGTTGGATAACATAGCGCGTACCACGATGGAAAATATCAGGGAGTTCGCTGCCGGAGAGCCGCTCACGAACCGTGTGAGCGCCGGGGCGTGAACCGCCCGCGATCCGTTCAATCAATCAAAAAATACCGTCTTATGAAGAAAATCGTGCTGCTCCGCCACGGCGAGAGCGAATGGAACCGGGAGAACCGTTTTACGGGCTGGACCGATGTGGATCTGAGCGAAAAGGGCGTCGCGGAGGCCGCCCGGGCCGGAGAGACGCTCCTTCGGGAAGGCTTCCGTTTCGGATGCGCCTATACCTCCTTTCTGAAAAGGGCCGTCCGGACGCTCGACATCGTGCTGGACAGGATGAACGAAGACTGGATTCCCGTGACGAAGAGCTGGAGGCTCAACGAGAAGCATTACGGCATGTTGCAGGGGCTGAACAAGCGCGAGACGGCCGAGAAGTACGGCGACGAGCAAGTGCATGTCTGGCGTCGCAGTTACGACGTGGCCCCCGAACCGCTCGCGGCGGACGATCCGCGCAATCCGCGTTTCGATCCCCGCTATGCGGGGGTTCCTGCGGCCGAGCTGCCTGCCACCGAGTCGCTGCGGGACACCGTCGCCCGTACGATGCCCTACTGGCAGTGCGAGATTCTGCCGTCGCTCGCCCGGTACGATCAGGTGCTGGTCGTGGCCCACGGCAACAGCCTGCGCGGCATCGTCAAGCACCTGAAGGGCATCTCCGACGAGGCCATCTCGGAGTTCAACCTGCCGACGGCCACTCCCTATGTTTTCGAGTTCGGCGAGGGGCTGAATTGCGTGAAGGACTATTTCCTGGGCGATCCGGACGAGATCGCCCGTCTGATGCAGGCCGTCGCCGATCAGGGCCGGGCCTGACGCCGTCGGTCCGGAGCCGTTCCGCCCCGTGCCGGATTTTCCGGCGCGGGGCTTTTCCGTGTGTTCCGGAACGTGCGGTCCGACAGACGATCGGTGCGGTCCTGCCGGACGGGATGCGGCGCGTGAGACCGCGCAGGCTATGATTTTGGGGGATTCATCATATTTAACTATATGGGTTGCACTCCGTGCGGGAAGCGTTATCTTTGCACTCCCAAAAAACGAAAACATGAAAGACAGTATCGACTTCGGCAGCATGGAGATTCCGCGGTTGTTCCGCAAACTGCTGATCCCTACCGTTCTGGGAATGGTTTTCTCGGCGGCGTTCGTCATCACGGACGGCATTTTCGTCGGCCGCGGCGTCGGCAGCGACGCGCTGGCGGCAGTCAATATCACGGCGCCGCTGTTCCTCATCAATACGGGCGTGGGACTGATGTTCGGTGTCGGCGCTTCGGTCGTGGCGTCGATCCACCTCGCACACGGAAAGGTCAAGACGGCGCGGATCAACGTGACGCAGGCCGTTGTCGTTTCGTCGCTGCTTCTCGTGGCATACAGCCTCGCGATCTGTCTGTTCGCACCCGGCGCGGCGCGGCTGCTGGGCAGCTCGGAACGCCTCATGCCGCTCGTGCTGGAGTACATGTATTGGTTCGTGCCTTTTCTGCCCTTCAGTGCGCTGCTCAGCTCGGGCATGTTCTTCGTGCGGCTCGACGGGGCGCCCAACTATGCGATGCTCTGCAATGCCGTTCCGGCGGTCATCAATATCGCGCTCGACTACGTTTTCATCTTCCTCTTCGGCTGGGGCATGTTCGGCGCGGCGCTGGCCACGAGTCTCGGCTATGTGGTCGGCGCGGGGATGATCCTCGTTTACCTGAGCCGGCGGCGCAACGTCATCCGTTTCTGCCGGGTGAAGACGAGCCGCAGGAGTCTCCGGCTGACCCGCCGCAACGTGGGATACATGTGCCGGCTGGGGCTCTCGACCTTCCTCTGCGAGGGAGCCATCGCCGCGATGATGTTCACGGGCAACTACGTTTTCATCCGTTACCTGGGCGAGGACGGCGTGGCGGCGTTCAGCATCGCCTGCTACTTCTTTCCGATCATCTTCATGGTCTATAACGCCATCGGGCAGTCCGCGCAGCCGATTCTGAGTTACAATTTCGGCGCCGGCAACGCTGAGCGCGTGCAATCGGCCTTCCGGCTGGCGATGATGACGGCCGTGCTGCTGGGGCTCGCCTTCTTCATCCTGACCGCGCTGTTCAGCCGTCAGATCGTGGGGATGTTCCTCGACGAGGTCTATCCCGCTTACGGCATCGCTGTCGGAGGTCTGCCGCTCTTCGCTTCGGGGTTCGTCTTCTTCGCCTTCAATATCGTCTCGATCGGTTATTTCCAGAGCGTCGAACGCGCCCGGCCCGCCATGACGGTTACCCTGCTGCGCGGCTTCGTGCTGCTGGTGGCCTGCTTCGTCGCCTTGCCGCCGCTGCTCGGTGTCCGGGGCATCTGGCTGGCCGTGCCGTGCTCCGAAGTGCTGACGGCCGTGGCCGTCGTGGCGATCTTCCGCCGTGGAGCGCGCCGCGCCCGGTATTGACGGATGCCGTTTTTCCCGCACCGTACCGGGCTTTGCCGGATTATTTGTATCTTTGCCCCCAAACGACCGTCTTTTTATGGAGAAAGTGTTGATTATCGACGACGAAACGCAACTGCGGGGACTGCTCGCGCGGATCATCTCGCTCGAGGGCTATGACGTGGCCCAGGCGGAGGATTGCGCTGCGGGGCTGAAGCTGCTCGAACGCTATGCGCCCGACGTGGTGCTGTGCGATGTTAAGCTGCCCGACGGCAACGGCGTGGACATGGCGGCGAAGATCAAGGCGGCCGCCCCGGAGGTCGAGGTGATTCTGCTGACGGCCTACGGCAACATTCCCGACGGCGTGCAGGCCATCAAGAACGGGGCGTTCGATTACATCACCAAAGGCGACGACAACAACAAGATCCTGCCTCTGCTCGCCCGGGCGATGGAGAAGGTCCGGATGCAGCGGCGGTTGCAGCGCCTCGAGAAGCAGAACGGCGACGCCGTGTCGTTCGACGGCATCGTGGGTTCGTCGGCTCCCATGCGCGAAGCCGTGGCGCTGGCCCGCAAGGTGGCGGGTACGGACGCTTCGGTGCTGCTGACGGGCGAAACGGGCACGGGCAAGGACGTTTTCGCCCGGGCGATTCACGGCGGCAGCTCCCGCAGCCGGGAGAATTTCGTGGCGGTGAACTGCGCGGCCTTCACCAAGGAGTTGCTCGAAAGCGAGCTTTTCGGCCACAAGGCAGGGGCCTTCACCGGCGCCGTGAAGGACAAGAAGGGACTGCTCGACGAGGCCGACGGCGGTACGTTGTTCCTCGACGAGATCGGCGAGATGGCGCCCGAGTTGCAGGCCAAGCTGCTGCGCGTGCTCGAGAACGGCGAATACATCCGCATCGGCGAGACCCGGGCCACGAAGACCGACATCCGCGTGATCGCCGCCACGAACCGCGACCTGACCCGGGAGATCGCCGAAGGGCGTTTCCGCGAGGACCTCTTTTACCGTCTTTCGGTCTTTACGATCCGCCTGCCGTCGCTGGCCGACCGTCCGGAGGACATCGAGGAGTATGTCCGGCATTTCGTCGGGCAGTTCTCGCAGCGCATGGCGTGTCGGATCGTGTCGATCGACCCCGAATACGTGCGGCTGATGCGCCGTCACGCATGGCGCGGCAACGTGCGTGAACTGCGCAACGTCGTGGAGCGGAGTATGATCATGGCCGAGGACGGCCGCCTTACGGCCGGGGACCTTCCCGCCGATTTCCAGGGTGCGGAGAGCGGCGATGCGGACGACCCCGTGTCGCTGGGCGACATGGAGCGGCGGCATATCGCGAAGATTCTGAAGTACACCGGCGGCAACAAGACCGAGGCGGCGCGGTTGCTGGGCATCGGCATCGCCACGCTTTACCGCAAGATCGACGAGTACGGCATCGGCAGGTAGCGCGTCCCGGACTTTTCCATTTTGAGAGGGCGATCCTATCGTTTTGATAGGACCGCCCTCTCGCTTTTTTTCGTCTGATTCGAATCTTTCTGGTGATACACAGCGTGTTGTGATTTTCGGCGCGCTGTGGCACATTCTTTATACTACGTGGGGCACGAAACGAAAGATGCTGTTATGACGATCGGATGGATACTTATAGCGATGGGCGGCCTGGGGGCCGTCTGCCTGTTCCACCGTATGATGTGCGGATTCGTAACCCTAATGTATAATTCAAAAAAGGAAAGAAGATGAATGAAGTCTTGATGTTCGTGCTGCTGGCAGCGCTGGGAAGCCTCTGCTATTGGCTCTACTTCGCATGTGTGAAATGGTTTGAAAAAATTTAAGGAGGAAAAGTATGTTTGTCGGTTTACTTGTTTTGAGCCTCGCGATCTTCATTTACTTGATGTACGTGCTGGTGAAACCCGAGAAGTTCTAACGATTAAAAAAAATAGTTGAATAGATGAATACGGAGATTTTAGGTGTCATTCTGCAATGGGTCGCCCTGGTGGTGCTCTGCTATCCGCTGGGACGCTACATTGCCAAAGTATATCGCGGGGAGCGCACGTGGCTCGACTTCATGGCTCCCCTCGAGCGCGGAATCTACAAGGTGTGCGGCATCCGCGAGGACGAGGAAATGGATTGGAAGCAGTTCCTCAAGGCACTGCTCATGGTGAACCTCTTCTGGTTCTTCTGGGGCATGCTGCTGCTGGTGTTCCAGGGCTATCTGCCGATGAATCCCGACGGCAACCCGGGCCAGACGCCCGATTTGGCCTTCAATACCTGCATTTCGTTCATGGTGAACTGTAACTTGCAGCATTACAGCGGCGAGTCGGGTCTGTCGTATTTCACGCAGATCTTCGTCATCATGCTCTTCCAGTTCATCACCGCGGCCTGCGGCATGGCGGCTATGGCCGGCATCATGAAGGCGCTGGCGGCGAAGACCACGAAGACGATCGGCAACTTCTGGGTTTACCTCGTCAAGAGCACGACCCGTATCCTGATGCCGCTCTCGCTGCTCGTTGGTATCCTGCTGGTCATCAACGGCACGCCGATGTCGTTCGACGGCAAGCAGACCCTGACGACGCTCGAAGGTCAGGAGCAGGTCATTTCGCAGGGCCCCACGGCGGCCATCGTGCCCATCAAGCAACTGGGTACGAACGGCGGCGGTTATTTCGGTACGAACTCCGCCCATCCGCTCGAGAACCCCAACGCCTTCACCAACATGCTGGAGTGCTGGTCGATCCTCATCATCCCGATGGCCATGGCCTGGGCGTTCGGATTCTATATCCGCCGCCGCAAGCTGGCCGGCTGCATCTTCGGCGTGATGCTCTTCGCCTTCACGGCAGGTATTCTGATTTCCGTGCCGCAGGAGATGGGCGGCAACCCCAATATCGACGAAATGGGCATCGCGCAGGACCGCGGCTCGATGGAGGGCAAGGAGATCCGCATCGGCTCGGCCGCTTCGGCCATGTGGGGCATGGTGACGACCGTCACCTCGAACGGTTCGGTGGACTCGATGCACGATTCGCAGACGCCGCTGAGCGGTATGATGCAGATGCTCAACATGCAGATCAACTGCTGGTTCGGCGGTGTCGGCGTGGGTTGGATGAACTACTTCGCGTTCCTCATCATCGCCGTCTTCATCAGCGGTCTGATGGTGGGCCGCACCCCCGAGTTCCTGGGACACAAGGTCGAGGCGCGCGAGATGAAGATCGCCACGATCGTCGTCCTGCTCCACCCCTTCCTCATCCTGGTCGGCACGGCTTTCTCGTCGGGGCTGATCGCGGCCGATCCGTCGCTCGGATGGCTTAACAATCCCTCGTTCCACGGTTTCAGCGAAATGCTCTACGAATACACCTCGTCGGCGGCCAACAACGGTTCGGGCTTCGAGGGGCTGGGCGACAACACGCCGTTCTGGAATATTTCGACCGGTATCGCGCTGATCTTCGGCCGCTACCTCCCGATCGTCGGACAGGTGGCCATCGCGGGTCTGCTGGCTTCGAAGAAGTACATTCCCGAAAGCGCCGGTACGCTGAAAACCGATACGGCGACCTTCTCGCTGATGACCTTCGCCGTCATCGTGATCGTGGCCGCACTCGCGTTCTTCCCCGCTCAGGCTCTGGGCCCGATCGCCGATTACCTGACCGCCGTTGAGTTCTAATTCTAATTCCGGATTGAAAAAATGAAAAACCGTGTAAATAATTCGCTGTTCGACAAACAGCTCATGAAATCGAGCCTCGCAGACTCCTTCCGCAAGCTCGATCCGCGGCAGATGATCAAGAATCCGATCATGTTCACTGTCGAGGTGGTGACGCTCGTCATGCTCGTCATGATCGGCTACATCGCCGTCACGGGCGACGAGTCGCAGGGCTCGCTGCTCTACAACATCGTAATCTTCATCGTGCTCTTCGCCACGATCATCTTCGCCAACTTCGCCGAGGCCATTGCCGAGGCGCGCGGCAAGGCTCAGGCCGATTCGCTGCGCAAGACCCGCGAGGAGACGCCTGCGAAGCGTATCGAGAAGGACGGTCAGTCGCATATCGTAAGCAGCTCGGAACTCAAGCGCGGCGACGTGTTCGAGTGCGTGGCAGGCGATACGATCGCTGCCGACGGCGAGATCATCGAGGGTCTGGCTTCGATCGACGAGAGCGCCATCACGGGCGAGTCCGCTCCGGTGATCCGCGAGGCGGGCGGCGACAAGAGCTCCGTTACGGGCGGTACGAAAGTGCTTTCGGACCGGATTCTGGTGAAGGTGACGGCTCAGCCCGGCGAGAGCTTCCTCGACAAGATGATCGCCCTCGTGGAGGGTTCGTCGCGCCAGAAGACCCCGAACGAGATCGCGCTGACGATTCTGCTGGCCGGCTTCACGCTCGTGTTCGTGATCGTCTGCGCCACGCTGAAGCCCTTCGCCGACTACGTGGGCGTGAACATCACCGTAGCGGCGTTCATTTCGCTCTTCGTCTGCCTGATCCCGACCACGATCGGCGGCCTGCTGTCGGCCATCGGTATCGCCGGAATGGACCGTGCGCTGCGCGCCAACGTCATCACCAAGTCGGGCAAGGCCGTCGAGACCGCGGGCGACATCGACACCCTGCTGCTCGACAAGACCGGCACGATCACCATCGGTAACCGCAAGGCTACGAAGTTCTATCCCGTGAACGGCGTGGATGCCAAGGAGTTCCTCCAGCTCTGCGTGCTTTCGTCGGCAGCCGATGAGACGCCCGAGGGCAAATCCATCGTCGAACTGGGCCGCGAGCAGGGCTTCCGGTTCAGCCAGACCGATCTGGTGGGTGTGCATATGGTGAAGTTCACCGCCGAGACCAAGTGCTCGGGCGTGGACATGCCCGACGGACGCCGCATCCGCAAGGGTGCTTCCGAAGCGATCCGCGCCATCGCCGAGAAGGCGGGCAACGTCTTCTCTCCGGAGGTGGACAAGATCGTCCGCAAGATTTCGGAGAACGGCGGTACGCCGCTCGTGGTCTCGGAGAACGAGCGGATCAAGGGTGTCATCGAGTTGCAGGACATTATCAAGACGGGTATCCGCGAACGTTTCGAGCGTCTGCGCAAGATGGGCGTGAAGACCGTGATGGTGACGGGTGACAACCCGCTGACGGCCAAATATATCGCCGAGCAGGCCGGTGTGGACGACTTCATCGCCGAGGCCAAGCCCGAGGACAAGATGGAGTATATCCGCCGCGAGCAGCAGGCCGGCAAGCTGGTGGCCATGATGGGCGACGGTACGAACGATGCGCCGGCGCTCGCACAGGCCGATGTGGGCGTTGCGATGAACAGCGGTACGCAGGCTGCCAAGGAGGCCGGCAACATGGTCGATCTGGACAACGACCCCACGAAGCTGATCGAGATCGTCGAGATCGGCAAGCAGCTCCTCATGACGCGCGGCACGCTGACGACCTTCTCGATCGCCAACGACGTGGCCAAGTATTTCGCCATCGTCCCCGCCCTGTTCATGACGTCGATTCCCGCGCTGGGGGCGCTCAACATCATGCACCTCGCTTCGCCCGAAAGCGCCATCCTGTCGGCGGTGATCTTCAACGCGATCATCATTCCGCTGCTCATTCCGCTGGCGCTGCGCGGCGTGGCGTACAAGCCCATCGGAGCTTCGGCTCTGCTGCGCCGGAACCTCTTCATCTACGGTCTGGGCGGCATCATCGCTCCGTTCATCGGCATCAAACTGATCGACATGTTGATAAACCTGTTTTAAAGTAGTAGAACAATGAAAAATCTTTGGATTTCGATAAAATTCACGCTGGCGATGTGCGTCGTGCTGTTCGTCGGTTATGTGCTGGTTCTGCGTCTCGTGGCGTGGGTGGCATCTCCCAACGACGGCGAAGCCGCGCTGGTGGAATACAACGGCAAGGTGGTCGGCGCGGCCAACGTCGGTCAGGCTTTCACGGACAGCGTCTATTTCTGGGGCCGTCCCTCGAACGTGGACTACAACGGCGGCGGCTCGGGCGGCAGCAACAAGGCCACGACCAATCCCGAGTATCTGGCCCAGGTCGAGGAGCGCGTCGATGCCTTCCTGGCAGCCCACCCCTACCTCTCGCGCGAGGAGGTTCCCGCCGAGATGGTGACCGCGAGCGGTTCGGGTCTCGATCCCGACATCTCGCCGCGCGGGGCGGAGGTTCAGATCCGTCGTGTCGCCGAAGCCCGCGGCATGTCCGTCGAGGAGGTGAAGCGGATCGTGGATTCCGTGACCGAAGGCCCCTGGCTCGGCCTGTTCGGCACCTCGAAGGTGAACGTGCTGAAGCTCAACGTGGCGCTCGATACCGCCCAGAACAAGTAAACGAAAAGAGTCCGTCCTATGGTGAAGCTGGATAAGCCGGCGAAACGATGGATCGTCGTTTCGGTCGTGTTCCTCATCGTACTGCTGATTTCGGACCTGGTTTGCCTGTAACGGCGGGCGGCTTCGCCCGGCGGGGCGGTTCGCCCGGACCGCTGCCGAGCCGAAGCCTCCGCCTTGCGGGAAACCGCAGGCCGCGGAACCTTCCGGATCGTCCGCCGAAGGCATGGGACGACGGTCAGGCCGTGTCGGCCGGGTCTGCATAGACCCGGCGCGGCGCCCTGAAACGAAAAACAACCCATTAACCCATTTTAAATAAAGCAGGAAATTTTTACTATGAAACGTTTTGTATTTGGTGTATTGGCCGCAGCGGCCCTTTTCTCCGCCGGCCGTGTTTCCGCTCAGGAAAAAGGAGTGTCGTTCAGCGGCGGTGCGGACATCGTCAGCACCTATCTCTGGCGCGGTGTCTATGAGGCGGGCGTGAGCTTCCAGCCCACGCTGGTTATGACCGCCGGCAACTTCTCCGCTACGGCGTGGGGGTCGGTCGATTTCGCCTCGACCACCTATAAGGAGATGGACCTGACGCTGGCCTATACGCTCGGCCCCGTGACGCTTTCGCTGGCCGACCTCTATTGGACCGGCGCCTATACCGACCGCGAGTCGGTGGACCGCAACTATTTCCGCTTCGGTTCCGACTCGCCCCACCGCGTCGAGGTGGGCGCCAGCTGGGTCGTATCGGAGAAGGTTCCCTTCACGCTGTCGTGGTACACGGTGCTCTTCGGCGCTGCCGACGTGAACGCCGAGGGCGAGCGCGCCTACGCTTCCTATTTCGAAGTGGCCTATCCCTTCTCGGTGAAGGGCGTGGACATGAAGGCCGGCGTGGGCATGGTTCCCTGGAATGCCGTCGGAACTTACGGCATCGACCGCGACTTCTACGTGCAGAACGTCTTCCTGAATGCCGGCAAGAGCTGGAACATCAAAGGCACGGAATCCATGTCGATCGGAATTTTTACCAATCTGGTTTGGAATCCTGCCATGGAAGATGTTAATTTTGTGGGAGGATTTTCCTTCAGAATGTAATTTATGGATACCGATACCAAACAGAGCGCCCGCCACTTCCTGGACCTGATCAAGCAGTCGCACCGGGGTAAGTTCAAGATCTATATCGGTATGAGTGCCGGTGTGGGCAAGACCTACCGCATGTTGCAGGAGGCCCACCAGTTGCTCGAAGCGGGGGTGGACGTTCGGATCGGATACATCGAGACGCACGGTCGTCCCGAGACGGAAGCCCTCGTAGCAGGGCTTCCTGTCATTCCGCGCCGCCGGCTTTTCTACAAGGGCAAGGAGCTCGAAGAGCTGGACATGCAGGGCGTCATCAACCTGCATCCCGAGATCGTCGTCGTGGACGAACTGGCCCACACCAATATCGAGGGCAGCATCAACTCCAAGCGGTGGCAGGACGTGATGCAGATTCTCGATGCAGGCGTCAGCGTCATTTCGGCCATCAACATCCAGCATATCGAGGGCGTGAACGAGCAGGTGCAGGAGATCACCGGCATCGAGGTGCACGAGCGCGTGCCGGACAGCGTGCTGGCCATGGCGGACGAGGTGGTCAATATCGACCTGACGGCCGACGAACTGATCGCCCGGCTCAAGGCGGGCAAGATCTACAAGCCCGAAAAGGTCCCCACGGCGCTCAACAACTTTTTCCGGCAGGAGAACATCCTCCAGTTGCGCGAACTGGCGCTGAAGGAGGTCGCGCTGCGTGTGGAGAAGAAGGTCGAGAACGAAGTGATCGAGAAGCCGGCCCAGCTTAGCGACCGTCTGCTGGCCGTGATCGACAGCAGCGAGAAGCGCGCCCGGCGACTGATCCGCAAGACGGCGCGCATGGCCACGCACCTCAATGCGGGCTTTCTCGTGCTCTACGTGCAGAGCGACAGGGAGAGCACCGACCGGATTCCGCTGGCCAACCAGCGTTACCTGATCAACAACTTCGATCTGGCCGCGGAGTTGGGCGGCGAGGTGATGCGCGTGCATTCGAATCATTTTGTCGAGGCGGTCGCGGACGTGGCCATTTCCCGCAAGATCAGCCTGGTATGCATCAGCAAACCCCGTTTCAAACTCCTCTCGCTGCTCGTGACGGCCGCGCGGATGCGCCGGTTGCTCAACCGGCTGGCGGGCATGAACATCGACTTAATCATTTTGTCGTGATATGAACCTACGATACAGATTGACATTGGGAATCGGCGTGTTGTTCGTCCTGATTCTGCTGCTCGGAGGACTCTCCGTCGGTTACGTGCGGCAACTCTCCGCCGCGTCCGGGAACATTCTCGCGGACAACTACAACTCGGTGCATTACGCCGAGGAGATGCTCCGGTCGCTGGACCGCCTCTCGCAGGATTCCTCGTCGCGGGCGACGCTCATCCGCAGCCTCAGCCTGCAGCGGCAGAACATCACGGAGGTGGACGAGAGCGAGGCCACGGCGTCGCTCGGCCGCCGCATCGCGGCCCTCACGGACACGGTGACTCCGGACCGGATAAGGCTCGTCCGCAGCGACCTCTACCGGATCATGGACCTCAACATGGCTTCGATCCGCATGAAAAGTTCCGAGATGGAGGCGCGTGCGGCCGACGCCGTGTGGTGGCTGACGGTCATGGCGGTCCTCTGCGTAGTGCTCGCCGCGGCCTTCCTCGTGCAGTTCCCGGCGGTGATCCTGCGCCCGATCGACAAGCTCAAGCGGGGCATCACGGAGATCGCCAACCACAACTACGAGGAGCGGCTCGACTTCGGGGGCAACCGCGAGTTCCGCGAGGTGGCCGAGTCGTTCAACGACATGGCCTGCAAACTCTCGGAATACCGCCGCAGTTCGCTCGATTCGCTCATGATCGAAAAGAAGCGCATCGAGGGGATCGTGA
The DNA here is from genome assembly GCF_006542685.1 of Alistipes dispar. Classification (NCBI taxonomy): domain Bacteria; kingdom Pseudomonadati; phylum Bacteroidota; class Bacteroidia; order Bacteroidales; family Rikenellaceae; genus Alistipes; species Alistipes dispar. Next base: position 2,888,230 of record NZ_AP019736.1, on the reverse strand, counting down.
ACAGCCTCCACGAACCGATCGTCGGACTGGATTCGGAGCGCAACATCCTCTTCATGAACGACGAGGCGTGCACGATCCTGAATCTGAAGCGCGGCGAAGTGATCGGCCGCAAGGCCGCGGAGGTGGCTCTGAACAACGATCTGCTGCGGAGGCTGATCCGCGAGCTCTACTCCGAACCGAAGGAGGACGAAGGACAGAAGGAGCCGCTGAAGATCTACGCCGACAACAAGGAGAGCTATTTCCAGATGGAGAACATCCCGCTCCATATCGTTCCGGTCGGCGGGCAGCGGAAGCAGTTCATCGGCAACGTGATCATCCTGAACAACGTGACGCGCTACAAGGAGCTGGATTCGGCGAAAACGAATTTCATCTCCACCGTCTCGCACGAGATGAAGACGCCCATTTCGTCGATCCTGATGAGCCTCCAATTGCTCGGCGACAACCGGCTGGGTTCGCTCAACGACGAGCAGAAGGCGCTGATAACGAGCATTAAGGACAGCAGCGACCGGCTGCTCAACATCACGGGAGAGCTGCTCAACATGACGCAGGTCGAGTCGGGCAAGCTGAAACTGATGCCCAAGATCGTCAAGCCGATCGAGCTGATCGACTACGCCGTGCATGCGACGCAGGTGCTCGCCGAGCGGTTCCACTGCTTCGTGGAGGTGGAATACCCCGAGAAGATTTCGAAACTCTTCGTCGATAACGAGAAGATCGCGTGGGTGGTGACGAACCTCCTGTCGAACGCCATTCACCACTCGCCCGAAAATTCGCGCATCATCGTGGGAGCCTGCCAGCAGGACAAGGTCGTGAATATCTACGTGCAGGATTTCGGCCGGGGAATCGACCCGCGCTACCACAAGAGCATCTTCGAACGCTATTTCCGCGTTCCCGGCACGAAGGTGCAGGGCAGCGGTCTGGGACTGGCTATTTCGAAGGAGTTCGTCGAAGCGCACGGCGGCACGATCACCGTGGACAGCCAGATCGGCAAGGGCAGTCGCTTTACGATCTCCCTTCCGGCCTGATCCGGATTTTGGTGTTATTTTTGGTGGCGCCGCCGGCACAAAGCCGGCGGCGTTTTTTGCGGGCGGCGCGCGGTGCATCCCTCCCCTGCCGCACGGCGGCGCGGAACGCCGTGCCGGGCCTCTGCGGCCGGAGCGATGAAAAAAATCGGAAAAATCTTGTCGGATTCGTTTTTTTAGCCTATGTTTGTCTTCGCAAAGGTTTCCTTTCCGCACCCGGCGACGGGCCGCGGCGGGGAATGAAAAGGGAACGCAGTGAAAGTCTGCGACAATACCCGTTGCTGTGAGTTTCCGCTCCGTGAAGGAGCACGAGAGGTTTCGCAATCTTTGCCACTGGCCGCAGGCGCGGCCGGGAAGGCGCGGAACCGGAACGAGTCAGAAGACCTGCCTTTCGCATTTTACAGAGGATTTGTTGCCTGCGGGACTACGGGCGAGAATCAGAACAGCGATTTTCCCCCTGCCGTCCGGCCCGTCCCGGTCGCGAAACGCGAAATTTCGGAGGTGTGCGAATGTCCGTTTTGAATTTTCCGCCGTATCCTGCCAGGAGGATGCGGCTGATTTTTTTATCGGATATGTCAAACTTAAAAAACGGAAGGAATGAGAAAACTGGTTACACTTCTGATGCTCGCCATGCTCGGCATGGCGACGTGGAGCTGTTCGTATGACGACGACGACCTTTGGGCGGAAATCGACGGGATCAGGAACGAACTGGCGGCGCTCAACGAGAAGGTCTCCTCGCTGCGGACGGTCGTCGATGCGCTGGAGAAGAACAAGACGATCTCGGAGGTCGTCGAGACCGACGAGGGGTGCACGATCGTCTTCAGCGACAAGACTTCGGTGACGATCGCCGACGGGGCAGACGCCCCGGTCATCGGTATCGACCGCGTCGAGGGCGTTTACTATTGGACCCTCGGCGGCAAGGGTAATTTCCTGACGGACGACGAGGGGAACAGGATTCCCGTATCGGGCGAGGCGCCCGAGCTGGCGGTGGATGCCGAGGGGTACTGGACCGTTGACGGCGTGCGTGTAGAGGACGCTTCGGGCAAGGAGGTCAAAGCCTCGGGCAAGGACGGCGACGCCTTCTTCAGGTCGGTGACCGACGGGGAGACCGAGGTCGTTTTCGAACTGACCGACGGGCAGACGATCGTCATACCGAAGACCGGGGCCGTGTTCGGTTTCGTGCAGTCGGAGGACGGCCGCGGTTGCTTCGTGTTCGGTTTCGGGGAGCGGAGGACGCTGTCGCTGCGTGTGGCCGACGTGACCACGGCCGATTTCATGAACGTCCCCGAAGGGTGGACGGCATCGTTCGATCTGGCTGGCAGGAGCGTCACGCTGAAGGCTCCGGCCGCTTCGGATGGCGTTTCGTATGCCGGCGGCATCGTCACGCTGATCGGTATCCGCGCCACGGGCGAGACGGTGTTCGCTTCGGCCGAGGTGTGCGCTTCGGTGGATTTCACGGACGCCGGAGGCACGTTCGTCGTCTGCGAGGGCAACATGACCTCGGCCAACGGCATGCTGGTCTGGTACGACAAGTCCGGCAAGGAGTACGAGGAGGTGTTCGAGCAGGCCAACGGCGGCAAGGAGATCGGCAATGTCGTGCAGGATATGTTCATGGCCAACGACCGGATTTACCTGCTTACGCAGAACGGCGGTTCGATGAACGGGGCCGGACGGTTCGTCGTCTGCGACGCCCGGACGATGCGCATGGAGTATGCCGATCCGCTGGTTATCAAAACTCCCGAGGGCAAGGATACATGGCCGCAGCATCTGGTGGTCGTCAGTCCGACGAAGGCCTATGTGCAGTATTCCGAGTCGGGCATGGAAGCCACGTCGGGCATCTGCGCGCTGACGCTGGGCGACGGTTCCGTCGAGGTGGGCGCCACGGTGGAGGGTACTTTCGGGGCGTTCTCCACCGAAGGGGCCGTCAAGACCCGCATGGTCCTCTCCCGCGGCAAGCTTTTTGCCGGATGCGGCCACAGTCTGGTCATCGTCGATCCGGCGACGGATGCCGTCGAGAAGCGGATTACTTACGAAGGCCGTCAGGTCAAAGGTGTCGTCAAGGGCGCCGACGGCAATATCTATTTCGCGCTGGCCGGAACCTTTACCGGCAATCAGAACATGGGCGCCGATTTCACCTCCGCGGCGAAGATCGTGGGCATCGACCACGAGGGCCGCGAAATTCTGAATGAAGAACTGCCCGAGGCCGTGCGGTTCCCCGTGGCCACCTGGTCGCCTGCCGTCGGCATGTGCGCCGACTTCACCGGTCCGTACCTCTATTTCGTGGATACGGACTCCTTCAGCGCGACCACCGTGACACGTTACAACTACGAGACGAAAACGGCCGACGTGCACTGGCTTTCGGCCGGCGAGACCGTTTACGGCATCATGGGCCAGCATCCGACGACCGGAAAACTGTGGGTCGGCATGTCGAATTACGTGAGTTCGAATATCTGCGTGTACGACGTCTCGGGCGCTTCGCCGGTTCAGGAGAGCCGTTTCTCCTACTCCGCGCAGAAGGGCGCGAGCCCGGCGGGCATCGACTTCGCCTATCGTTACACGTCGGAATGGCTCGGCAAATGATATGCGCAGTCCGATGAGAAAAGCCGCGATCGCGCTGTTCGGTCTTCTTCTGACGTCGTTCGCCGCCTGCAACCGGGACGGGGTCATCGAGGCGGATGCGTCTCCGGCTCCCGTCATCGCGCTCGACAGCGAAACGGGCGTGTACACGGTGAAGGCGGGGCGCGAACTGACCATCAGCCCCCGTTACGAATACGCCGACGACGCCCGTTTCAGTTGGACGGTGGACGGCCGGGTGATCGGAGAGGAGCCGTCGCTCGTCTTCCGCGCGGAGACCGTCGGGAAGGTTTACGTGCTGCTGGAGGTTTCGACCCGGTACGGTACGGCGAGCGAGGAACTGCGCGTGGACGTGACGGCGCTCGAAGTACCGACCGTTTCGATTCCCGGTGCGGAGGAGGGCTTCACGATCCTCACGGATTCCGATCTGGTGCTGAAACCTTCCGTGGCCGAAGTCTCGATCCCCGTCTCCTACTCGTGGAGCGTGGACGGCAGGGAGGTTTCTACGGAGCGGGACTATACCTTCCGGAGCGCCGAGGCCGGGACCTATGCCCTGCGTTTCGCGGCCTCGAACGAAGACGGGACGGATACCGTCGAGTTTTCCGTGCGGGTCGCTGCGCCCGAAGACATGCCGTTCGGCTGGACGTTCGAGCGGACCGAGTACAATGTCTCCGCAGGCCGCACCATCCGCCTCATGCCGCTCGACGTGGTAAACGCCTTCGATGCGGAGTATGTCTGGACGCTCGACGGTAAGACCGTGCAGCGGGGCGCCGATCCCGCCTACCGTTTTACCGCGGCGGAAGAGGGCGAACACCGCGCGACGGTGACGATGCGCAACTCGCATCTGTCGGTGTCGCAGACCCTCACGGTCCGTGTCTGCCCTCCTGCCGGACGCTACTACCGCCCCCGTTCGGCGACCAGCGGCGCCGACTGGGACCGGGTGTACGAGTTTCTGCCCGCTCCCGGGCAGTTCGTCAATGAGAATTGCACCGCTGCGACGATGGAGGAGGCCTGCGCCTATGCCGAGGACCGGATGATGCGGAACACCTACGTTTCGCTGGGCGGTTTCGGCGGGTATATCGTCGTGGGCTTCGACCACAGCATCGACGCTTCGGGCGGCTACGACCTGGCCATCGTGGGCAACTCGTTCGAAGGCTCCTCCGAGCCGGGGATCGTCTGGGTCATGCAGGACGAGAACGGGGACGGGCTGCCCAACGACACGTGGTACGAGCTGAAGGGTTCGGAGACGGGCAAGGCGGAGACGTTGCAGGATTATGCCGTCACCTACTACCGCCCGCGCGGCGCCGGAATGGAGACGCGCTGGACAGACAACCGCGGCGGCAGCGGGTCGATCGACTACCTGAAGCAGTTCCACGACCAAGGGTACTACTACCCTGCGTGGGTGGAGGCGGAAAGCTATACGCTGCGCGGAACACGTCTCGAAGCCCGCAACTACGACCAGTCGGGCAACGGCTCCTATTGGGTCAATGCCGCGTACGAGTGGGGTTATGCGGACAATTTCAGTCCGATCGACCGTCTGACCGACGACGACAACGTTTCGGCCGCGGCCAATCCCAACCATTTCCGGATCGCGGACGCCGTGACGTTCGAGGGCGAGCCGGCCGGGCTGGAGTACATCGACTTCGTGAAGGTCCAGACGGGGGTGAATGCCAAGAGCGGCTGGCTCGGAGAGCTTTCGACCGAGGTGTTCGGATTCTACGATTACCGCATGAGACGCGAATGAACCGTCGGTCGCGTCGCTCCGTCCGATGTCTGTCTGCGGGAGCCGGATCGTTTGGAGATTAGTGTACGTTGTCTGCCATACAACGATTCGGATCCGGTTCCCGCGGGACGAACGCCGGAGGAGCGACGGCCGGACCGGACGGCGTTCGGCGAGAGGCGCCCGCAGAAGCGGGCGCCTCGCTTTTTGGGGATGTCCGCCTGCCGGGCCCCCGGGAACCGCCGGAGTCCGAATTTCCGGGGGCCCGGCAGCGGGAATCTGGGGGATGTTTCGCCGACGCAATAAATTGCGTTTCGTATCGTTAATTCTTATGTGATATACACTCGATTTATCGGTTCTTTCGTATCTTTGCGGTTCGCCGGAGGATTCCGGCAGATTTGCCGGGATTGTCCGCCGCAGGGAGGCAGGAACGGTTCGCCGGGAAGAAATTGAACATTTTTCGGGTTGTTCGGACGAAGCCTTCCCGACGATAATCGGCTACCTTTGCGCCGTGCCGGCGGTCTGGAGACCGCAGCGGTTTCGCGGGCGGTTTTCGGCGCGGAGCATAACATTATTATTACGGATGAAAAACAGAGTTGTCGGATAGATATGGCACAAGTTGAAGGATACATTTCGCAGATCATCGGACCGGTCGTGGACGTGCATTTCCCCGATCTGAGACGGGAGAGCCTGCTGCCGGGCATTCACGAGGCGATGACGATCCGCCGTCGGGACGGGCGGGAGCTCGTCGTCGAGGTGCAGCAGCATATCGGCGAGAACACCGTGCGGGCCATTGCGATGGACTCGACGGACGGATTGCAGCGGCATATGAAGGTGACGGCGCTCGGCGGGTCGATCTCGATGCCCGTGGGCGACCAGATCAAGGGCCGCCTGCTCAATGTCGTGGGCGAGCGGATCGACGGCATGCGGCCGCTGGACCGCACGCACGAGGCGTCGATCCACCGCGAACCGCCCAAATTCGACGAGCTGGCCACCTCGCAGGAGGTGCTCTACACGGGAATCAAGGTGATCGACCTCCTGGAGCCTTACGTCAAGGGCGGCAAGATCGGGCTGTTCGGCGGCGCGGGCGTGGGTAAGACGGTGCTCATCATGGAGCTTATCAACAACATCGCCAAGAAGCATAACGGCTTCTCGGTCTTCGCCGGCGTGGGCGAACGCACGCGCGAGGGCAACGACCTGCTGCGCGAGATGATCTCCTCGGGGGTGATCCGCTACGGCGATGCGTTCCGGAAAAGCATGGAGGAGGGGCATTGGGACCTCTCGAAGGTCGATTACGACGAAGTGGCCCGCTCGCAGGCCACGCTGGTCTTCGGCCAGATGAACGAACCGCCCGGGGCGCGTCTTTCGGTGGCGCTGTCGGGACTGACGGTCGCCGAGTCGTTCCGCGACGGCGGCCGGGAGGCGGGCGAGACGCGCGACATCCTCTTCTTCATCGACAACATTTTCCGCTTCACGCAGGCCGGGTCGGAGGTTTCGGCCCTGCTGGGGCGCATGCCCTCGGCCGTGGGCTACCAGCCGACGCTGGCCACGGAGATGGGCCAGATGCAGGAGCGCATCACCTCGACGCGCTACGGTTCGATCACCTCGGTGCAGGCCGTTTACGTGCCGGCCGACGACTTGACGGACCCCGCCCCGGCCACGACCTTCACGCACCTCGACGCCACGACCGTTCTGAGCCGCAAGATCGCCGAACTGGGTATCTACCCCGCCGTCGATCCGCTGGAGTCCTCGTCGCGCATCCTCGATCCGAATATCGTGGGCGAGGAGCACTATGCGGTGGCGCAGCGTGTGAAACAGATCCTGCAACGCAACAAGGAACTGCAGGACATCATCGCCATCCTGGGCATGGACGAGCTGTCGGACGAGGACCGGCTGACGGTGAACCGCGCGCGCCGCGTGCAGCGGTTCCTTTCGCAGCCTTTCGCCGTGGCCGAGCAGTTCACGGGCGTCAAGGGGCAGATCATTCCGATCGAGGAGACGATCCGGGGCTTCAAGATGATTCTCGACGGCGAGACGGACCGCCTGCCCGAACAGGCTTTCGTCAATGTCGGCACGATCGACGATGTCGTGCGCAAGGGCGAGGAGCTGCTCAGACGGGCGAATGCATAAAGAAGGAGGCGGGATATGTTGCGTCTTGTGATCGTTTCTCCCTCCGGCGAGCTGAGCCGGACGACGGCGGCGAAAGTCTCGTTTCCCGGCGAGGCGGGTGCATTCACCGTGCTGCCGGGCCACGCTCCGCTCGTTTCGGGTCTTGCGGCGGGCGAGATCGTCTATGCCGAATCCGACGGGGGCGAAGAACACCGCCTCGGCATTGCGGGCGGATTCGTCCGCGTGCTGCGCGACGAAGTTGAAGCGTGCGTCGAGGTGAACGATGAAAAATATTGACAACCAATGATTCGTATGAATAGATCGTTCGGCCCGTTCTGCCGGGTCCTGCTTTTGCTCCTTGCGGCGGCGCTGTTCCCGGCAGGAGCGGAGGCGCACGCGGCGGCTTCGTCCGCCGGACGTGCGGAGGACACGGCGGCGCAGGAGATCGCGGAGGAGGAGCCGGACGTCAAGCGGATCGTGCTGGGACACGTCGGCGACAGCTACGAGTGGCACATCGCTACGGCGGGCGGCCGCGAGTGGAGCCTGCCGCTGCCCGTCATCGTGCACAGCCCGTCGAGCGGCTGGCACTGCTTCTCGGCGAAACGTCTGCGCGGAGGGGCCGAGTACGAAGGGCTGCGGATCGCCGCCGACGGCGACCATGCCGGCAAAATCGTCGAACGGCAGTCCGACGGCAGCGACCTCCGTCCGCTGGACCTTTCGATCACGAAGACCGTGGCCGGACTGCTGCTCAACAGCGCGCTCGTCGTGGCGCTGGTGCTCGGTGCGGCCCGGTGGTATCGGGGGCGCAAACCCGATGCGGCCGCTCCGCGCGGCGTGGTCGGGCTGTTCGAAACGCTCGTCGAGTCGCTCGTGGACGATCTGATCGAACCCTGCGTGGGGCCCTCCTACCGCCGTTTCGCACCCTATCTGCTGACGGTCTTCTGCTTCATCTTCCTGAATAACCTGATGGGGCTGATCCCCTTCTTCCCCGGCGGTGCGAATGTCACGGGCAATATCGCCGTGGCACTGGTGCTCGCCGTCGCCACGTTCCTCGTGGTCAATCTTTCGGGCAGCCGCCACTACTGGAAAGACATTTTCTGGCCCGACGTGCCGACGTGGCTCAAGGTTCCCGTGCCGATCATTCCGCTCATCGAGCTGGTGGGCGTCTTCACCAAGCCCTTCGCGCTGATGATCCGTCTGTTCGCCAACATGCTGGCCGGGCACGCCGTGATTCTGAGCCTGACGTGCGTGGTGTTCGTCACGGTGAAGATGGGCGCGGCGGTGAATGCTTCGATGACGGCGCTTTCGGTGCTCTTCTCGATCTTCATGAACTGCCTCGAGCTGCTCGTGGCGTTCCTCCAGGCCTATGTCTTCACGATGCTCTCGGCCGTCTTCATCGGACTGGCGCAGGAGCGAGGCGGCGAGGCGGATGCCGGAGCGGAAAAGTGATGCGGCCGGTGCGGCTCCTTTGTGATGCGGCCGGTCGGAAAAAGACGATAAAACGAATGTCAAACGTTAATGGATTGAAATTATGGAATTAGGAACTATCGGCGCCGCACTCGGCGCAGGGCTCGCGGCCATCGGCGCGGGTCTCGGTATCGGAAAGATCGGTTCGGCCGCCATGGAGGCTATCGGCCGTCAGCCCGAAGCTGCGGGCAAGGTCCGGACGAACATGATTATCGTGGCGGCCCTGATCGAGGGCGTCGCGCTGTTCGCCGTCGTGGTTTGTTTCCTGGCGCTCTGACGGTTTAAATCCGAGCGGATCATGGGACTTTTACAACCCGAAGCGGGCGTTCTCTTCTGGATGACGCTGGCGTTCGCCGTGGTTTTCATCGTGCTGGCACGGTACGGTTTTCCGGTGATCGTGCGGGCGATCGAGGAGCGCAAGGCGTATATCGACCGGTCGCTGGAGGAGGCCCGCGCCGCGGAGCGGAAGCTCCGGGAGCTCGATGCCGAGGGGCAGGCCGTCCGGGCTGCCGCCGAGCGCGAGCGCGGCCGGATTCTCCGCGAAGCCGCCGAGACGCGCGACGCCCTGCTGGCCGAGGCGCGCCGCAAGGCCGACGAGGAGGGTGCGCGGATCGTCGCCGCAGCCCGGGAGAAGGCCGAGGGCGAACGGGAGGCGATCCTGCAGGATGCCCGTCATCAGGTGGCGCTGCTCTCGATCGCCATTACGGAGAAGATGCTGCGCGAGCGGCTGGACGACGAGGCGTCGCAGACGCGGCTCGCGGAGAAGATGCTCGACGAGATGGAGAGCCGGAGCGAACGAAAGGAGGCATAGGATATGTATACCGGATTGATAGCGAGCCGTTACGCATCGGCGCTGGCGGAGTTTTCCGCGGCGAACGGCGACGAGGAGCGCACCTACGACGAGGTGCGGCGGCTGATCGGCCTTTACCGGCGGGACCGTTCGTTGCGTGACGTGCTTTTCTCGCCCGTCGTCGGCGACGAGGCGAAGCTGGAGGTGCTCCGCGGAGCGTTCGGACGGCCGATGAGCGCGTCGCTCGAAGGTTTCGTGCGGCTGGTGCTGCGCCATCGCCGGGAACATTACCTCTACTTCATGTTCTATTCGTTCACGGACCTCTACCGGCGGCGGCACAACATCCGCGAGGCGCTGCTCGTGACGGCCGCCCCGGTGGACGACCGGTTCGCCGGAAGGGTCTGCCGTGCGGCGGAGAGCCGGACGCACGGGGAGGTACGGCTCGCGCGCGAAGTGCGGCCCGAACTGATCGGAGGCTTCGTCTTCCGGATGGACGACGTACTGATCGACGCGAGCGTCGCGGCGCAGCTCAAGCTGCTGCGCCGCAAGTTAGGATGCAAACCCAATCGAATCGTATAGCTTATGAACAAGGATAATATCAAGCCGGCGGAGGTGTCCGAGGTGCTGCTCGCCGAACTGCAAGGCATCGACCTCAAGGCGCAGTACGCCGAGGTGGGTACGACACTGCAGGTGAGCGACGGCGTGGTCCGCATCTACGGACTCGGGAATGCCGAGGCGAACGAACTGCTCGAATTCGAGAACGGCATGAAGGCCGTGGTGATGAATCTCGAGGAGGACAACGTCGGCGCCGTGCTGCTCGGACCCACGGACCTCATCAAAGAGGGCGACACGGTGCGCCGCACGGGCCATACGGCCTCGATCCGTGTCGGCGAGGCGCTGCTCGGACGTGTCATCACGCCGCTGGGCGAGCCGCTCGACGGCAAGGGGCCGATCGAGGGCGGGACGGTCGAGATGCCGCTCGAACGCAAGGCGCCGGGCGTGATCTTCCGCCAGCCCGTGAGCGAGCCGTTGCAGACGGGATTGAAGGCCGTGGACGCCATGATCCCGATCGGCCGCGGACAGCGCGAGCTGATTATCGGCGACCGCCAGACGGGCAAGACGGCCATCGCCGTGGATGCGATTCTCAACCAGCGGCGCAATTTCGAGGCCGGCGATCCGGTCTATTGCATCTATGTCGCCGTGGGTCAGAAGGCTTCGACCGTGGCGGCGCTGGTCGAGACGCTGCGGCAGCACCGGGCGATGGAATACACGATCGTGGTGGCCGCCACGGCTGCCGATCCGGCCGCGATGCAGTATTTCGCACCCTTCGCGGGAGCCGCCATCGGCGAGTATTTCCGCGACACGGGCCGTCATGCGCTGGTCGTGTACGACGACCTGTCGAAGCAGGCCGTGGCCTACCGCGAGGTGTCGCTCATCCTGCGCCGCCCGTCGGGCCGCGAGGCCTATCCGGGCGATATTTTCTACCTCCATTCGCGCCTGCTGGAGCGGGCGGCAAAGATCATCGCGCAGGAAGAGGTGGCCCGCGAGATGAACGACCTGCCCGAGTCGCTCAGGGACAAGGTGCGCGGCGGCGGGTCACTCACGGCGCTGCCGATCATCGAGACGCAGGCCGGCGACGTTTCGGCCTACATCCCGACGAATGTCATTTCGATCACCGACGGCCAGATCTTCCTCGACACGAACCTCTTCAACCAGGGCAACCGCCCGGCCATCGACGTGGGCATCTCCGTGTCGCGCGTGGGCGGCAACGCCCAGATCCGGGCGATGAAGAAGGTAGCCGGAACGCTCAAGATCGACCAGGCGCAGTACCGTGAGCTGGAATCCTTTTCGAAGTTCAGCAGCGACATGGACGCCGTGACGGCGGCCGTGCTGGACCGGGGGCGCAAGAACACGCGCCTGCTCGTCCAGCCGCAGTATGCGCCGATGCCCGTGGAGCAGCAGATCGCCGTCCTCTACTGCGGTACGCACGGTTTGCTGCGCGACGTGCCGATCGGGAAAGTCGCCGAGTTCGAGCGGCTGCTCGTCGAGACGCTCTCGGCCACGGACGTGTTCGACGCACTGCGCGGCGGAGCGGAGGTCGAAGGCGGAATCGGGACGAAAATCGAGGAGGCTGCGGCCCGTGTCGCGGCTTCGCTCAAAGCATAGCGTGTCATGGCTTCCCTGAAGGAAATAAGGGCGCGGATCGCATCGGTCCGGAGTACGCTGAAGATCACCTCGGCGATGAAGATGGTCGCTTCGGCCAAACTGCACCGCGTGCAGGGTACGGCTGAGGCGCTCGCCGAGTATGCACGGCGGCTCGGGCGGATCGCCGCGGCGCTGCGCGAAGGCGATCCGGAGATCGTGGCGTCGTCGCCGCTGGCCGCGCCGCACGAGGTCGGACGGCGTGCCGTCGTGGTGGCCTTCTCGTCGGACGGCTCCCTGTGCGGCGCTTTCAATGCCAATGCCGTCCGCGAGCTGGAGCATACGGTCGGCGCGCTCCGCGAAGAGGGCTTCGCGGAGGTGGAGGTGTGGCCCGTGGGCGAGAAGATCGCGCAGGCCGCGCACAAGGCGGGCTATGCGGTGAACGACGATTTCCGCCGCCGGGCCGGCGCAGTCTCCTACCGCGATGCGGCGGAGCTGGCGCAGCGGCTCATGGACGGCTATACGGCCGGTGCGACGGACCGGGTATGCCTGGTGTACAACCATTTTCATTCGATGGGACACCAGGTTCCGACGCGGGAGACCTTCCTTCCGGCCGTCTTTCCGTCGTCCGGCGCGGCCGAAACTGAGGATGCAGCGCGGCCGGAGACTCCGTATCGTCCGGAGGACGTGCGGCCCGATTATATCTACGAACCGGACCTCGCTAAACTGCTCGGTGAGCTGCTGCCCTACACGCTGCGGATGCGGATGTACGAGGTGTCGCTCGACAGCGCCACGGCCGAGCACGCCGCACGTATGGTCGCCATGCAGACCGCGACGGACAATGCACAGGAGTTGCTGGGCGACCTGACGCTGACCTTCAACAAGCGCCGCCAGCAGGCCATCACCGACGAACTGGCGGACATTACGCAGTCCGAGTGACGGCTGCGGCGCCTGCGGTCTTCGTTTCGGGTGCGGACTGCCGGTGCGGGAGATTACGGTCCTGTTTCGGATGACGCGGCCCCTGACGCAATTCGCGTCAGGGGCCGTGTCGTATCGGGAATGCCGCTGTCCGGGCGGGTGTCTCCGTCAGCGGTTGCCGTGTCCGGTTGCGCAGGCGAGCGTATGCCGTCCGGCTGCGAGCGCTACCCTGCCGTCCGGAATCTCCGTCGTCCGGCCGTCCAGTTCGCAGGTGCGCACTCCGTCCGGCAGGAAGAAGGTGGCGGTGCTGTTGGCTGGGACGACGATGTCGGCCGCGAAGCGGCCTTCGGCGATTTCCCAGTCGATCGCGGCCGTGCCGTAGGGCGTCTCTTTGGTCGCCCGGACCCACCGTATGCCCGCGGGCGTCTGCGGACGGAATAGGATATGCCGGTAGCCCGGGTCCCGTTCGTCGGGGCGGATACCGCCCAACGCCTGCACGAACCATGCGCCGATGCCGTTGAAGCAGTTGTGTATCCGGCTGCGGTCGCCGGCCCAGTGTTCCCACGTGGTGGTGGCTCCGCGGTCGATCATGGCCAGATAGCCCGGTACGTCGCGCTTGCGGAGCATCGAGCAGACGAAGTCGGCCTGTCCCTCGCGGATGGCCCAGTCGGTGAGCACGGTCACGCCGACCAGTCCGCAGCCGATGTGTCCGCCGAGCCGCTCCCGCGTCTCGCGGAAAAGCCGCTGCGTGACCTTCGGAACCTCCTCGGAGGCCGTGACCCCGGCAAGCATCGGATAGATCTGGTCGATCTGCGATCCGGTGGCGTAGCGGGCCGTCTCCGGGTCGTAGAACTCCTCTCCGATGCGGGTGCGCAGCGCTTGCAGGCGTTCGCCGTAGCGTGCGGCCTCCTCCTCCCGGCCGAGCAGCGCGGCCATCTTCGACAGGGCGTCGAGACATTCGCACAGGTAACAGTTGCTGACCAGATCGACTGACTCCTGCGCCGTGTAATCGACGCCCTCGGGAGCCAGCCAGTCGCCCAGATACCAGCCCCGGTAGTCCGTGTCGGGCCATCGTCCGAGCAGTCCGTCCACGGTGTATCGGTCCACGTATTCCAGCCAGCGCTGCATGACGGGATAGTAGCGCTCGACGGGGCGGAAATCCCCGTAGTTCAGGTAGGTCTGCCACGAGGCGGTGATGAGGAAGCCGCACCAGTAGGGACCGCCTCCGGCCGGGTACGGATTGGGTACGTTGTGGGGCATTCCGCCGTCGTCGCGGATGCAGTCGGCCCACATTTGCAGCCAGTTCATGTAGAGCGGCGCGGCGTCGAAAAGTGTCTGGAACGTGCGGCACGAGGCGTTTCCGTCGCCTCCGTAGCCCATGCGTTCCAGATGCGGGCAGTCTACCACGTAGCCTCCGAAAGCCAGATTGCGGAGCGTATATTCCACCATGTCGTAGATGGCGTTCAGGTCGGTGTCCGAGCACTCGAAGGTCGAAGCGTCGGCATAGCCGCCCTGGATGGCATATCCCGCGAGCATCGCCGGTTCTTCGGCCAGCCCCCTGATCCGGAGGTATTGGAAGGCGTGGTGGTCGAAGCGGTTGCGGAAGACCTCCGTCCCTTCGCCCGAGGCGATGTAGAGGTCCTCGAAGTTGGAGCTGTTTTCCTGCGGGCGGTACGATCCGTCGTCGTTCGTCCAGTCCGAGTAGTCGATCGCTATGCGCTGCCCTTTTTTCAGTCCGGTCATGCGCAGTTCGATCCAGCCGTTGAACTCGCGGCCCATGTCGGCGACCCATACGCTGTCGGCGACGCGGCGGAGCGATCGCGGACGCAGCGTATCGCGGACGACGTTCGGCTCGCACATCTGGGGCGAGATCTTCAGTCCGGACAGCCGGGCCGTGGCGACGGGCCGCCACGTGCGTCCGTCGAGCGTCTCCGGTGTCAGGTCCGCGGGGACCCGGCTGCCGTCCACGCATTCGCCGCCGAAGGCCAGGGGCCGCCACGTCGCGCTCGGGGTGGGTGCATAGCCGCTCTCGCCGCCCTGCCACGATGTGTCGCTGACGAGGAGCGTGCGGGGACCCTCCGGGGCGATCTCGTCCAGCCGGACGTTCACGAACGGTCCGTCGGTCGATGCGTCGCGGAAGGTGTCGCGGCGATACCAGCCCGGACCGAGCCATACGACCACTTCGTTCCGTCCCTCCGCGAGCAGGGACGTGATGTCGTAGGTGACGGAAAGGGCTCTCTCGCCGAGTTCCGACACGGCCGGGGCGAGCACCCGGTCGGAGACCTTGCGGCCGTTTACATAGACCTCGTGGTAACCCAGCGAGGCGACGTGCAGCAGGTGCGTCCGTTCCGTATCCGCCGCCTCGAAACGCCTGCGCAGCAGCGGGCACTCCGTTCCCGGCAGTCCGATCCAGTCTCCCGTCCAGCCCGACGGCTCCAGAATGCCGACGCCGAACCGCCGGATCGCGCTCCATGCCGATACGCGGCCCGCATCGTCCCAGACGCGGACTTTCCAGTAGGCCAGCGAGGGGGATGCCAGCGGCCGCCCTTCGTAGGGAACCAGCACGGAAGCGCCGGAGGCCACGCGGCCCGAGTTCCAGAGCCCGGCCCCTTCGCCGAGCAGTTCCGTACTGTCCGCCGCGACGCGGATTTCGTAGCCGCTTTGGCGGAAGTCGCCGCCGGCGTCGGTTTTCCAACTGAAATGAGGACGGGCGGAGTCGATGGCGAGCGGATCGGTCAGGTTCTCGCATCGCAGCTCCTTCGGGCGCACGGGCTGCTCGGAGCGGCAGCCGGCGAGCAGCAACAGGCTCGCCGCGCAGCAGAGAGTTCGGGTTTTCATCATAATAGAGTCGGGTCGTTTGCCGGAGTGAAAGCTGCCTTGAGGCGGTTTTCGGGCTACAAGTTTGCGAAAAATTCCCGGGATATGCAAATCGGCCGGGCCGGAACGGCGGATTCGGATGCCTTCCGGACCGCGTGCGGATTTCCGGCGGCGGTCCGGCTATCCCCTGCCGGATGCGGCGGATACCCGACCGGTTACGGCCTGCGGTCCGGATTGCGGACGGAGCTGCCCGGGCCGTGCGGCCGGAGACGCTCCGCTGCGGGCCGCTGTCTGTCTCCGCGGAACGTTCGGATGAAAAAAATTAACAGAATTGTTGGAGGATTCGGTTTTTTGTGTTTATATTTGCACAAACAAAATTGTTAAATATAAATGTTAATACAGGAAAAGGCATGACGAAACCTCAGCAAAACAAGGAGCAGGCGATCCTGAAGGCCGCGGAACGGGAGTTTCTGACGAAGGGATACGCCGGGGCGCGGACCACTTCGATCGCCGAGGCGGCGGGCGTGACGCACGCCATGCTGCACTACTACTTCCGCACGAAGGAACATATCTTCGAGCGGATTCTCGACGAAAAAATGCGGCTGATGAGCGAATCGGTGCTGGCGGCTTTCGGCCAACCGGGCCTGCCGCTTCCCGAACGGTTGCGCAACGGCATCGAACGCCATTTCGATTTCATCGCGGCCAATCCCGACCTGCCGCGTTTCATCGTCAATGAAGTGCTGGCTCGCCCCGACCGTTACGAGTGCATGCAGCGGAGCGTTCGCCGCATCGCGAATGTCCTGATGCTCGACATCCAGCGGGAACTGGACGCCTCCGCCGCCCGCGGCGAGACCGAGCCGATGGATGTCCGGATGCTGATGCTCGATATCATTTCGCTCAACGCCTTTCCGTTCATCGCCTATCCGGTGATCGTGCCGCTGCTCGGCGATCTGGCAGCCGATCGCGAAACGTTTTTCAGACTTCGCAAGCAGGAGACGATCGAAGTCGTCATGCGGCGGCTGATGCCCCGAAACCGCAGAGACGTATGAGACGGGCGTTGCTTTTCTCCGTTTTGCTGCCGTGCGTACTCGGAGCACAGGCGCAGCCGACGCTCGACGAGTGCCGGGAGCTGGCCCGCGGGCATTATCCCGAAATTCGGCAGTACGACCTGATCCGGCGTACTGCCGAATACGATCTGTCGAATGCCCGCCGGGCCTGGCTGCCGCAGCTTTCCCTGTCGGCGCAGGCGACCTGGCAGACCGATGTTCCCGGATTTCCGCGCGAGATGACGGGATTTCTCGCCGGACAGGGACTGGAGATTCCCGGGTTGAACAGGGACCAGTACAAGGCGCAACTGGAACTGAGCCAGACGATCTGGGACGGCGGCCGGTCGTCGGCCGACAAGCGGATGGCCGAAGCCGAAGCCGCCGAGGCCGCACGTACCGCCGATGCGGACCTCTATGCGCTCGAAGGGCGTGTGGACGGCCTCTATTTCGGCATCCTGCTGCTCGACGAACGGATCGCGCAGACGCGGATCACGATCGGACTGCTGCGGAGTGATCTCGACAAGGTCCGTTCTTTGCTGCGCAACGGTGCGGCGGCGCAGTCCGACGCCGATGCGGTGGAGGCCGAGCTGCTTGCGGCGGGCCAGCAGCTCGCGCAGGTGGAGGCTTCGCGCGACAGTTACCGACGGATGCTGGAACTGTTCATCGGCCGGGAACTGGGCGACGGAGCGCTGCGGCGTCCCGAAGCGTCGGATGCACCCGTCGCCGCCGGACCGGAGCGCCCCGAACTGCGCCTCTTCGATGCGCGGATCGACCGCATTTCGGCGCAGGAGCGGCTGGTGAAGGCGGCGACACGGCCCCGTTTCGGGCTTTTCGTGCAGGGATATTACGGTTATCCGGGCATGGATTATTTCGGTAGTATGATGACCTCCGATTGGACGTGGAACGCCCTTGTGGGGATTCGGATGTCGTGGAATTTCGGAGGATATTACACGAAGCGGAATTCGCTGGGCCGGCTCGATGCGGCTAAACGGCAAGTCGAGGTGCAACGGGATATATTCTTGTTCGACAACCGGTTGGATGCAGCCGAAGAGAGCGGGGAGATCGCACGGCTGCGGCGCGCGCTGGCCGACGACGACCGGATCGTCCGGCTGCGGCGGGCGGTGCGCGAAGCGGCCGAATCGGAGCTGCGCAACGGCGTGCTGGATACGAACGGACTGCTGCGGAAGATCGCCGACGAGGATGCCGCCGCTGCGGCACGCAGCGCGCGGGAGATCGAGTTGCTGAAGACGATTTACGAACTGAAACATACGATAAACCGATGAAACGAATCTTGTTTTGTGCGGCAGCGTTTCTGTTGGCCGCATGTGACCGCGGCGGGAACTTCGACGCCACGGGGACGTTCGAGGCCACGGAAGTGACGGTGTCGGCCGAAGCCGCGGGACGCATCCTCCGCTTCGATGCCGAAGAGGGCGATCTGCTGACGGCCGGAGAGCAGGTCGGCGAGATCGACACCGTACAGCTTTACCTGCGGCGGCTCCAGTTGGAGCGGCAGCGTGCCTCGGTACGTTCGGAACGACCGGATATAGCCAAGCAGGCGGCCGCACTGCGCGAGCAGATCGCCAAGCAGCGGACCGAGCGGCGGCGCGTGGAGAATCTGCTGCGCGACGGTGCGGCCACGGCCAAGCAGTTGGACGACATGGACGCGCAGTTGAAGGTCCTGAACGGCCAGCTCGAAGCGCTGCTCTCGACGCTTGCGAACAGCGCCGCGTCGATCGACGAGAACGCCTCGGCCATCGACCTGCAGATCGCGCAGGTCGAGGACCAGCTCCGCAAGTGCCGCATCGTGTCGCCCGTCGCGGGGACCGTGCTGGCCCGGTATGCCGAGGCCGGCGAGCTGGCTTCGGCGGGCCGGCCGCTGATGAAGGTCGCCGATCTCGGGACGCTCTATCTGCGGGCTTACTTCACTTCGGATCAGCTCGCCGGGCTGAGGCTCGGCGAGCCGGTCACGGTGACGGCCGACTTCGGGGGCGATGCGCGGTACGACTATCCCGGGCGTATCACGTGGATCGCTTCCGAAAGCGAATTTACGCCCAAGACCATCCAGACGCGCGATACGCGTGCCAATCTGGTCTATGCCGTGAAGATAGCCGTCCGGAACGACGGGCGGCTGAAGCTGGGGCTTTACGGCGAGGTCCGTCTGTCCGGTGACAAATGATCTTTTCGCCGTGGAAACCGCCATTACGGTCGAAGGACTGACCAAACGTTACGGGACGCTGACCGCGCTCGACGGCGTGTCGTTCGGGGTCGCGCGGGGCGAGCTGTTCGGACTGATCGGTCCCGACGGAGCCGGCAAGACGACGCTGTTCCGGCTGCTTGCGACGCTCATCGTGCCCGACGGCGGCCGGGCCGCCGTGGACGGGTTCGACATCGTGTCCGGCTACCGGGAGATCCGCCGGCGGGTGGGTTACATGCCCGGACGTTTCTCGCTCTACCCCGATCTGTCGGTAGAAGAGAACCTCGGTTTCTTCGCCGCGCTGTTCGGCGTGGACCGCCGCGCGAATGCCGATCTGATCGCTCCGATCTACCGTCAGATCGAACCGTTCCGCACGCGCCGCGCCGGGAAACTCTCGGGCGGCATGAAACAGAAGCTCGCGCTCTGCTGCGCGCTGATCCACCGCCCGTCGGTGCTTTTCCTGGACGAACCGACCACGGGCGTCGATGCCGTGTCGCGCAGCGAGTTCTGGGACATGCTCTCCGACCTGAAGCGCCGTGGAATTTCGATGCTCGTCTCGACGCCTTATATGGATGAGGCGCGCCGCTGCGACCGCATCGCGCTTTGCGACAGGGGACGCCTGCTGGGCGTCGATACGCCGCAGGGAATCGTCCGCGGTTTCGGCGGACGGCTCTATGCGCTTTCGGGCGGGGAGATGTACGGTCTGCTCGTGGCGGCGCGGCGGGAGCCGGGCGTCGAGGAGTGCTATCCTTTCGGCGAGGCGCACCACCTCGTTGCGGGACCGGATTTCGATCCCGAAGGGTTCGTGCGCAGACTCGCCGGCCAGGGTTTCCGCGGCGTTGTCCTCCGCCCGGCCGAACCCGGAATCGAGGATGTTTTCATAAAACGGATGCACCATGAATGAACCTATCATATCCGTCCGGGAGCTGAGCAAGAGTTTCGGCGGCTTCAAGGCCGTGGACCGCATTTCGTTCGAGGTCGCGCGGGGCGAGATTTTCGGATTTCTCGGAGCCAACGGCGCCGGGAAAACCACCGCCATGCGGATGCTCTGCGGGCTGAGCCGCCCCACTTCGGGCGGCGGCACGGTCGCCGGGTACGACATTGCGCGGCAGGGCGAGCGGATCAAGCGCCATATCGGCTACATGAGCCAGCGCTTCTCCCTGTACGACGACCTGACGGTGATCGAGAATATCCGGCTGTACGGCGGCATCTACGGCCTTTCGCGGCGCGAGATCCTGCGTCGGGCGGTCGCGCTGCTTCGCCGGCTCGATTTCCGGCGGGAGAGCCGCACGCTCGTCGGGGCGCTGCCGCTCGGGTGGAAACAGAAGCTCGCCTTTTCGGTGGCGACGCTGCACCGTCCCGAGGTGGTGTTTCTCGACGAGCCCACGGGGGGTGTCGATCCCGTGACGCGCCGCCAGTTCTGGGAGCTGATCTACGAGGCGGCCGCCGGAGGGATGACCGTCTTCGTGACGACGCACTACATGGACGAGGCCGAGTATTGTTCGCGTGTCTCGATCATGGTGGACGGGCGGATACGTGCGCTGGGCGCACCCGCCGAACTGAAGAGAGAATTTGCCGCGGAGTCGATGGACGAGGTGTTCCGGACGCTGGCCCGCGGCGCCAAACGAACCGAATAGTCGCATGGGAGGTTTCTTGTCGTTCGTCAGGAAGGAGACGCTGCATATCGTGCGCGATCCGCGCACGATGCTCGTCGTGCTGGGCATTCCCGTCGTGCAGCTGCTCCTGTTCGGATTCGCCATATCGACCGAGGTGAACAACGTCAATGTGGCCGTCGTCGCGCCGCACCCGACCGAAGCGGTCCGGCAATGCGTGGCCCGGCTGGAAGCGAATCCCTATTTCACGTTCAAAGGCTATGTCGCCGGGCCCGAGATCGACCGTACGCTGCGTTCCGGCAGGGCCGATGCCGTGGCGGTCTTCGCCGACGATTTCGACCGCCGGACGGCAGTGTCGGCCGGCGGAGGGGCTGCGGCCCCGGCCGTGCAACTGGTCATGGACGCTTCGAATCCCAATATGGCCGCGGCCGGGGCCGCCTATCTGCAGAGCGTGCTGCTGCCCGGGGCGTCCGGGGTTCCGGACGCATCGCCCGGGACGCGCCTGCTGTACAATCCGCAAATGAAGAGCGCCTACAATTTCGTGCCGGGCATCATGGGGTTGATCTTCATCGTCATCTGCGCGATCATGACCTCCGTGTCGATCGTGCGCGAGAAGGAGACCGGCACGATGGAAGTGCTGCTCGTCTCGCCCGTGCGGCCGATCCGGATCGTCTTCGCCAAGATGATCCCCTACTTCGCGCTGTCGTGTCTGAATCTGGTCTCCATCCTGCTGCTGGCCCGTTTCGTACTGGACGTGCCCATGTCGGGCAGTGTCGCGGGAATCGTGTGCCTGTCGCTGCTCTACCTCGCCCTGGCATTGGCGCTCGGGCTGTTCATCTCCACGATTTCCGACCGGCAGGTGACGGCGCTGGTGATCTCGGCCATGCTTATGCTCATGCCGCTCATCATGCTCTCGGGCATGGTTTTTCCGATCGAGAACATGCCCGGCGTTCTGCGCCTGCTTTCGTGCGTCGTTCCGGCCCGCTGGTATATCGACGCTATCCGCAAACTGATGATCGAGGGACTGCCTTTCGCCGCGGTTCTCGGGGATTTCCTCATCCTTTCGGTTATGACCGTCCTGCTCGTCGTCATTGCGCTGAAGAAGTTCAACGATAAACTCGAATGACGATGCGTACACTCGCGGTTTTGCTCGAAAAGGAGTTCCGGCAGTTTTTCCGCAATCCGTTCCTGCCGCGGATGGCGCTCATGTTTCCGATGATGGTGATGCTCGTGATGCCGTGGGTGACGACCATGGACATCCGGCATGTCAGCGTGTCGGTCGTGGACTGCGACCGTTCGCCGGCTTCGCGGCGGATCGTGCAGAAGATCGGCGCTTCGGATTATTTCACGCTCTGCGGCGTATCGGACGATTTCTCCGCGGCGCTTCGCAGTCTCGAAGCCGGGAATACCGATGCCGTGCTGGAGATTCCGCGCGATTTCGGGCGCAGCCTCGAGGAGGACGCACCGCGGCGCGTGAGCATTTCGGCCAACGGGGTGAACGCCACGAAGGGCACGTTGGGAATGCAGTACCTCGTGCGGACGGTCGCGGCCTCCGTCGCCGAGCTGCGCGGCGAGCGGGGATTGTCGGCGCAATCCGATCCCGTCGTGGTCGAGAACCGTTACAATCCGACGCTCGAATACCGCAATTACATGATTCCGGCGCTGATGATCATGCTGCTTATCCTGCTCTGCGGCTTTCTTCCGGCGCTGAACCTCGTGGGGGAAAAGGAGACGGGCACTATCGAACAGATCAACGTCACGCCCGTGAGTCAGTTCGCCTTTACGCTGGCGAAGCTGATCCCCTACTGGGCGATCGGCCTCGGGGTGCTGACGCTGGCCATGTCGCTCGCCTGGGCGGTTTACGGCCTGGTTCCCGTCGGGTCGCTCGGCGCCGTTTACCTGGCTGCGGCGCTTTTCATCTTCGTCATGTCGGGATTCGGTGTGATCGCGGCCAACTATTCGGCGACCATGCAGCAGACCATGTTCGGCATGTTCTTTTTCGTGATGATCTTCATCCTGATGAGCGGCCTGCTGACCCCCGTCGAGTCGATGCCCGCATGGGCGCAGCGGATCACCTGGTTCCTGCCGCCCCGCTACTTCATCGGCATCATGCGGGCGGTTTACCTCAAGGGGGCGACCGTCGCCGATCTCCGGACCGACTATGCGGCTCTCGCGCTCTTCGCCGTGCTGTTCAACCTCTGGGCGGCGCTGAGCTACCGGAAACGGTCGTAAGCGCCTTCCCTTCCCCGGACACGGCGGGCCGTTCCGCCCCGGCCGGGCCGAAAGATGCCGCGGGCAGACCGATATGCGCGGCGGTCCGGGGAAACTCCCCGGATAATCGCTATATTTGCAGAACCGGGGAAAACGGTTTCGCCGGTGTAAAAATCATCCGTTATGAAACGAACGTATTTCCTGTTGCCGCTGGCCGCCGCGCTTGTCGCCGTCGTGCCGCAGCCGCTCCGGGCCTGCACCGGCATCACGCTCCGGGCCGCCGACGGGACCGGTGTCGTCGCCCGCACGATCGAATGGGGCGGCAGCGATCTGAACAGCCGTTATGTCGTCGTGCCGAGGGGGTATGCCCGGCGCTCCTTCACGCCCGACGGTATGGACGGGATGCTGTTCACGGCCCGCTACGGCTATGTCGGGCTGTCGGTCGAGCGCGAGGAGTTCGTGGCCGAGGGACTGAACGAGGAGGGGCTGTCGGCCGGACTCTTCTACTTTCCGGGTTACGGCGAGTACGAGGCTTACGATCCGGCGCGGAAGGAGGAGAGCATCGCCGACTTGCAGCTCGTGTCGCTGGTGTTGGGCGCATGCCGCACGATCGACGAGGTGAAGGAGCTGCTCGGCAACGTGCGTGTCATCGGCATCGACCCGCGCGCCTCGACCGTGCACTGGCGTTTCGCCGACGTTTCGGGACGTCAGGTAGTGCTGGAGATCGTGGACCGCCATGCGGTGTTTTATGAGAACGAGCTGGGCGTGCTGACCAACTCGCCGGGCTTCGAATGGCAACTGACCAATCTGAACAACTACGTCAATCTCTATCCGGGATCGGCTCCCGAACGCCGGATGGAGGGCGTCCGCCTCGCGGCGTTCGGGGCCGGCAGCGGCATGCTGGGGCTGCCGGGCGACGTCACGCCGCCGTCGCGGTTCGTCCGTGCGGCGTTCTACCAGACGACCGCTCCGCAGCGGGCGACGGCCTTCGACGCCGTGCTGCAATGTTTCCAGATACTCAACAATTTCGATATTCCGGTCGGGGTGGAGTTCCCGCAGGGCGAGCTTCCGGCCGATATTCCGAGCGCCACGCAGTGGACCTCGGCGACGGATCCTGCGGGCCGGACGATCTACTACCGCACGATGTACGACAGTACGATCCGCAGCATCGACCTGCGTGCGATCGACTTCGGACAGGTACGGTATCGTTCCGAGCCGCTGGACGAGGTGCGGCGGCAGCCCGTCGTTCCGGTCCGGATCGGATAGCAGCCGCTTTGCGCGCCGCCGTTTCCATCACTGCCGGGGACGGTGCGGCCGGAGGTCCCTCCCCCCGCCCTTCCGCTCCGCTTCGAATCCGGGTCGCTTTGTCGGGAGGACGAGGAATGTTTCCGCGGAAACGCCCCTGCTGCAAAAAGGCGGCAGGGGCGTTTTCTTCATGGTTCGGCGATTCCGGACGGGGTGTTCTCAGGTCCGGCGCGGCGGCCCGTTCCGGAATCTCCGGCGGATCATTCGACTGTCGGGAATTCGATCGTCTCGCTCTCCTCGTTCCAGTCCGTGATCGTGAAGTCTCCGGGATTGCCCTCCGGCAGGATTTCGCCGATCACGACGTTGAGCGTCAGCAGCGTGTTGGCCGAAAGCGAGGAGTTCAGGGTTTGCGTCAGCTTGTGGATCGAATTGTCGGCCAGCGTGATATACAACTCCAGCGTGGGATTCGGGGCGGAAGGGAACAGCATGACCGTCGCGTTGCTCATCGTCGTATTGTCTTCCGAGCGCGAGAGGTCGAAGCGTACGGTTTTCGTCTGGTTCACCGGTTCGGCCGTGTAGAAGTTCAGCTTTTCGGCGATGCCGCCGATCTGCACCTTCACGCTCTTGACGTTGGAGTTGAACACGGCGTTGTCCTTCTGTCTGAGGTTTACGATCAGTCCGGCACTGACGCGGATGAGGCCCGTATGGAGCTCTTCCGATCCGATCCGGGTCTCCTGTACGGCGTGTACGAGGTCATAGACCGGTTTGTAGGTTCCGTCGCCGTAGGGTCTCAGGCTGAAGTACATGTCGGCGAGATTGGCTCCCTTGACGATGCCCGGGCTGTTGATCTCGGGCGAATTGTGAATCGGTTCCTCGTGCTTGGGAGTGCCCCAATAGACCATGTTGTAAGGACCGATCGGCAGATGGAGTTCCCGGTTGTTGTTCCCGTAGACGTCGCCCTGTACGATCGTGTAGTACCCGTTGAAGATCGTCAGTTTGCCGTTGATGTAGTTGCCGAAATAGTCGGATCCGCCCGCCCTGCAAGGGAAGATTTCGAGAATGCCGGTGAACGGGGCGTCCTGCGCCACCTGTTCCGTGATCCGGGCGCTGATTTTCGGGGTTACCAGATTGTCGGGCGTTCCGGAGCCGTTGTTGTTGTCGTCGTCGGAGCAGGATACGGCGGAGAGCAGAAGTGCGAAAGCCCCTAAAAATGCATGTTTCATAATGTCTGTGTTTTTGAGAATGAATAAAAAAAATCGCAGCGTATAGGTTCGTTTTAACCTATACGCTGCATAAGTTATACCAAATCGGTTTTTCGGAAAGGTTTCGGAGAAAGACTTCGTTCATGGACAGGTCTTTCCACCCTCCTGTTTTACAAAGGTACGGAAATAAAACCGGAATACCAAATAATCGCCGGATTATTATTCCCCCGGCACGGCCGCATCACGGATTTCCGGCCGGATTTCTCCGGAAGTCCGTGCCCGCCGGGCGCTGGTAGATGCGCAATCCGAACCGGGGCAGGATGGCGATGATGTGGTCGAAAAGCGCGCTTTGGAAGGTTTCGTAGGGAATCCAGTCGGTCGCTTTGGTGAAGCAGTAGATCTCGACTGGGATGCCTTCGGAGGTGGGTTGCAGGGTCCGCACCATCTGGAGCAGATCGGGGCGGATGCCGGGGTTCGACTTCAGGTAACGTTGCATGTAACTGCGGAAAATCCGCGTATTCACAACGTTTTCCGACAAATCTTCCTTCTGTGCCAGTCCTTCTTTGAGGAGCCGTTCCGTCTCTTCCGGCGTGCAGAACCGCACCGTGGAGGCGTCGAGCAGGACGGAACGTTTGATACGCCGTCCGCCGCATTCGCGCATGCCGCGCCAGTTCTGGAACGAATCGCTGACCAGCGCGTACGGAGGGATCGTCGTGATCGTCTTGTCGAAATTCTGCACCTTGACCGTGGTGAGCGAAACTTCGGTCACGTAGCCGTCGGCGCCGTATTTGGCCATCGTGATCCAGTCGCCCGGGCGCAGCATGTCGTTGGCCGAAAGCTGCACGCCGGCCACCAGTCCCAGGATGCTGTCCCGGAAAATCAGCATCAGCACGGCGGCGGAGGCGCCCAGCCCGGCCAGGATCGTCGTGGCGTCGCGGCCGATGAGGATGCTGACCACGAGGATGCAGCCGACGGAGACCGACAGCAGCTTGATCATCTGGTAGATGCCCTGAAGCGGCCGGTTGCGCAGAGTCTCGTGTTCGTCCGAAATTTCGCGGAGCGTGTCCAGAAATACGCTGACGAGCATCAGCGCGACGACGATCAGGTAGATCAGACACCCCTTGCGGAGCAGCTCCAGCAGAACGGGCGAGCTGTCGAAGGCCAGCGGCAGGAGTATGTACCACACGATCGGCGGAATGAGCCGGCAGGCGCCGTGCATGACCTTGTCCTGGAAAAGATGGTCGTCCCATGTCGCCCGGGTCCGGGAGCTGATTTTCTGCAATGCCGGGATGATGAGGCGGCGGAACGCCTTCGTGGCGAGATACGAGACGAGGAGTATTCCGGCGATGACGACGATGCGGATCTCCCATTCGGAGTGCAGGCCGCCCAGGCCGGCCCGTTGCAGCAGCCGGGCTATTTCGAGATTCAGGTCTTTCATGGCGAGTTCGGGTTTGCGGGGCTGCCGTCCGCGGAGGACCGGCGCGCCGCCGCAGGCAAATTTACGATCGAAACGGCTAATCTGCAACTGTGTGGGGCGTTTTCCTTCGGCCGGGCCGGAATTCCGCCGTCCGCCGCATGTTCCCGGCGGCGGCTCCGGGGCGTGCCGCCTTTCGGCCGGAAACATGGGCGTCCGCCCGGACGGCGTGCGTCGGGGCGCCGTCGGGGCGGCTGAATGCGCCCGAAAGGAGGACGGGCGGCCGGAGAAATGTCCCGGTTTTTGCAGTATCCGGTCGGAGAACGCCGCGCGGAGCTACCTGCCGGCCTTCGCAGTTTGTATCAACATAAAATCATTTGCCATGAAAGAGAGTATCCATTCCGGGAGAGGAAGTGTCCGGGCCGTGTTCGCAGGGCTGCTGGGAATCGTGTTTTTAATGACCGCCTGCGACGGCGGGGAGACGAAGCAGGGGCCCGCGGCCGGACCGACGGCCTCCCTTACCGTTACGCTGAAGGGACAGGAGCCTTCCGTGCGGGCCGTGGCTCCTGCGGGCGATCCGGAGCAGGAGGAGCTCGCCGCGGCGGAAAACAGCGTGCATAACGTCACGGTGTTCGTTTTCAATGCCAACGGTACGCTGGACAAGAAGCATACCTTCGCTCCGTCGGTCCTTTCCGAGACGATTACCGGACTGCTCGCCGGACCGAAGAAGCTGGTGGTGCTGGCCAACGTCCCTTCGACCGTCTCCTTCCCGGACGGTATCGACTACGACTGGTTCGCCGATGTGCGGAACGTCATCGGCCTCGACACGCAGAAGACCGCGGCCGACGGGTTGTTCATGAGCGGCGAAGGCTCGGTGACGCTCACTGCCAACGCCTCCGAGACGAGTACCGTGGCAGTCAGCCGGCTTGTGGCGAAGGTGAAGCTGGGAACCGTCTCCATCGTACCCGAGGCGGGACACGATGCGGCGAAGTTCGCCCTGACCGGGGTGATGGTCATGAAGGCCCGCGGATCGGCGCAGATGGGCGTGCCTTCGGCGGCTTATACGCCCGATCTCTTCTACGGAGGCATGAAGGGCGGCAAGAGCGAGGCCCGGGACTACCTCGCGGAGACCGTTACGACGGAGGATCACGCCAACCGCTACTTCTACGTGCTGCCGAGCGACAACGCCGACGGGAACACGACGCTCATCACGCTGGCGGGAACCTATGCCGGGGAACCGACCTACTTTTCGTTCCGCATTAACGACGGAACGGTGACGGGCGGCGGTACGAACGACGGAACCTTCATCCGGCGCAACAGCGTCTATACGGTCAATGTGACGCTCAGGCGGCTGGGCGGCGGCAGTACCGATCCGGAGGTCACGGCCGATCCCGCGTCGCTCACGGTCACCGTCGAGCCGCAGGAATGGGCGACCGAACTCGTCCAGAACGTAGAGTGGTAGGCCGTGCGGGAACGTTCCATAGCGTTGCTGGCGCTCGCGCTCCTTGCGGGATGTATCCGCGAGGACCGGGCCGGCTGTCCGCCGTCGCAGGCGGGGCGGTCGGTCGTCCTGAAGATCGTGGACGCCGCGACCGGGCGGGACATCACGGAGAGCGGTGCGGCCGGAGAGGCCGAACTGTTCCTCTTCTCGCCGGACGGGACCTTCGCGGGCCGTGTCTCCGTCGGATCGGAACAGGTCGTGCATCACGTGCCGGTTCCGCTTCCGGGTGCGGATCCCGGGGCGTGTCGGATCTCGGTCTGGGCCAATGCCGGGGAGGGGCAGCTTCTGCGTATTCCCGCCGACGGAAGTCGTATCGGGGAAGCGGCCGTCTCCCTGATCGGGGACGGCGACGGCTACCACGGCGTGCCGGACGACCTGTATTTCGGCAGCGCGCAACCGGCTCCGGCGGGTGGCGAGACGCCCGAAGAGGTGGTCGTCGTCCGCAAGAACGCGCGGATGCATATTACGGTCCGGGGGTTGGACGCCGGTTTGCCGGAGGAGCGTTACTACCTGACCGTGCGACTGCCCGACGACGGCTACGACTATGAGGGCAATCCGGCGGGCGGAACGGCCACGATCCGCCGGAGCGGCGCTTTCGACGACCGGGGCGATCTGACGACCGGGGCGGCGTTCAACGTCATCCACTCCGGAACCGTGGCCGAAGCGGTGACCGTAACGCTCTACGAGCGGGCGGCCGGCAGGGCCGTCGCGGACCGTGCGGTGATCGCGGTGACGGAGAACGACGACGGACTGCCCATCGCCCTGCCCTCGGGGCGGACGTCCAACCTGCTGATCGACCTGCGGGACGGAACCGGAGTGACGATCCGCACGGAGATTACGCCTTGGAACGAAGTGTATCAATGGGAAATCTGGTAACGGTTATGAACGAATGCGAAAAAAGCTGGAAAGTCCGCTGCGGACGGCGGGCCGGAACGATCCGGTCGCGGGCGGCGGTTGCGCTGGCGGTGCTCTGTCTGTTCGGGGCGGCCTGTTCCGAAGACCCGTCGTCCGGGGCCCCTGAGCGGGAACCGGCCGGCGGTGAGGCGGTCGTGCGCCTGACGATCGCCCCGCCGCGGCCTTCGCTTCCGCAAATGCGGGCGGCGGAGGACCTCGACGAGGCGGAGAGCCGGGTGGGAACGGTCCGGGTGCTCGTCTTCGAGCAGGAGGGCGGCCGTTACCTTTACCGCAATATGGCCGAAGGCGAGCAGGTGCGGTTCTCCGGGAGTGCGACGCGGTTCGAGGTGCGGCTTCCCGGGACGCCGAACCCGGTGAAACTGGCGCTGGTGTGCAATTACGGCGATGCGTTCGAGAGGTATGCGCCTGCTGCGGGGAGCGACGAGGCGACGGTCCGGGAGCGGATCGGACGGTCGTTCTCCGGGCTGACCGGGGATCTGCCGATGTACGGCGAGATACCTCTTCCGTCGGGATTGCGGGCGGATGCGGAGAACCGCTTCGATGTCAGGCTGCTGCGCGCCGTGGCGCGGGTCGATGTGACGAAGGCGCTCGATGCCGGTTCCCGTCCTTTCCGGATCGGGGAGGTCTATGTCTATCGGCCGAACGACAAAATAAGGATCGTTCCGGACGACATGGGTTCGGCCGAGTCGCCGCGCGTCACGGCGCCTTCGGTGTTTGCAGGGGCACAGAAGTCGGCGGAGCCGGTGAAGGTGACCGCCGCGGAACCCGACCCGGCGTCGGTCGCGGGAATCTGTCTCCCGGAGTCCGCGGCCGAGAGCGACCCGGCGGCGCAGTTGTCGGAGGCAACCTGCATCGTCGTCGGCGGGTACTACGACGGGCAGGAGCGGCTCTCCTACTACCGGATTGACTTCGACCCGGGCATCGACGGGCATCCGTTCGGACAGGTGCTGCGGAATTACAAGTATGTTTTCCGCATCCGCAAGGTGCTGGGCGAGGGATGGAGCGATCCCGATACGGCCGCGACGAGCCGGGCGACGAGCATTGCGGTCGAAACGGAGGCGTGGGAGGATTTCACGACGGAGATGTATTTCGAGGGCGACAATTACCTCGGGGTCTCCGCCCGCAGCGTGTCGCTCGGCTATGTCGCCGGGAAGACGGCGCGGGTGGACGTGCAGGCCTCGGTCCCCTACTCGGTCCGCTGGCTCGACGCTTCCGGCGTTCCGACCGGCGGCGAGGCGTCGCAGACCGGCGAGGTGCTGGAGAACGGAAGTTTCTCGGTCGCTATCGGCCGCGACGCCGGGGCCGGAGAGACGCTCTCCTACCTGTCGTTCTCGGCGCTCGCGGACAACCGCACGGATCGGGATGTAACGGCCCGGCTGCGGGTGACCGGAGGGCGCTGGACGTTCGACATCACGGTGACGCAGGGAAATCCCTCGCAGTTCAGGACCCGGATCGTGCGCGTGCTCTCCGTGCAGGAGATCGGAGACCTCGGGACGAACACCCCGACTTCGGCCAGCGGACTGCCCATGCGGCGTATCCTGGACAATGCGAAGAATTTCTCCCCGGGCGGAACGGTCGTCATCGGCGGCTTCTCCTTCTCGGAGGCGTCGCGGGCGGAGATGCAGGCCACGGGGACGGGGAGCGCCGCGGACAAGGAGATTTTCCGGAGCATGCAGGCGACGATCGGGGCGCAGGATGTGATCTATCTGACATACAACACCCCGATTTCGAACGAGTTGGCGCAGGTGGTCCTTGCCTGGCTCCGGGCTGCTCCCGGCCGGGTGCTGATCGTCGGCACGGACACCGATACGAGCAACGCGCAGTTGCGGCAATACCTGACTTCGGACGGCACGTGGAAATACTATTACCGGAACAACCTGGGCGGACAGTTCCGGCGGGCGGCGCGGACCGATGCCAACGCGCGCTTCTTCACGATGCCTTTCGGAACGGTGGCCGAGAATGCGCCCGTCGTCCGTGCGGACGACTATGCGGCCTACTGCTCTGACTATCCGTCGCGGGTGACTCCGCTGGTGGTCAGCGACGTTTCGGGGCAGGGCGGCACGCTCATCGTGGGGGTGAACGGTACGGACCGGATCGTTTACCTGGGAGACGCCAGCCTCCACCAGTACAACCGGCTCAGTTCGCAGGCCAATGCCGACGGTACGGTGACGACGGATTTCGACCGGCTGATGGCCAACCTCTGGGCATGGATCGTGGAACGCGTGTGCGGGGCCGGGTGATGGGCCGGGACCGGAACTTCATAGAATCGCAATGTGATGAAAAACTATCTGTACGAAACGGCAGTCCTGCTCTGTCTGGCACTGCTTCCGGGCTCGGGCGCATCGGCGCAGGAATGTTCGGCCCTCCGGACGGCCGGGCCGCGGTTCGCCGTCCGGACGAACGCGCTCTATTGGGCGACGGCGTCGCTCAACGCCGGATTCGAGGTGGGGCTGGACCCGCGGACCTCGTGGGAGGTGGCGGGCGGCTACAACCCCTGGACCTTCGGAGACAACCGGAAACTCAAGTTCTGGACGGCGCAGACCGAATTCCGCTACTGGCTCCGCAGGCGTTTCGCCGGGCATTTTTTCGGGCTTCATGTCCTCTATGCCGACTACAACGCCGGGGGTGTGAAGCTCTTCGGCATGGGCGACCGCCGTTACGAGGGCTTCCTCTACGGCGCGGGGCTTTCCTACGGATACCAGTGGGTCGTCGGCCGGAGATGGAACATCGAGGCGATGCTGGGCGTGGGATACATCCGGTCGGAATACGACCGCTATGTCTGGAAGCGCTGCGGGCGGTTTCTGGGCAGCGGCCGCCGGAACTATTTCGGTCCGACGCGGGTCGGCGTGTCCGTCGGTTTCATGATACGGTGAGTTCCCCTGCCGGCGTCCGTTCCGGGACGCGGCGGCCGTTTCCCGCGCAGGCGACCTTCCGGCCGTTCGTGCGGCGCATATCCGTAATCCGGGTTGGAGAATCCGTAATCCATCTACACGGAAATTCATTTTTATTCGGTATTTTTGCAACATAAATTCGGAAGTTTATGTTGCGGAAAATCCGACGGACGCTCGCCGTTCTCTTCTTCGCGTGCATCACGCTGCTCTTCCTCGATTTCACGGGGACGCTCCATGCCTGGCTGGGATGGATGGCCCGGGTGCAGTTCCTGCCGGCGGTGCTGGCGCTGAATGTCGGTGTCGTGGCGGCGCTCGCGGTGCTGACGCTCCTTTTCGGCCGGGTCTATTGCTCGGTCGTCTGCCCGCTCGGGGTGTTTCAGGATTTCGTCGCCTGGCTCGGCGGCCGCGGGAAAAGGCGGAAGTATCGTTTCTCCTACTCTCCGGCCCGGCGGTGGCTGCGCTGCGGGACGCTGGCGCTGTTCGTCGCGGCGCTGGTCGCCGGCGTGGGTTCGCTGGTCGCTCTGCTTGCGCCGTACAGCGCCTACGGACGTATCGCCTCCAACTTCTTCCGTCCGGTTTATCTCTGGGGCAACAATGCGCTGGCCGCGGTCGCCGAGCGTGTGGGAAGCTATGCGTTCTATGAAACGGAGGTCCGGGTGGCGGGCCTGCCGACGTTGCTGATCGCTGCTGCGACGTGCGCCGTGCTCGTCGTGCTGGCGTGGCGCAACGGCCGGACTTACTGCAATACGGTCTGCCCGGTGGGGACGGTGTTGGGGTTCCTCTCGAAATATGCGCTGTTCCGGCCCGTGATCGACCCGGAGAAATGCCGGGACTGCGGCTTGTGCGCCCGGGGGTGCAAGGCCGCCTGTATCGACTACCGGAACCGCCGGATCGACTATTCGCGCTGCGTGGCCTGCATGGACTGCCTCGACGTTTGCAGGCACGGGGCGGTCGGCTACCGGTTTCGCACGAAGACCGCCGCATCCGTTCCGGGAGCGGCGGCCGGAAAACGGACGGAATCGGCGGCTCCTGCCGATACGGGCCGCCGGAATTTCCTGACCGGAACGGGGCTGTTGCTCGGTGCGGCGGTCGCCCGGGCGCAGGAAAAGAAAGTGGACGGCGGTCTGGCCGTCATTCTGGACAAGCGGGCGCCGCACCGCATCACGCCTCTCGTGCCGCCGGGCGCCCGGTCCCTGCGCCATCTGGCGACGCACTGCACGGGTTGCCAGCTCTGCGTCTCGGTCTGTCCTAATCACGTTCTGCGGCCCTCCGCCCGGCCCGAGACGCTCATGCAGCCCGAATCCTCCTACGAACGCGGCTATTGCCGCCCCGAGTGCACGAAGTGTTCGGAGGTCTGCCCTACCGGTGCCATCCTGAGGCTCACGGCGGACGAGAAGTCCGCGGTTCAGATCGGCCATGCCGTCTGGGTGCGGGAGAACTGCGTGCCGCTCACCGACGGCGTGGAGTGCGGCAACTGCGCCCGCCATTGTCCCGCGGGGGCCATCACGATGGTCGCCTCCGATCCGGCGTCGCCCGGTTCGCCGAAGATTCCCGTCGTGAACGAAGAGCGCTGCATCGGCTGCGGCGCCTGCGAGAACCTCTGTCCGGCGCGGCCGTTCAGCGCCATCTATGTCGAAGGACACGAACAGCACAGAATCATTTGATCCGAAAACGTATGGATACGAAAAACAGACACGCGATCGGCCGCCGGGAGTTTCTCAAACGGCTCGGTGCCGGGGCCGCCGTATCGACGGCGGCATTGGCCGGGTGCGCCCCGGAGCGCGGTCCCGCAGCGGACGGTGCCTCCGCTTCCGGAGAGATTCCGACCGATGCGATGACTTTCCGCATCAATCCCCGGACGGGCGAGAAGGTTTCGCTGCTCGGATACGGCTGCATGCGCTGGCCGACCGTGGGCGGTGACGGACCCGATGCCGACGAGATCGACCAGGAGACGGTGAACCGGCTGGTGGATTTCGCCATTGCGCACGGGGTGAACTATTTCGACACCTCCCCGGCCTACTGCAAGGGGCAGTCCGAGCGCGTCACGGGCATCGCTCTCAAGCGCCACCCCCGCGAGAAGTATTTCATCGCCACGAAACTCTCGAACTTCGCCCCTTCGACCTGGAGCCGCGAGGCGTCGCTGGCCATGTATCGCAATTCGTTCCGCGAATTGCAGGTGGATTACATCGACTACATGCTGCTGCACGGCGTGGGCATGGGCGGCGGCATGGAGGAGTTCGAGGCCCGCTACATCCGGAACGGGATGCTCGATTTTCTCCTCGCCGAACGCGAGGCGGGCCGCATACGCAACCTCGGCTTCTCGTACCACGGCGATATACGCGTCTTCGACCGTCTGCTTGCCGGACACGACCGCTATCGGTGGGATTTCGTGCAGATCCAGATGAACTACCTCGACTGGCGGCATGCCCGGGAGATCAACCCGCGGAACACC
Source organism: Alistipes dispar (assembly GCF_006542685.1). NCBI lineage: Bacteria > Pseudomonadati > Bacteroidota > Bacteroidia > Bacteroidales > Rikenellaceae > Alistipes > Alistipes dispar. The sequence goes on along the minus strand of NZ_AP019736.1, from coordinate 2,853,990 downwards.
GACGCCGAGTACCTCTACGGCGAGTTGGCCGGGCGCGGCATTCCGGCCGTCATCATGGAACCGCTGCTGGGCGGCCGTCTGTCGAAGGTCCACGATCACATCGTCGCCCGCCTCAAGCAGCGCGAACCCGGCCGGAGCGTGGCGTCGTGGGCCTTCCGCTTCGCGGGGTCGTATCCCGGGGTGCTGACCGTGCTGAGCGGCATGACCTACATGGAGCATCTGCAGGACAACCTGCGTTCGTACTGTCCGCTGCAACCGCTGACCGACGAGGAGCGGGAGTTCCTCTTCGCCACGGCCGACCTGATGATGCAGTACCCCACCATTCCGTGCAACGACTGCAAATACTGCATGCCGTGCCCTTACGGACTGGACATTCCGGGTATCCTGCTCATTACAACAAATGCGTCAATGAGGGGAACGTGCCGGAGGACCGCCAGGCGGAGAACTATCGCAAGGCCCGGCGGGCGTTCCTCGTGGGTTACGACCGTTCGGTTCCGCGGCTGCGGCAGGCCGACCGCTGCATCGGCTGCAATCAGTGCGTTCCGCACTGTCCGCAGAACATCCGGATTCCGCAGGAGATGCAGCGTATCGACCGCTTCGTGGAACACCTCAAACAGGGAACGCTATGACGATGCGCCGTCTGACCGAAATTCTGCACGGGGGCGGCTGGTCGCTGGTCGTGGACAACGGAGCAATCCGCACCTTCTCCGGCCGGGGCGTCTCCGACCTGTACGGGCTGCTGACGCGCGAACCCGAAACGCTCCGGGGGGCCTCCGTGGCGGACAAGGTGGTGGGCAAGGGCGCCGCGGCCCTGATGGTTCTGGGCGGCGTGAAGGAGGTGTATGCCGACGTGGCGAGCGCTCCGGCCCTCGGACTTTTCGCCGCGGCGGGCATCCGGGTCGTTTGCCGGGAGGAGGTTCCTCACATCGTCAATCGCACGCGGACGGGCATCTGTCCCGTGGAGCGTCTCTGCGCCGACTGCCGCACGGCCGGGGAGTGCCTGCCCCGTATCGGGGCATTTCTGGAGAATCTGCCGTAAGGAAGGAAAAACGTGAAATAACATGCTATGGAAACTACCGTGAAACTCTATTCGCTGGAGTACAGGGAGGCGAAAACCTATTCGTTGGCGGCGCTGTTCGTCGCGGGCAACATCGTCCTGCCGCAGTTGTGCCACACCGTGCACATGGGCGGACCGACGTGGCTGCCGATCTACCTCTTCACGCTCGTCGGGGCCTACAAGTACGGCCGCTGCGTCGGATTGCTGACGGCTGTCGCCTCGCCGCTGCTCAACTCGGCGCTCTTCGGTATGCCGGCCGCCGCCGCGCTGCCCGCCATCCTGCTCAAATCGACGCTGCTGGCCCTGATCGCCGGATTCGCCGCCGCCCGCTTCCGCAGGGCTTCGTTGCCGCTGTTCGCCGCCGTGGTGCTGGCTTACCAGACGGTCGGCACGCTGGGCGAATGGGCCCTGTCGGGCAGCCTCTACGCCGCGGCGCAGGATTTCCGCATTGGAATTCCCGGGATGCTGCTCCAGGTATTCGGCGGCTGGGCGGCAGTCAATTACCTGATCCGAAGATAGACACCTGATTTTGCATAAAACGACCGAATCATGCGAGCATACGCTTATGTCGGACCCGGGAGGTTCGAACTGCTGGACAAGCCCCGCCCCGAACTGCGGGATTCGCGCGACGCCATCGTGCGCGTCACGCTCGGAAGTATCTGCACGAGCGATCTGCACATAAAACACGGCAACGTGCCGCGCGCCGTGCCGGGCGTGACCGTAGGTCACGAAATGGTCGGCGTCGTGGAGCGGGTGGGCGACCGTGTCGCATCCGTCCGGCCCGGCGACCGGGTGGCGGTCAATGTCGAGACGTTCTGCGGCGAGTGCTTTTTCTGCCGGCACGGCTACGTGAACAACTGCACCGATCCCGACGGCGGTTGGGCGCTGGGCTGCCGGATCGACGGCGGGCAGGCGGAATATGTCCGCGTACCCCATGCCGATCAGGGACTGACCCCCATTCCCGATACGGTGAGCGACGAACAGGCGTTGTTCGTCGGCGACATTCTGGCCACGGGGTTCTGGGCCGCCCGGATTTCGGAGATCGGGCCGGAGGATACGGTGCTCGTCATCGGCGCCGGACCGACGGGCGTCTGCACGTTGCTCTGCGCCATGTTGAAACGGCCCCGGCGCATCATCGTCTGCGAGAAGTCGCCCGAACGGATGCGGTTCGTGCGGGAGCACTATCCCGACGTGCTCGTGACCGGACCCGAGACATGCCGGGATTTCGTGCTCCGGCACAGCGATCACGGCGGGGCCGATGTCGTGCTGGAGGTGGCCGGTACGTCGGACACGTTCCGTCTGGCCTGGGAGTGCGCCCGTCCCAATGCCGTCGTGACGGTCGTCGCGCTTTACGACGAACCGCAGATGCTGCCCCTGCCGGATATGTACGGCAAGAACCTGACGTTCAAAACCGGAGGCGTGGACGGCTGCGACTGCGCCGAGATTCTGCGCCTGATCGCGGCGGGAAAGATCGACACGACGCCGCTCATCACGCACCGCTTTCCGCTGAGCCGGATCGGAAAGGCGTACCGCCTGTTCGAGACCCGGTCGGACGGTGTGGTGAAAGTGGCGGTCGAGTGCGGGAAATAGCCGGATCCGCCGGAGCGGACCGGAAAACGGAGAAACATACTGGAATTATGATGACACTGGATGATTTTTTGAAACTCGCCCGGGCGGGCCGGCCGCTCGCTTCGGCGGAAACGCTTGAATTCATGGATCGCATGAGCGACGAGGCTCGTCGCATCACCTGCCGGCTGAACGCCTCCTACCATACGCCCGACGAGGTGCGCGAACTGCTGGAACAGCTTTTCGGAAAGCCCGTGGATGCGTCGGTCCGGCTCTTTCCGCCGTTCTATACCGATTTCGGCAAGAACATTTCGGTCGGCCGGAACGTCTTCATAAATGCCTGCTGTCACTTCCAGGATCACGGCGGCGTGACGCTGGGCGACGGCTGCATGATCGGTCACAACGTGGTTTTCGCCACGCTCAACCACGAACTCGATCCCGCGAGGCGCGCCGAAATGACACCCGCCCCTATCGTGCTGGGGCGCAACGTGTGGGTGGGATCCAATGCGACGATTCTTCAGGGTGTCACGATCGGCGACGGCGCCGTCGTGGCGGCCGGGGCGGTCGTGACGCGGGACGTGCCGGCCGCTACGGTCGTGGGCGGAGTTCCCGCCCGGCCGATCCGCCGCATCGGATGATCCGGTTTTAGAAGCGTGCGGACGGCTCGGTGCGACACCGGTTTCGGGAAGAGATTGATGATGACCACGCAATGAGGCGCGCTGCCGATTACGGCAGGCAGGCCGATGGCTCCGCCGGGGGCGTATGCGCTTATTCCGTGATCTCGATCAGGTTCTCCTCGGGGCCCTCCACGCAACTCTCGTAGCAGCCGTCGCCCGTGATGCGCGGGCCGCTGACGATGCGGTACCCGTTCTCCCGCAGCTCCCCGGTGAGCCGATCTACGGCCTCGCGGCTCCCGGTGCCGAATGCCAGGTGGATGTAGCCGCTGCGCAGCGGCTCCTTGCGGGGATCCGTCATGTCGGGCCGGTGCATGATTTCGAGCCGTGCGCCGTCGCCGAAACGCAGGAAACAGCTTCTCAGTCCCGTCCGCGGGTTGTGGTACGGCTCGCCGCATACGGCGCCGAAGAAGCGGACGAAGAATTGCCGGGTCGCCTCCAGGTCCCGGACGTACATGGCCGTGTGGTCGATTCGTATCATTCTTCCGTGTCGTCTTCCGGCCGGATTCGCTTTTCTCGGGTCGCTCCGCGTCGGCCGGATGCGGGGAACGACCTTTCTCGGTTTCTTTCGGAACTGTCGTATAAAGATAACGTTTGTTTCCGTTCGGTGCAACAGCCCGAGGACATCTTCCTGCTCCGGAAGTGTTTGACGGGTTTCCTGTCCGCACGGTCGTCCGTTCCGCCATGCGCCGCGAAAGAAGGTCCGCCGCGCGGTTCGTTCCTGTGCGGCTATTCGGTCAGGTAAAGTCCGACATGCGAAATCCGGGCCGGGGCGCGGGTTCCGTCGATCGTGACGCGCAGTTTCCGCGCCGTGCGGGCCTCGGGCAGGCGGACGATCCGTTTGTAGCCGATCGTCGTACCCTCGGCTGCCGTCTCCCACGTCCGACCGTCGTCCGATATCTCGATGCGGAACCGCTCCACGCGCTGCCCTTTGGCGATCTCCTCCTGCAACATCACGGCGTCGAACGGCCCGTCCTTCACGTCGAATTCCCGCGCTTCGTCCGCCCGGGCGGTCCAGAGTGTGTCCCCGCCCGCCGCAAGGTTCCGTGCGAAGCTCCGGCGCAGCCATTCGCCGAACTCGTGCAGCCGTCGCGCGTCGTTCTCGTGAATCCGTCCGCGGCGGTCGGGCGGCACATTGAGCAGCAGCACGGAGTTCGATCCCACCGAGGCGAAATAGATCTCCTTCAGCGCCTCGAGCGACCGCACCTTCTCATCCTCCGAGGCGTGGTAGAACCAGCCCGGGCGGATCGACACGTCCACCTCCGAGGGATACCAGAACAGCTCCTTCGCTTCGTCGAGGATCGCACGGCTGCCCAGATCGGGCGAGGTCTCGGTGAGGGCTTCGACGGCGGGCGTCGGATCCTTCAGCCCGACACTCGCAGGGGCCAGGGCCGTGGCGCTCCACTCCTCGGCGCGTCCCCTGCCCGCTTCGTTGCCCACCCAGCGGATGTCGTCGCCCATGATGGCCGTGACGGCTCCGGGTTGCAGCTCCTTCACGGTGCGTATGTAACGGGCCCAGTCGTAAACCTGACGCTTGCCGTCGGCCTCCGAGCCGTTGGCGCCGTCGAACCATACCTCGGCGATCTCGCCGTAGCCGGTCAGCAGTTCGGTGATCTGCCGCACGAAAAAATCGTCGTAGGCCTTCCCCGTGCCGTAGCAGGCGGCGTTGCGGTCCCACGGCGAGACGTAAAGACCCATTTTCACACCGTACTTGTCGCATGAGCGGCGGAGCATCGCCACCACGTCGCCGCGGCCCTCCATCCAGCGGGAGTTCTTCACCGAGTGCTCCGTGGTTTGGGTGGGCCAGAGGCAGAATCCGTCGTGGTGCTTGGCCGTGAGCATCACCATTCCGAAGCCGGCGTCCCGGAGCGTTTCGACCCATTGGTCGGTGTCGATTTCCGTGGGGGCGAACACGTCGGGCGACTCCTTGCCGTCACCCCATTCCTTGTCGGTGAACGTATTGACCGTGAAGTGGATGAATGCCGTCAGCTCCCATTGTTGCCAGGCCAGTTGTTCGGGGGTCGGCACGAGCCGCGCGGCCATGGAGAGCTTCTCTTCCTGCGTGGCATCGCCGAATGCGACGTGTTTTTCGTAGTAGGTCTCCTCCCGCTGTGCGGCTCCGGAGCCGCAGCACGCTTCGCCCGCGGCAGCTACGCCTGTCAGCAGCAACGGCAATAATAATCGTTTCATTGTCAGGTATTCGATTCGGTTATTTCATACTTTGCATCAGAACGGAATGATGACGAATCCCCAGTTGTACGTGCTGTCCGCGGGGATTCTGTGCTGCGGTTCGGGCATGGCTCCCCAACTGTCGTATCCGCCCACCCCCTGCTGCTTCATGTCGATGCAGACCTCCACGAAGTCGCGGGGCGTGATGTCGTCGATATGCGTCTGCCGGGGTCTGACGTTGCGGGCGGCCGCTTCGTCGTGCTCCTTGTCCGCAGGGGTCAGGTTGCGCCATTGGTACGGTCTTCGGACAGCCTCCTCTCCGTCGAAATCCTCCACGGCGTTTCTCAGGGCGTTGAATCCGAAGAGACTGTCGGCCACGATCTCCAGGCCGTGCCGTTTGCCGAACCGCACGCGGCGCGTGTCGGTACGGTGTCCGTTCTCCTGCGGCCGGACGTAGGGGAAATACATTTCGTCGGCCGATGTGCTGTACAGTCCCACGAACGCCCCGGCGTTTCTGTCCGCGTAGTTTTCGCCGGGGCCGCGGCCGTAGTACTCGACCTGCCTCATCGCGAGGGGCATCCGGAAGCGGACTCCGATGCGCGGCACGTCGAGCTTCGCCGCCTCGCTGCGGGCCTTCTCGCTGCCCGGGGAGAACGTCGCGGTCCGGGCGGCTTCGGAGAGCTCCGTGGCCACGGCCTCCGCGTCGGTGGACGTGAAGGTCATGCGGGTTTCGACGACACCCGACGGATGGACCGTATAGCGCATGATGCAGAGGTTTCCCGCGGCGAGCAGGTAGGCGGCCTCGATGCGTACGGCGTCTCCGGTTTTCACGGCCGCGGCCTCCACGACGTCGAACTCGCGGCTCGACGTCTTCCACACCTGCAGCCGCTCGGGCATGGCGTTTCCGTAGTCGTTGTCCGTCGGGGCGCGCCAGAAATTGGGCCTCGGACCGAATCCGTCGGCGAAGTACTCGACGCCGTTCACGGCATAGGACGTCACCGAACCGCTCCGGCGATCGAATACGAAGCGCACGCGCGGCGACGAGACGGCGATCCGCTCCCCGTCGTCGTTCACTCCGAGTGCGGGGCCTTTCCGCGGCACGTCGGCCTTCTTCGGGGTCCCTCCCAGCGGGATCTGCCCCGCGGCGATCTCATAACCTGCGGGAACGGCCTTCGAGGCTTCGCGCGTGGTGACGGAGAAATCGGCGAAATACTCCCCTTCGCCGCGCATCTCTTCGGGACCGAATGTGGTGAAGACGGCCGATTCCTGCGGCGCGAGGCGCACGTCGAGCTCCTTTTCGCGCACGGTCTTTCCGTCGCGCACGAGGCGGCAGATGAAACGGTACTTCTCCGACGGTGTGAAGTAGAATCGGTTGGTGATGCGCACGCGGCCCGCTCCTTCGGATTCGAATCCGAAGTCCTGCTGCACGTACTTCACCTCCGCGAGCGCCGGATGCGGCGTGCGGTCGGGCAGTACGAGGCCGTTGCAGCAGAAATTCCCGTCGCTGGGGGTGTATTCCCCGCCGAAATCCCCTCCGTAGGCCCAGAAAGGGCGTCCCTGGGCGTCGTGCTCCAGCAGGCCCTGGTCCACCCAGTCCCAGAGAAATCCGCCCTGCAGGTTGGGATAGCGGTAGATCGCGTCCCACTGTCCGACGAAGTTTCCGGTCGAGTTGCCCATCGCATGAGCGTACTCCGACGGCATCACGGGCCGGTCGCTGCCCTTGCGTCCGATCTCTTCCAGCCATCCCGCGCCGGGATACTGCGGAACGTACATGTCCGTATTCCACTCCCACTGCGCCCGTTCGTAATTGACAGGCCGGTTCATCCAGGCGCTGTCGGCGGCCTTCGTCCAAAGGTAGGTTTGGTAGAAGTTGTATCCGTTTCCGGCCTCGTTTCCCAGCGACCAGAATGTGACCGATGCGTGGTTCTTGTTCCGTTCGAACATGTTGCGCGTGCGCTCCATGTGGGGTTTCAGCCAGGCGGGGTCGTTGCCCAGCGTGCCGCCCTTGCGCAGGTCGTAGTACATGCCGTGCGACTCGATGTTGGCTTCGTCGTAGATGTAGAGCCCGTATTCGTCGCACAGCTCGTAGAATTTCCGGTCCTGGGGGTAGTGGCAGAGCCTCACGGCGTTGAAGTTGTGTCGTTTCATCAGCTCGAAGTCGCGGCGCATCACCTCCTCCGTGACGTAGTGTCCCGTCACGGGATGGTGTTCGTGGATGTTCACGCCCTTGAACTTCACGGGCTGCCCGTTCACCAGCAGTACGCGGTAGGGCTCGCCGTTTTCGGCCCGTTCGTCCAGCCGGGCGAACTCGAAACGGCGGAACCCTACGCGGTAGGGCACCGTTTCGGTCTCCCCGCCGGGGCCGCGGAGGGTCATCAGCAGGGTGTAGAGATCGGGGCGCTCCGCGCTCCAGGCCTTGACGCCGGGGATGCCGGCCTCGAACCGGAGGGTGCGGCATCCGCCGGCTGCGATCATTGCGTCGCGCTGCCCTGCCGCGACCTGCCGGCCCGCGTCGTCGAGCAGCTCGTAGCTCAGCGTCGCTTCGGCATCGCTTTCGGTTCGGTTGGTCAGATCGGCCTCCAGGGCGAATATTCCGTCCCGGCATGCCTCGTCGAGCGTCGATTTGATGCGGAAGTCCCGCACGGCGACGAGCGGCTGCGACCAGAGGAACACGTCGCGCTCGATGCCGCTCATGCGCCAGAAGTCCTGACATTCGAGCCAGGAGCCGGTGCTCCAGCGGTAGATCTTTATGGTCAGCGTGTTCCGTCCGGGCCGGAGGTATTCGTCGATGAGGAACTCCGCGGGGTTCTTCGAATCCTCGTTGTAGCCCGCCTCGTGTCCGTTCACATAGACATATACGCCCGACTTGGCTCCTGCGAGGTGCAGGAAAACGTTGCGGCCGTTCCATTCGTCCGGAATTTCGAACTCCCGGCGGTATATCCCTGCGGGATTCGCCTCGGGGAGCCGGGGCGGCTGGGGACGGTAGGTCGCGAACTCGTACTGATGGTTGGTGTATATGGCCGTCCCGAACCCCTGGCGCTCCCAGTTTCCGGGCACTTCGATGTCATCCCACCCCGAGGCGTCGGTCGCGGGGTCCGTGGCGTCGGCGGGCAGATCGCGGGCATCCTCGGCGAAGAGGAACTTCCACGTGCCGTTGAGCGGCAGATAGAAGGGGCTCTTCTCGTAGCGCATGGTCAGCGCCCCGTCCCTCGAGGGATAGGACATGAAGTCGGTGCGGGGCGGGACCTTGTTCACCGACACGGTCTGTACGTCGTACCGGTAGGGGTTGTCGGCAGCGGCGGTCTGCGCCGACAGCAGCGTGAGCGCTGCCAGGATATTGATTCTCGGGTTCATGTAATCTGGTTTTGTCGGTTTTGATTCAATGCTGTATGGGGATCGCGCGGTTTATATTTCCGGCAGTGTGACCCGGAACAGTTCGCTGGGCGTGTGTTCGCGCAGGACGATGCCGACCATCCGTTCCACCACCTCGGGATACCGGCCGGCCAGATCGCAATCCTCGTGGAGGTCCCGCGACAGGTCGTAGAGGCGGGGCTTTCCGCTCTTGACCACCAGCTTCCAATCCCCCATTCGGACACCGATCTGGTCGGTTTCGTGGAATTCCCAGTAGAGGAATTCGTGCCGCTGCTGACGGGCGTCGTCGCCCAGCAGCGCGGGCAGGAAGGAGATGCCGTCGAAGCAGTCGCCCTCGAGGTCCGGGTTCAGGTATTTCCGCGGGAAGCGTCTGTCGCCGATCAGGTCGCAGAACGTGGGCAAGACGTCGTAGAAGGCCAGCATGTGGTCGTTCTCGGTGCCGGCCGGGACGTGTCCGGGCCAGTAGGCGATGAACGGAACGCGGATACCGCCCTCGTAGCACTGCCGTTTCAGTCCCCGCAATTTGCCGTCGCGGCCGAAAAACTCCGGATCGGCCCCGCCCTCCTCGTGAGGGCCGTTGTCGCTGGTGAAGATGACCAGCGTGTTCTCCTCCAGCCCTTTCTCCTTCAGTTTGGCGAGAATCTCCCCCACGTAGATGTCGAGGCGCGTGATCATGGCCGCGAATTCGGCGTGCGTGTGTTCCACCGGATTGTAGCGCGACCCCTCGCTGCCGCCCCACGTCTTGTCCACGAAGAACCGTTTTTTGTAGTATTGCAGGATGGAGTCGTCGGGCTGGCGCAGCTCGGCGTGCGGCAGAGTGTAGGTGAAAAGTCCGAAAAAGGGCCGTTCGCCGTCCCGAGAGTCCAACCATCGCAGGGCCTCCCGGTGGATCATGTCGGCCGAGTATTGGGGCCGTTTTTCATAGCCCTCCCCGTACATGGGATGCTGGATGTTGTCCTCCAGGATGATCCGCACCGTGGTCGTGTCGCCTTTCGAGGCGCTGTAACGGTTCAGGAAGTTGGGATAGTAGAGGTGCGCCTGAAACTGGCAGACGAACCCGTAAAATTCGTCGATGCCCCGTTTGTCCGGCGTGGAGCAGGAGCCTTCGTAGCCTCCGGCCCACTTCCCGAACATGCCCGTCGCATATCCGTTCTTCTTCATGATCTCGGGCAGTATGACGTGTCCGGGGTCGTAGGGCTCCTGCCCCACTACGCCGTAGTCGCGGTTTTGGCCGTACACGATCTCCGGGGAGCCGGGCCAGTACTCCCGGTTGCCGCGGACATGCCCGTGTCCGGCGTGCTGTCCCGTCATCAGCGAGGCGCGGGACGGTGCGCTCACCGGACTTCCCGCATAGGCCTGCGTGAAACGCATCCCCCGGCGGGCCATGCTGTCGATATGGGGTGTGCGGATGTATTTCTGCCCGTAGCATCCCAGATCTCCGTAGCCCATGTCGTCGCAGAGGATGAGGAGGATGTTCGGAACGGATTTCCGTGCCTGCGCCGAGGCGTCCGCGGGGCAGAGTGCGGCGAATGCACCGGTGTATAGAAGCAGGTTCCGATAATTTTTCATACGTTCTTCCGTGACAGCTGTTTTCCGTTGCCGCGGGTTTGTCCGGCAAAGACGGCCCGCTCCTGCAAATATATGAATATTCTCGGAAAAAATGCGACGTCCGGTTTTGCAAACGGACCTTCCGGACGGTTGTCAGCTCTTCCGGACGGCACGGAACCTGACGGCAGCATGAAATCCGTCCTGGCCGGGAAAAGAACCGCGGCGGAGACGGATTTTCCGGAAACCCGCTTCCGGGCGGCTCCGAAAAGCCGTCCGGAAGGGTCCCGGTTCATTGCTGCCCACTTTGTCTGCGGTAGCCGGAGAACCTCCCGGCCCGGGGCATACGCTCCGTTGCCGGCTACCGCAGGGAAAAGACTATCGTTGCAGACTTTCGGCCCACTCCCGGAGGCTCTTTTCGTCGGTGCGGTTGAGCAGTCTTCCCTCCTTCCAGTCCGGTCCGGGATGGGATTTTCTCAGGGCCTCCGCGCTATGGGCGATGCCGCTCCCTCCCGACGTGGCGAACGGGATGACCGTCTTGCCCTTCAGGTCGTGGCTTTCGATGAACGTGTCGATGATCCGGGGCGCGAGGTCCCACCAGATCGGATAGCCGATGAAAACCGTGTCGTAGTCCTCCGTGTCCGGCTGTCTGCCGCCGATGGCCGGACGGGCCTGCGGATCGTTCATTTCCGCGGAGCTGCGCGACCGCTTGTCGTGCCAGTCGAGGTCGTCGGGCGTGTAGGGCCGGGACGGGACAATCGCGTAAAGCGTGCCTCCCGTGGCTTCGGCCAGCCTTTCGGCGGCGCGCGCCGTCGTGCCGGTCGCCGAGAAATAGGCTATCAGGATTCGGTTGTCGGATGTTTCCTTGTACATGTTCTGTCGTTGTTGTGCGCATGCCGCGGCGGCGATCCCCGCTGCTGCCGACAGCGCGAATAGCAGTTTTCGCATATCGGATCGGTTTGTCTATTTGAGTTTGTCGTACTCCGTGTCCGTGACGGGTTCGAGCCATTCGTTCGAGACGTCCTCGCCGGGGATTTCGAACGCCAGGTGGGCGAACCATCTGTCGGCGGCTGCGCCGTGCCAGTGTTTCACGTTGGCGGGAATGTGGATCACCGTGCCCGGCAGGATCTCCCGTGCGGGTTTTCCCTCCTCCTGATACCAGCCCCGTCCGGCTACGCCGACGAGCATCTGCCCGCCGCCGCTCTTCGCCCGATGGATGTGCCAGTGGTTGCGGCAGCGCGGCTCGAAGGTCACGTTGGAAACGGAGACCTGCTCGCGCGAAATCGGGGCCAGGTAGCTGTTGCCGGTGAAATACTGTGCGAAGGCCGTGTTCGGCTCGCCGATCGGGAAGATCATTTCGCGCTGGAAGGCGGCCCGGGCATCTTCGCCGGAGGTATCCTCCACCCAGACCTCCTTGGCGAGACGGAATGCCGCCCACGCCTTGGGCCAGCCGGCGTAGAAGCCGATGTGGGTGATGATCTCGGCGATCTCGGTGCGGGTGATGCCGTTCTCCTTCGCCGACTGAAGATGGTAGGTCAGCGAACTGTCCGTGATGCCCTGGCTGATGAGCGAAGTGAGGGTTACCAGACTGCGGTCGCGCAGGCCGAGGCGGTCGGTGCGGCTCCACACCTGGCCGAAGAGCACGTCGTCGTTGAGTTCCGCGAATTTGGGCGCGAAATCGCCGAGCTGATCGCGCCCGGCCGTCTGTACGATTTTTTCCTGTGCCATAACGTTGAGTGTAAGAATGCTGAATAGTGAAATGAAAAGAATCCTGTTCATGGCGGTTGCGTTTATTGCATGAAGTTGTCGATTCGGTTCGCCGGATTGAGCGGCAACTGGTCGGACAGCTCCAGCGATTCGATCATGTGCAGCGTTTCCTGCTTGTATTTCCGGAAGTGTTCCGAGTCGATATGTCTGTCGTAGGCCGCACGGCTTGCGTAGGTTTCGAGAATGGTGATGCGGCAGGGAGCCTCCCTTTCCTGCACGGCATACATGGTCAGCACGCCCGGTTCGGTGCGCAGGGAGACCTCGCCCACTTCGGCCGCGTGTTTTACGTACTCGTCGAGATACTGCGGATAAACCTCGATTTTCGACAGCCGCACGATGCCGTCGGGAGCCATCGGTTCTTTGGCGCACATGCCCGGCCGTTTCGCCTCTCCCGTGCCGCACGACAGCAGAACGGAAAGAAGCGCGATGCTTGAAATGATTCTTGTCATAGTCGTTCCGTTTTCCGGACAGTTTCTGTCCGTCGTTTCTGTTCTTTGTCGGGAACAAAGGTAGCGTATCGTACCGGAACCGGACCTAACCGTATGAGGGGAATTTATACCATTTTTACGGTTTTTTGGCGACGTCGTGTGCATCCGGTTTCCGGATGGTACGTCTTATCCGGAGACCGGTTGTGCCGGATTTTGGGGAATGAGGACCGAACGATTGCGGCCGTTGGGTCGGTTCGGTCCGGGCCGGATGGGACACGAATCGCACTCGTATGGACCTGCTTCCGAATGCATTTCCCGCAGGTTCCGAAAACGAAAGAAACCTTACATATCATTGATACATAAGGTTTCTTTCTTCTTGTCGCCTTTTCTTTCAAAGGTCTCGAGAGCGGAAAACGGGACTCGGACCCGCGACCTCAACCTTGGCAAGGTTGCGCTCTACAACGTTTGAGATCCCATTCCGAGATAATTAGCAGTCCATTACGACCGAATTTTCAGTGTTTGTAAAACATTTTGTAAAACACGCCAAGTGGCGACTGTCGTTCGCCGGTTAAACTAAATTGTTATTTTTTAGATTATTCAGTCAGATGTTCGTCTAACTCTATTTGTCTTATGAGCGGCACGACGACATCGCGGATGTCTTCCAACCGCAATCGGTGTTCCCCGTCGAATGTCGCGAAATTGCGATAGCGTTGCAAATACTCCTCCCTGCAATTTACCGTCGTATCGCGATCGCCGAACATCGCCCAGGTCCTCGTGACGGCTTCGTCGGTCATGCCGTCGAACTGACGATGTTCCATCGCTTCGTATCGGTCGCAAAGTTCGGGCATCGTCGTATAACTCGTCGCACCGTCCTTGCGGGGATTTAGGAACGGACATTCGCCGATCTGTCGTCGCATGGTGCGCGAGACATGGAATGCGGGGTTCACGAGAATCTTTCTACAATCATAGAGTTGTTGGGCGAACATGCCGCCCATCGAAGTGCCGATCACGATATCGGGACATTCTCTCGTAACCAGCCTCTGCAACATCGTGAGCGCCTCGTCGGGGTCGATCGGCAGATCGGGTGCGATGACCCGCATATCGGGTAATAGAGTCTGTAAATGCCTCGCCGTTCCCGATGCGCCCGACGAGGATAGACCGTGTATATAAAGTATCGTTTTCATCACCATAAAGGTAACGAAAATTATCGGCTTTTCAAAGCGTTCGCCGATTCATCTTATTGAGAATTAATGGAGTTAAGCATTTTTAGCAGAAATATATCTCAGACGATATAAGATTACTGTTCTATAAAACAAGTTTACCGAAAAACACTTAACTCGGTTAACTCAAAGTCTACTCATGTTATTCTATCGGGTAATTTATTGCACTTTTAATTGCTTGTATAGGGATTTTTATTATATTTGCAAGAAAAAGGCAATATATTGCACTCATGGACTATTCGATAATCAAGGAACGGCGCTTTTTGTTGGGGCTTACCCAGCAGGATTTGGCCGACTATACAGGGTTGAGCCTGCGCATTATCAAGAGTATCGAGGTAGGAAATGGAAATCCTTCCGTAGCTACGCTCTCGAAGATCGCCGAAATACTCGGTCTGGAATTGTTGTTGAAAGTAAAAGAGACTGTTAAATGAGACAAGCAGAGATATACAGTGACGGCGTATTGGCCGGCGTACTGACAGAGACCGACGAAGGGACGTATCGTTTTCGTTACGACGATGTGTTTTTGGCCGACGACAAGCAGACTGCCATTTCTCTGTCGTTCCCGAAAAGCGGAAAGGAGTTCACGTCGGGTACGCTCTTCCCATTTTTCTACAACATGCTCGCCGAGGGCGCGAACAAGGCCTACCAGTGCCGCACGCTCAAAATCGATGAGGACGACGCATTCGGGCTGTTGCTGGCAACGGCACATACCGACACCATCGGCGCCATAACTGTAAAGAAAATATGAAAGCATTGACGGTTTGTCCCGGCCATCTGGCCGAAGGATTCGATAGATATTGTCCGTCGTGTACGCGGCGGTTGTTCGACGGAAAGCGCGTCGGCCCGCAGCTCGATTTCGACTATGATGCGGACAGCGCGGATATGGCGGAGAACATCAACCAGCTCTCTGTATCGGGCGTGCAGGAGAAACTGTCGGCGATCATTGCCGATGGAAAGGTCGTGCTCACTCCCGCCGGTGGCCAGGGGCACTACATCATCAAGCCCGCACCTGCCTACAAGCACCTGCGATTCCGCGATCAGATACCTGCCAACGAGCATTTGACGATGCAGATCGCCCGACAGGTCTATAAGATTCCGACGGCGGAGAACGGGTTGGTCTTCTTCAAGAACGGTGAGCCGGCCTACATTACCCGGCGTTTCGACTACGATACTAACGAGAACAAGATCAAACAGGAGGATTTCTCGTCGCTGGCGCATAAAACGAGTGCGACACACGGGCGGGATTTCAAATATACGGGGAGCTACGAGGATGCCGCCGCACTACTCAAAACCAACGTCTCGGCATGGCAGGTACAAATGAGTCGCTTTTTCGCGTTCGTTATTTTCAATTATCTCTTCGCCAACGGCGATGCACATCTGAAGAACTTCTCGTTGCAACAGACACCCGGCGGGGATTATCTGCTCGCTCCGGCTTATGACTTGTTGAACACTTCGATTCATGTCGTGGACGAGGATTTCGCACTGCAAGGCGGTCTGATTCCCGAAGCGGAATATTCCGATGTCTATACACGAACGGGTCACCCTTGCCGAGCCGATTTCGAGACCTTCGGACGACGAATCGGCGTATTGCCGAAGAAGATGACGGAGATACTTGATCTGTTCGTGCAGGAGCAACCGGAGGTCTATGCGCTGACCGATCGCTCTTTCCTCGACGAGAGAGTCAAACGGATGTACAAACGGTCGTACCAGGAACGGTTGAACCGGTTGAGGAGAGATAGATAAACTTCCGATTGATTACGCAAGACATATTGAACGAGCTGGATAACGAAGGATTGATTTTCGGGTAAACCATCGGATTGTTCCATGATTTGGCGACTTTCGAGAAACTCTCGATTTCTTGTGGGACTCAATATCGAGAATTCGGATTATGTGTACAAGATGCTGAAAGACGAGACGGATATTGGCAAAATCGTCGATTCGTCTTTAGCGGGGGGGCTCACAGTCGCATGTTAATTAGAGTAGGAATATCACTGCTTGCAATCAAGAAAATATCTAATTACGGCAGTTGCGGTTATTCGTATAATAAAATTCCGGCCAAACGACAGTATCGCCAAGCCGGAATATACGTATATACGATAAGGGAAAGAAATTTATATTTTATTGATAAGCTCTTTCAATTTGCCGACCTCTTTTTGCGAGTCCAGATATTCTTGATAACTTTCTAAAGAGTCGTTGATAACCAAGTCGTACGATAATATGCGACCGTCTCCTTTCATTTTTTCATTTGCTTCCGATATGGTCATATCGTTCAAAACTTTATCTCCGATTATACAAATCGCTTCGATCGGTTCATTTTCTTTGCCTATGTCTCGCAGGCATTTACGAAGAGCCGATTTGTATTTATCGATCTGCCTATGCAAGTCGTATATATCTACCTTATAAGTAGGAATGTATCGTTTGAGTTCGATAATAATATGTTTACCGGCGGAACTTCGATAACGAATGTCGAAGCGACCTTTCTTTTCTTCTTCTGTCAAGGAGTTCGTTACTTTGCCGAATTCAGTCGCAACTTTTTCTTCGAATCGCTCCGATCCTTTCGTTGCTCTTTCCCACGCGGGATTAAGCAACCATAGATTATCGAATATATGCTTTTGTAAAACTCGTTCTTTGGCGTTACTATCGCACGATTCCGCCAATTGGCGAATAACTTTTACTCGTTCGTTCGCTATTTCCCAATACAAAGTAGCTTCGATATCTTGCAGATCTGAGAAAATCTCTCCGTACTTCACGATATCTTCTATGCCTTCGTCTTCGATGAAGTCTAATTTTTCCGCGACTTTTAAGCGCTCGAATGCCAATATACCGTATTTCAACAACTCTTTTTTGTTTTCCTCCCCTTTGTCGAAATGCATACTTTCGATCGTAGAGAAAAGTTTTTTTGCATATTTCTTCGTATTGCTTTTAAGATTGTCGTACCACTCTTTAATAGCCGGATTATCCGTTAGAATTCTTTGAGTCGCATGCTCTTTTCGTAAATCCGTCCATTTGTTTTTGATCTCTTTCAATAATACTGATACATGTGCAATCAACAATCGATAGCGTTCGTCGTCTTCAATATATTGTTGGCGATTGCTAGTCGATATATCTCGCTCATCATCGAGATCTAAAAAATCTGCATATATCTCTCCGATCAAATACGATGCGTATATCCCGCCCTCGTTATACGAAGAGAGAATATCTTCTTGCGCCAACTTACCTCTGGCGATAATGCTGATTATATTATTATCTTCGAGATCGCTCGGCCTATCTACAGCTCCGATCCATCCGTGTATATACGTCCGTAAACGCTACCGAAAGATTTCCCAGTCTCCGATTTATGGCATTCCAACTTGAGTTCGTCCGGCCAATCTTTCCAACTTCCGCCGTACGGCGTACTTCTGATACGACGCAGATTCAAATCCGACAACGCTTTCGCTTTATGTAACGGATCTTCGGCGCATTGTTCTCCGGCTCGTAATTCCGGCAAATCGCCGATCGCATCCTTAACAGTAACGTAGCTTTTCGGATCATGCGTAGGAGGAATCAATTTTATCTAGCCTAATCTGGACGCCAGCAACACCAATCGCTTACGCGTTTGAGGAATGCCGTAATCGGGACAATACACAATATTGACACTGACATGATAACCCAAACGATCCGATTTTAACAGATTTATGAAATCCGTTAAAACGGGCTTCAGTTTGAAATGCGCGATTTGCGATACGTTTTCCATTGTAACGATATCCGGTCGTACCCTCTTCGATCGAGCGCCCGAATTGGTATAGTAAATCGTACTTATTCGGGTCTTTGTCTTTGTTGCTGAACGCATACGACGAAAATGGCTGACACGGAGCGCAACCTGCCAGCACTTTTATTTTCGAATCGCCGAAAAGAGTGCGAATCTCTTCGCCGGAGACACGTTTGATATCCGTATCGAAAAACTTCGCCTCGTTATTATGCTCATAAGCGAAACGGCACGTTTTGTCGATATCGAATCCGGCGAGAACGTTCAATCCCGCTCGTTTGAGCCCGTAACTCAATCCGCCTACTCCGCAAAAGAGATCTATCACGCCAATATTTTCCAACGACGGCATATTACTTTTCGATATTTTCCTCAAAAAAATTATCTTTGCACAAAGATAGCCAAAGTCTTTGGATTATGGAATAGTTTTAATTAGTTTATGGACCATTGTAGCAAGCAGAAACGATCCGAGATCATGTCGCGAGTCGGGCAAAAGAATACGAAACAGGAATTGTCGGTGCGTAAATTTCTGTTTTCTCAAGACTTCAGATACAGAATCAACGTAAAGAAATTACCCGGTTCGCCGGATATCGTTTTACCTAAATATCGAGCGGCGATATTCGTTCACGGCTGTTTTTGGCACGGGCATTCGTGCAGAGCCGGACACCGACCGCAAAGCAATACGGATTACTGGTTGCCGAAAATCGCGGCTAATATAGAGCGCAACTCTCGAAAAACCGCCGAACTGAAAGAACTCGGATGGCGAGTCTTCATAATTTGGCAATGCGAAATATCCTCTGCCGTCAAAAGAGATGCGCGTTTGACTCTTCTCGTGCGAGACATCTTGTCTGCACCGACTCGATAAGTCGTCTATCGCATATTCCCTACATCGTTTATGTTTGCCTGTAGAGTCATAGTCGGTAGTAGGTTGAATAGCCTTTAAGATATCGTTTCGATAGCAGGTATCCGATACCGCTTATGTCCGATATCATGAAAAATAATCACATTATCTTCTCTGCATCGAAGAACCGTTGCGCGAAGCGTTTTGCGTCGAAACCCTCCGGCAAGGAGAAAGTCGTCAGCGTCTCGGTCTCGCTTACGCACGTAATATGCGCTACCGGGAAGATTGCCGCTCGGTCGTCTTCCGTAATGGCGAGCAGATACTGCTCGTTCTCGTGTTCCTTGAAACAGATCGGAACCACCCGATCGTAACTCGTCTCGCCGTCCGTGTTGATATAGGTCAGCTCCATTACAGGGTAAGCTGGGTACATTCCGTGAGGAAGATGCCGGATTTCCGCATGAAGCAATGCCTGTTCGGAGAACATCTGCTGTCGGACAGTTCCGCCGTAATGTCAGTCAAACCTGTAGCTATTGTCGAGAGCGAGAAGACGGCGTTTGTCGCCACCCTTTTCATCCCTGACTTTGTTTGGCTTGCCACCGGAGGGATGCACGGGTGCTTCAACAGCGGAGCCATACAGATATTGCGCGGCTCTTCCCCGACCTCAAGGCGACGGAAGAATGGAAGCAACGGCTGCCGATGCTGGAACCCATTTGCAGGCGTGCCACCTATTCCGACATGCTGGAGAGGATTGTGACCGGCGCGCAGCGTGAAGCTGGACTGGACATCGCCGACTTCCTGCTGATGGAGGACACGCCGCAGATGATCCTTCAACAGATGATAGAACGCAATCCCGTATTGCAGTCCCTCATCGACGTTTTAGGGCTCGAACTGGTGGATGCCGGGAGATTGGAATGACGGAAAGGTATCGGACAGCTTACTGTCCCAAGGGAAAGGGGTTGTAAAATCCCGTAGCTTATTAGGGCATTTTCACCGCCTCCGCTCCGCGTCCGGCAGTCAAAAAGCCCATAGGCTGAGGAATGTCCTCGGGAACCAAGTATATGCCTCCGGCAGAAGGACGGGATTTTACAACAGAAACAACAACCATAAAACGAGCGGATATGAGCAATACACAATATGCGGTCTGCCACCTGCAACGTGGCAGCGGCAATGACAGCGGAATGTCATGTCACATAGAAAGGAAAGATGCCAAGGGGAAGAAATATGTCCTGGACAATGCCGATGCAGGCCAGACACATCTAAACCGGGAACTGGTCAGTTTCCCTGAAGGTGTGTCCAACCGTACCGAGGCGATACAGCACCGCATCGATACCGCCGGGCTGCGCCGCAAGGTCGGCAAGAACCAGACAAAAGCCATCCGTATCATCCTGACCGGAACGCATGAGCAGATGATGAAGATTGCCAATGGTGGCAGACTGGACAGTTGGATTGATGCCAACCTCAAATGGCTAAGGAATACATTCGGGGATGAGAACCTTGTATCGTGCGTGCTGCATATGGGCGAGAAGACCCCTCACCTGCACGCCACCGTCGTGCCCATTGTAACCGGGGAGCGCGTCCGTAGGAAGCGGGAGGGAGAGAAGAAGTACGAGACGAAGTCCGGTCCACGCCTGTCGGCGGACGATGTGATGCGGCGTACACGGCTGCACGAATACCAGAACAGCTATGCTGCGGCCATGAAACCGTTCGGACTTCAGCGGGGCATTGTCGGCTTTACGGCAAAACATCAGGCAAATTTGGATTATTACAGGCAACAGGTAATCCGGTACGAGGAAGACATTGCCAAATTGCAGGCCGATATGGAGAAGGCGCAGGAGGGCAGGAACACCATCCTCTCGTGGTTCGGCAAGGGCGACCTTGCCAAAGCGAAAAAGGAACTTGCGGACAAGGACGAAGAAACTGCTGGACTCAACAAACGGCTCAAGGCGCTTCAGACTGAAAAGGCACGGTTGCAGGAGCGGCACAAGTCGGAAATCGGGAAACTGCGGGACGGCTACCAGAAAGAGATAGAGGCAGCCATCCGCAGGGCGGAAACCGCCGAGCGGCAGTCAAAAGAGAAAGATGCCGTCATAGACAGACAGAGGAAGTAGATAGACTTGCTCGACCGCAAGGCAAACCCTCAGCGTTACAGTCTGTCATCCGGGGCAGAACTTGTACGCATCAATGTCTCCAATTACCGGAATCCGTCGCTCCATATCTGGACACGGGTCGGAGAGGAACTCTAAGGGCACCAAGTTCCAGATAGACTAAAGGCATTTCAACGGGCAGATCACGGACGAGGAATTTGTCAATGCCGTTTTCGAACCGCAGGAACAGGTAAACGAGAAGCAGGCACAGTTGCTTGGGGCTGCATTCACTCTTGCTTTCGGTGGTCCGGCACAGGCCTATGTCGGCACAAGAGGTGGAGGGGCGTCTTCGGATTTGCCGTGGAGCGAGAAGAAGCATGATAATAATATAACTTCATTCAAACTAAAACGATAACAAATAGCGTTGTTTTGTAGGCAAACAATCTTTCTCACAAAATAATTGCCGTTTTTCGAAGATTTTCTCGTGAATCTGCAATCCTTTTTATATATTTGTGTCCAAATATTGACAATTCAAAAAGAGGACAATAGATAAGAGAAAAGTTTTATGGATAATAAATCTGTTATGCTTCCTAAATGGATTGATAAAATCATCTTTGATGATTTTGAGGCTGTCTATGAACCACGCCCTATGGAAGTGGTTTATAATCCAGATCAACCATACGAATTTATAAAATTGTACCTAGGAACATATTTTCCTAGAAGTTTTGCTGAAGTTTATAGCATTATAGCCTCTTTAATGACAAATGACAACTATAAACAATCATTGTATAATTTACAAGAAATAAACATATTAGACTTTTGTTGTGGGACAGGTGGTGAAATTATAGGTTTACTTGTTGCATTGAGCGAAAATCTTCCTAATCTAAAACGGGTAAATATAAATGCATACGATGCAAATCCAGATGCAATACGTTTTTTATATCATCTTACAGAGTCGGTAGAAAGAGCACCAGAATTTAGACTTGAAATACATATCAACCCTCAATGTATTTATATCGAATCTGAACAGGAAATACAGGAGGTCATAAATATGTCAAATATGCAATATCATTTTATGATGTCATTTAAAGCTATAAATGAATTTGTACAACATGGAACTTTTAATGAAAACAATCCATATGAGTTGATAGCTTCGTATTTTTCTCCATTGCTTAAAGCTAATGGAATCTTTATTATTTCTGATATTACAACAAAAGTAGATAATGGGGCTTTGTATTATCCACAAATGATGAATAGCGGAATAAATAGATTTCTAAAGAACTCACAGCAATACAAAAGCATTGTGCCCAATGCTTGTTATCATTATGAGAGCCAGTGTTCCGGTTGTTATATGCAAGATATTTTTTATGTATCTCATAGAGAAAAGAATAATGATATAAGTAAAATCGCATACAGAATAATTTGTAATAAATCATTTGCTCAGGAAGTAATGGCAGGATATCCATCAAAAACATGTCGTGCAATAAATCCGTTGGCAGATAAAAATACATCTTATAACTTATGGCACTAGATAATCTTACACCAGACAAAGACCAGCAGATAGTCATCAATATGTCTGCAGAACGAACCGCAATAGTTAAGGGAGTTGCAGGTTCTGGAAAATCGTTGACTCTTTTAAAGAAAGCCAAGCAAGTTTCAACGCTAACAAGTTCATATGCAATTATAGTATATACGAAATCACTAAAACAATTTTTTGTCAATGAGTTGGCAGAAATTGGACAAAATGAAGGTCATGTATATTATTTTGAAGAATGGAAACGTTCTCCAAAACCGCAATTTACATATATGTTCATAGATGAATGTCAGGACTTTAATGCTGATGAAATTGCAGATTTTAAGGGTCATGGAAAATACTGCTGGTTTTTTGGAGATTCTAATCAATCAATAATGGAATTCCCAAACCATCCTGTCCAAAGTGTAGAGGAAACGGCTAAACAATTGGGTATTCATCCACAAGATTTATGTATTAACCATCGTCTCACTATTGAAAATGCTAAGATTGGTGAATATATACGTCCCGCATCTCGTTTGTCATTTGCATGTATCAAACATGGTCCAAAGCCACGTTTAATACGAACCACATCTCAACTTGATAAAATAATAGAATATATAAATAATGGTTTAACCGATGTGGGCATTCTTGTGTATTATAATCATCAAGTTATTATGATTCGAGATTATCTTGTGTCAAGAGGAATACCTGTTCAATGGAAGACTCGCGATAATATGGACATAGACTTCAAATCAACAAGTCCTAAAATAATTACTTGGCACTGTGCTAAAGGATTACAATTTAATGATGTATTTATTCCATGTTGCGGGCTTAATGAATTCAAAAATTATGTCAATTGGGATATAGATCCAATGGCTGAAAATGAGTCTGCATTATATGTAGCGACAACACGTCCATTGGAAAATCTTTATCTTTTATATACTAATAATCTTGCGCCTAAATTACCAACACCAGATTCCTATATCTATGCAGGAAATGAGGCAGGTACCAATGGTCCATTCTAAATATATATGTTATGAAATTCTATATACCGACATCAAGTTTAAATATGGACAATCTACTTCAATCTGAATGTATTTTGCCTATATCTCATTATGCTCAACGACTAACTGGGTATAAATCCTATGAACAAATAGAAGAACTTCGTCCGTTTAACGCTATCGTATTATTTAAATATCCAGTTGAATTTACTATTAACGATGTCGGACGTTATAATTATCCAATGCTTATTGAATTTGAAGATGATGAACAAACTCAGGATTTCTATGAAAACGAAATACAAGATGGTGTTTGTGTTTGTTCTCATGTTCTGAATCTGACTCCGACTAATTGTTGTTTCTATTTCTTCTCAGAGCATGCATATAAAATTACTATAGTAAATACCCAAAGTAATAAAGCGATCAAATACTATAAAAATTATTCTATAGTTGCAAATATTAATAAGCTTGAAACAAGATCACTTCCGAAACTTACGCCTATTCCGCATTATGAAATAGGAGTATTTGAGGATGAAATTATTGATAAACAAAAGGGCGTATTATATGCATATCTCTTAGGAGAACAGAAATCTGTTAATCATGACTTAGCGGTACAATTAAGGCTTACTCAAGATATATACAACATATTAACCAACCTTATTTCTACTCCTTCATCTATAAATGTTTTTAGTGAGAAATTATCTTTTTTGTTAGATGAATATAAAAAAATTGATTTAACAGAGAGGAATAGTACAGAACAATTTGAAGTTAACTTGAAAAATGAGTTGGGAAACAGATTTTATTTTCTTAAAGGATGCTTAATAGAATTCCTTAAGAATATAAATTGTTGGGATTATATATTCACTTCTTTATGCAAAAAATGGGGATGTTATTTCCTCCCTCAAATTCCAGAGTTACATACTAAAGATGATTATTTAAGGCTTCGATATGATATTGAAAAAAGAACGGCATATGCAGCTGATGTCTTTCAAAAAAGTCTACCCCCATCCACTTTAAATGATATTTCAATGAATGGAAATACTATTTCAATCTCTAATGCTCCATTAATTAATGCTGTTATTGATTATGTAATAAAAAATAGACAAACAGTAGAAAAGTTATATGCTAATCGCCTTGGCTTTTATATGGGTGCGATGGAGACCATTGTACCTATATTAAAGGGACAAATGGGCGAAATCAATTGGGAAAAGTCTAAAGAACGAGCATACATAAATAATTTACATGCATTTATTAATGATCCGGCCATCCATTTTGAAATAAATAGTATTGACAACATTGAACTCAAATCTATAGCTGCATTTATATTAAAAGGCCAGAGTTTCAGTGACTGTGTGGCTTTGTGCAAAATGGCAGAATTTGAGAATTATCGTTATATTCTTTCTTTGTGGGGTAGCTTATGTGGTTATATGGAAATGAATAAGGATGCGTTATCCGATATTCTCAACATGTCAACATATTCACTCATATATAAAAAATTATATGGAAAAAACATGGGAATTTTGTCTCATGATATTGCCAATCCAGAATCTTTTATTAATCGCAGCTCAGAAGAAATTGAAAAACGATCTTGTATGTTTTCGAAGGAAGAATTATCTTTTATTCTGAAATCAGTAAACTTCAAGAAAATCGCTCAATTCGTAAATAAATTAGAATCGTTTATATCCATTTCATCAAAGCCTATAAACGAGTGTTTTGAGAACGCTATTGATGAAACATTATCGAAGACAGCCACGAAACAAAAAGAGTTAGCTTGGTTATCCCTAAGAATCTATCAATCTGTAAATAATTATGATGCAATATGTTCAATATTAGAAAAGACCAACTTGTCTCAAACTGTACAAAAAAAGATTTTGAGACATTTTGGTCATAACGAAGAGAAGAAAGTCAAAATAAAGAGACAGGAAACTCTTTCGTTATTTCCCGAGATGAATAATGAAACGAGAAGTGTCAAAAAAGAACAGGAACATGACACTCCTTTCTATAAAGGATAAACTGTCTATCTCACGTTTTGGAAAATCCATCCTCGATGATAAATCATGGATTTATGAGTGCGCAGCTTTAATTTCAGATTCTCGTGCTAATAGACAATTTATCGATGATATGGAATGGTTTCTAGAAAATCATAATAAAACTTACAACGATAAAAAGAAGTGAGTTGTTTCGGGTTACTATGCAGATCAAGACAGATCTAACAACCGTGTTTTAGAAAGATTAAGGACATACATGGATAATAAACTTAAGCCACGTAATAATAAAATGCAATGGCTTGCAGATATTTATGCAAATATTCCAATCGACAAAATCATAGATAATATTTTAAGAATGTATGGTATCTGAAAAAACAACTATTCGTACGGACTTTGGGGAGATTGTAGAAGCAACAGCCCCTGTTATTATTTCAGCAAGCCGTTCTACAGATATACCTGCCTTTTATGCCAAATGGTTTTTCAACCGTTTGGCAAAAGGTTATTGCGCTTGGTACAATCCTTTCAACCAGCAAAAAATGTATATCTCTTTCAAGAATTGCAAGGTGATAGTATTTTGGACAAAGAATCCAAAACCTATTCTACCATATTTGCATATTCTTGATAAAATGGGAATACACTATTATTTCCAGGTTACATTGAATGATTATGTTAATGAAGGATTTGAACCTAACGTAGCATCTGTTGAAGAAAGAGTCGAAACATTTAAGCAATTATCTCAAATGATAGGTGAAGAGAGAGTAATATGGAGATTTGATCCACTTATAATCACTTCATCTATAAATCCAAGAGAGTTGCTTAAAAAAATATGGAATGTCGGCAATAAACTGAAAGGATATACTGATAAGTTGGTTTTCAGTTTTATAGATGTAAAAGCATATCGAAAAGTTCAAAATAATCTCGTAAAAGAAACAATGTTCTTTACGAAAGAGGACGTTGAAAATGCAGAAGCAAACCATGCCCAACAAATAGAAATTGTTGAAGGTCTTCAGAAAATACGTTCCATCTGGCAAGAACAAGGATGGAATGTTGAAATGGCAACTTGTGCTGAAGATATAGATCTGGAGTCTTATGGCATAGAACATAATCGTTGTATTGACGGAGAACTTATGAAACGCATATTCTCCGATGACAAAGAATTAGTTTATTATCTTCATACATTAAAATGGCCGGAAAGAGATATGTTTGGGGAGCTTCCGCCAATCCCCCAAAATATAAAAAAAGTGAAAGATTCCGGTCAGCGCAAGGTTTGCGGATGTATGGTGAGTAAAGATATTGGAATGTATAATACTTGTCGTCATTTCTGTGTCTACTGCTATGCCAATACAAGTAAGGAATGCGTCATCCGAAATGCTGAGAAACATAATGATGAAAGTGAAAGTATAATTGGGTAATTATGCAAGAGTCAGAACTACAAGAATATCTCTTTCGTAACTATCCACAAGAGAATGCTCGTTGCGAATGGAAAGAATTTAAGAGCCTCAAGAATTCTTTCTGTGGGAATGAAAAAGATGATGTTATTTCGTATGTGTCTGCCATTGCTAATATGGAAGGGGGACACTTGGTGATTGGTGTGTACGATAAAACATTGGAGATTGTTGGAACGGACACATACAATTATGATAGGTAAAAGGCAATATTGCGATTGACAGAAAGATGCGTAAATCTTTCAACAGAAGGTCTAGATATAGATGAGTTTATCACAGATGACACCAACCGTAAAGTATGGGTTATCCAATATTCTTAAACATCTACCTAAGCGACCTGTGTTTGCCCATAATAAGGCGTGGCAGCGAATTGAGGATTCTCTCGTAGAGATGACTGCTGAACGCATGAGTGCAATTCTTGATGAACCTATTTTCAGCGAGACGGATTGGTCTGCACAAATTGTAGCCGATGCAACGAGTGAGGATCTTGATGAAGTTGCTATAGCCAAAGCTCGTATGATGTTCAAGAAAGTACACAGTCGAATACCTGAAGCCGAAGTAAATGCATGGACAGTGGAAACATTCTTGAGCAAGTGCGGCATAATGAAGAACGGAGGAATCACCCGTGCAGCAATAATTCTTCTTGGTAAATATGAAGCTGCTTTCAAGTTGCGTCCGGCTGTTGCACAAGTGACTTGGACAAGGAGGGATGAAAAGCAGGATGTTGTGGACTACGAACACTTCTCCGTGCCATTTATATTAACTGTAGATGAGATTTTATCAAAGATTGAAAATCTGACAATGCGTGAAATGCCAGGAGGTACGCTCTTTCCTGACACTATGAAGCAATACGACGACTATACTATCCGCGAAGCACTTCATAATTGTATTGCACATCAAGACTACACGATGCAGCAGCGAATCAATTTCGTGGAAAATCCGACATACCTCTATTACTCTAATGCAGGGAGTTTTATTCCCGGCACATTGGAGAATGCTTTAACGAATGAAGAACCTCAAGCATATTTTCGCAATGAATGTCTTTGCAGGGCAATGGTTGATTTTAATATGATAGATCCGGTAAGTAGGGGCATAAAGAAGATGTTCAATGAGCAATGGCGTCGCCACTTTCCAATGCCTGATTATGAAATTGACGTTAAAAACAGAAAAGTATCGGTACGCATTTATGGCAATGAGATAAATGAACAATATACTAACTTGCTCAAAACAAACAACTCATTGACCTTGTGGGATTGCATATCATTAGATGCCATCCAAAAGGGCAGAACCATTCATGAGGACATTGCGCAGGATTTATTGAACAGAGGACTCATTGAGGGCGAAGCCCCCAATTATACAATCTCTTTAGGAATTGCAAAAGCTACTCGCCAACTGCAAGGTTATACCAAGCAAAAAAGGTCTTGATAAAGAAAAAATCAAACAGATGATTTTGCAATATCTTAATAATGCTGGCACAGATGAGGCTAAACGTGATAGCATTTATGAGTATGTCAAAGACGTAATGCCACAAGTCAAAACACATGAACAGCAATTGAGACTTTTGGGAGATATACTTAGCATACTAAGTGCCGATAAACTTATTTATCCGAAAGGACGAACATGGTTTTTGAAAGAATAGTTATAACGGAAGATTATGACGGTTTATCCCAATTATAACGGATTCCGCTATATTATAGCGGATAATGAAATCCGATTAAGTCATGTCAAATTCATAAATTGAAGAAGTATGTTATTAGGCGAAAGAATAAAAGAGCTAAGAGATGAACACGGGGTATTGCAAAGACAATTAGCAGCCGTGCTTGAAATAGATACTCCAATGTTCAGCAAAATAGAGCGCGGAGACAGACGAGCTAAACGGACACAAGTAATACAATTGGCTGAGTATTTCAAGGTAGATAAGAATGAACTTCTTACCCTGTGGTTAGCAGACAAAGTATTAGATGCGGTAGAGGATGAAGACGAATTAAAACACGATGCGATAGAGGTCGCACGAAAAAGAATAGGCTAATACTTACAATTATCGGGAACTATATGGTATCATAACTATATAATTTCCGATATTAATATTTGATATTCAGCAATCTATATATGTATAAGCAGTTCAAGGGTGCATTTCTGCACCCATTCTCTACCTGAAATATGTCGGTTATTCAGAATAAATCCTTATGAACGATGTTGTCCGTTACGATGTGTATTCGCTCGAACTCGACAGACGGGAATATCGGTATCTTTTCTCCGCCGTATTTCTGTACGTTCTTCATATAGCCTATGTCGGCGCGTATGTTTTTGGGGTTGAAAGAACCGTCATAGCCTTTATAGGAGGGATAGCACCCAACGAAGCGGGTGTAATCATAGATCAGCCTGCAAAGTTCGTTCGGTGTGTCGGGATTCTCGGACATTGCATTTTCTTCATGGAGCATCCGATAAATCCCGTATGCGACAATCGGATAGCGCGTATTCATCGGTTTGGCTCCTGCCGACGGTTTGCGTTGTTCCAATTCCTGCCGTGCATCTTCGGCGGTCTGAATGTCGGGGAAATAATCGGCGAGTTCCTTTCGGATCAGACGGAACAGCCAGTTATTCGTATTGGGAATCGTCTGCGGCTCCTGCTTGCGGCTGTTGGTGCGCAGGGTCACGGGCATTTCCTGTTCTCCGACACGTTCGTACAGGTTCCGATGCCGTTGTTCGGTTTCTTCCATAAAAAGCATCAGTTTCGCCCACTCTCCCTTATAGGTGTTCCAATCTTCCCAATATCCGCGTTCGTATAAATCTTCCGCGTTGAATTTGCGGTCGGTGATGAGAATAAGAGGGCTTCCCGCAGTCGGTCGGTCAAAAGGGGTGTTTTTCCGAACAATTCCATATAAGCGTCATTATCGAAACGGTTGGTCGGCAGCCGTATTTCGTGCTCCTCTTGGATCGCTTTGGCGGCGGAGATGCCCGTACTCGATTCTATTTCATTGGTAAAGTAACCCAACGTAATGCCGAAATAGTTTTCCAGCAATGGGGCGATTTCCCGTAAGGAGCGGGTATCGGTAGCCAAACAGCCTTTCGAGCCTGTAAGTTCGTTCATAAGCGGTAATTGTTTCAACGAATTTACAAAATTCCGCTTTCTGCCGCAACCGACGACCACAGAAAAAAGAAAAGGGACTACCCGATGCAAGCGGATAATCCCTTTGTTATTTCTACCTACTGTTCTAATCCAAATTTTAAGTAATCATAATAACAGACTAACTGTTTGAAATAGCTGTTTTTAATATAACCATTTCTGAAACATTGCATCAAAAATAGTTGTAATTCATCTATATTAATCTTTTCTTGTTCTAATAACGGGATAAAATAGAAACAATGTTTTTTATCATTATTGGCTATTAGTTCAGCAAGAGTTTTATATTTAGTTCTAATTAGATTCTCTTTCTTTGCATATGCTTTTGCTGACGGATAAAATGATTTTTGAGACTTGTCTTTGAAATAATTGTTAATTACTGCGGAACCTTTCTTTATTAATTTTCCATCATTTGTTAGCAAATGTTCTGCTCGGTAATATTTGTATAGAGGTATGCGGATTCGTTTTTTTAATAATTTGGGAATAGCGTCTGTTATAAATTCTTTTGCAGGAATATGTTTATTGTCAAATAAAACATCCTCAACTACATCGTCTACGCAAATTTCGAGCAACCCCTGTTTGGCAATGGAGTTTGCAACACCAACACCTACGACAAATTCTATGTCATTTCCATTTTCATCTATATTGGTTAAATCTCCAATATAGATTTTATTTGTTGGTTCGTTGGTTTTTACAAATTCATAAACAGCATCTTTAAATCGTCTCAGAATTTTTATAGGCAGTCTTTGTTTCAAATTCGCGAGTACATCAAATAATGGAATAAATGAATTAATCTTAATATGTTTAATTGGCAGAATTTTCCCATCAGACAAACTTAATGTCCCATCTATCATAATTGGCTCGTTTTGTTCGGCTCGCCATTCAACAAAAATCAAACGGTCTTTTAATTTTTCAATATTATGTGCGGCTAAACAATCTTTTAAAGAAAATAATAATTCCAAAATATTAGGATCACTTATCGAGTAGCCTAAAAATATGACGGGATGTTCGACAAAAATTGTTAATAGTTTTGCCGCTAAATATGCGTTTCTCTTTTTAAAATTAGCATAGTCATTAGACGAAACTATTAGAGATTCGGGAGAAGTAACACATCCATGTATTTTATAAATTTCTCCGATAGATATATTTTCAGAAAATAGTAACTGTTCTTGCCCGATATAAGTTTTATAGTCGGAGAAAGTTGCTTCCAAAAATGTATCCCAATTAGTCGTGATTATTCCATCTATTACAACTTTTTTTAATAATTCAATTTCTTCAGAATAATCCTCTTGGAAGTCCTTATGATTCGAAACAAATTTTGACAATTCAATTTTGAATGGTATCTCTTGCGATCCAATTCTCTTGTTTTCATATTCTTTACGGCTATCAGAAAATGCAGGGTTTGTCCACCATGTTTCGTGAAATTCGGAAGCCATCAAAGATGCTAATTCAGGAAGATTACCCTCGCTTTTCGAATCATAATAGCCAAAACCTTTTTGGAGTAATAGTTTCTCGGAAAAATCCTTTAATAGATTCAGCCAAGTAGGCATATTAAGGTAACGCCTTGATAATCCAGACTCTATAAATAAATAAGGATTAGTGCCTATTACGTTAATGTGATTTGCAAAATCTTTCTTGAAATCAGCCATATGATATTTGTTTTCAATAAATATAGCGATAAAATTCTAATTATAAAGGACCAACTTTGACCGAGGGGTTATTTTAAGACCTCTCGGAAAAGTCGGTCCGATTTTTTGTCATAGCAAATTCTGCATAGCCGCGTCGATTTGGCTGTTCTCAAAACTATCCAAATAGATTTGTGTGGTCGATAAATCGGAATGACCGAGCGATTCGGAAATGATGGCAATGTTCACTCCCGAACGCTTCAAAACCGTGGCAAACGTGTGCCTTGCGACATAGGTAGTCAGTTCGATTTTCAGCCCCAATAATCGGCTCCACTCGTGCAGGGCCTTGTTCACATGTTTCAGCACCTTGCGCACTCGGTCGTAAATCTGTTGCTCGGTCTTGTGTATGCGGCGGTCGAGTATCGGGAAAATATAATCTTCGTCCGCATGGTCGGATTTGGCGTATTTGCCGATAATCGCTTTCGACTGCTCCGAGAGGTGGCAAGTCATCTCCTTGCTGGTTTTGTGGCGGGCATAGTAGATTCTTTCCTCGTCCATGTCGCAGTAACGCAGGGTGGCGATGTCCTTAAAATTGATGCCTGCCGAGAGGTACGAAAACAGGAAAATGTCCCGTGCGAAATCCAGACAGGCTGAACCGTCGGCGGGTATCTCCGCCTGCATCAGTCGTTGCACCTCCTCCTTGCGGATGGCGCGTTTGCGGGTGGCTGTCCACAACCGTCCGATTTTGAATTGCAGAAACGGACTGTGCGGCGTGGTGAAAATTCCCTCGGCAAGAGCCTTGTTATAGACGGCTTTCAGCACGCTGAATTTCGAGGCTATCGAATTGCTCTTGTTCCCCTTTTTCATTAGGAACAGTTCGAAATCACGCAGGTAGCCGACCGTAATTTCGTCGAAACGGATATTGGTCGAGCGGAACTGTTGCAGGAGTGAAAACGTGACCTTGTGTTTCGATGCCGAGCCGATTTTACCGACCGATTCCAACTGTGTAATCGTACGGCGGAAATATTCGGCTATCGTGCAATAGACCTTTCGTCCGTCGGTTTCCAGCACGTTGTCGAGCGTTACGGGAACCTCCAACGCTTCGAGCCGTTTGATGCGCTTGTCGTATTTCTCGATTTGCTCGTAAATCCGTAGCTGAACGGCAGGATTCTGCGTTTTAAGCGTTTGGGTGTCGAAATCCCAATCGTCGGCAGGGATATTGATTCCCGTACTTACATAGCGGCTGCGGCGATTGACGGTAAAACGCAGGTAGATGTTCGTGGTGCGGTTTTGATTGATGCGGTCTTTTCTGCAAATGGCATTGATGCTGACACTCATAATGTTGCGGCATTATGCAGACAGGCGCGAGCGGTGTTTTACCGCCGTAAAACATGGTTAAACAAATGGTAAAACATTCTTCGGAAAACGGCGCGAAAAAGGCATTATGGGGAGTTTCATTTCGCACCCGCAAAAAGAAAAACGAGCGATAATTCATTGATTATCACTCGTTTATCGAGAGCGGAAAACGGGACTCGGACCCGCGACCTCAACCTTGGCAAGGTTGCGCTCTACCAACTGAGCTATTTCCGCATGGCGTGTTTCGTATTGCGAGTGCAAAGGTAGGTAAAATTTCCGAATCTCCAAATTTTTCGGATGAAATCTCCCTGTTTTTTCGCAACGGCACGCCGCACCCGGTGTTCCGGAAACTATCCGAATATCCGGATCCGCTCGTCTATGGGGTTGAATGTCTTTTCGTTGGGAGCCTCTGCCGGAATCCCGAACGGCATTTGGGCGATCAGCCGCCAGTTTCCGGGCAGTTGCCACTCCTGGCGCACGGCCGCGTCGATAAGCGGATTGTAGTGTTGCAGCGAGGCTCCGAAGCCGGCCTCTTCGAGCAACGTCCACACGACGAGCTGGTGCATGGCCGAAGTGTGCTCGGACCATGTCGGAAAATTGTCGGCATAGAGCGGGAACTGCCGTTGCAGTCCTTCGACAACCGCGGTGTCCTCGAGGAAGAGCACCGTACCGTATCCGGAGGCGAAGCTCCGGTCGATTTTCTCTTCGGTGCGGGCGAAGGCCTGCGGCGGGACGACGGTTTGCAGGGTTTGTTTGACGATGCGCCACAAGGCTGCATGGTGGTCGTGCAACAGCAGCACCAGCCGCGAGGACTGCGAGTTGAAAGCCGACGGCGTATGTTTTACGGCGAAGCGCACGATTCCTTCGATTTCGGCGTCGGGAATCGGGGATCCGGCTTTGAGCGAGTAGTAACTCCGGCGCTGTTCGAGCGTCTCTTTCAGATTTCTTTCCATGATTTTCAGGTTTGCTTTTCTGCAAATTTAATTCATCTGCGCGATTTTTGTGCGGAATCCGTCGCCGAAGTGTTATCTTTGCCCTTATGAAAGACACTCTCGACCTTTTTTCGGCTTTGGGCGACCGCCTGAAGGATTTCGGCGGGGACGCTGCGTCGCGGCAGGTTGCCGAGCGCGCCTGCCGGGCCAACGGCTGGTTCACGCCGGCGGAGGTCTGCCGTGCGGTGAGGACCCTGAGCCGGGACATGCTGCAACGGCCGAAACTGGAGCGCTGGCTGGCCGCCTACCCCGCCCTGCCCGCGGCCCGGCCGCTCGACGTGCTGGTGGTGATGGCCGGGAATATCCCGCTGGTCGGTTTTTTTGACCTGTTGTGCGTCGTGGTCGCCGGACACCGCTGTCTGGTGAAGCCTTCGGCGAAGGATACCGTGCTCATGGAATACGTCGTCGGACTGCTCCGGGAGATCGACCCCGCCGTGCCCGTCTCGTTCTGCGACGGGACCGCGCCTGCGGAGGCCGTGATCGCCACGGGCGGCGACAATGCCAACCGCTGCTTCCGTGCGCGCTATGCCGGAATTCCGGCCCTGCTGCGCGGTCACCGGCAGTCGGTGGCCGTGCTTTCGGGCCGGGAGACGGAGGCGCAGCTCGCCGGGCTGGCCGACGACATCTGGGCCTATTCGGGGCTGGGATGCCGCAATGTCTCGCTCGTATTTCTGCCCGAAGGCGCGGAGCTGCGGCTCCGGATGCCCGCAGTGCA
The DNA here is from genome assembly GCF_006542685.1 of Alistipes dispar. NCBI lineage: Bacteria > Pseudomonadati > Bacteroidota > Bacteroidia > Bacteroidales > Rikenellaceae > Alistipes > Alistipes dispar. The sequence goes on along the minus strand of NZ_AP019736.1, from coordinate 2,819,769 downwards.
GGCGAAGTACCGCAACAACTACCTTCAGACGCGCGCGCTCCTTCGGATGCAGGGATGTCCGTTCGTCGATCTGGGAGCCGCCGTGGCTGTCGAACAGCGGGAATTCCCGCGGGCGCTGAGCGAGATCGCCTATGCCCGCTACCGCTCGGCGGACGAGGTCGCCGCCTGGCTCGCGGAGCACGACGCGGAGTTGCAGTGCGTCGTCACGGAGACGCTCCCCCACACCCGCCGCGCGGATTTCGGCCGTGCGCAGTCCCCGTCCCTTACGGACTATCCCGATAACCGGGACGTGTTGGCGTGGCTCTCGGCGCCGGGAGTATGATCTTTGCCGCAAATCCGTTATATTTGCAATACGGAAACCCTTAAAAATTAACGATCCGAAATGAAAAAAAACGTTCTTTTCGCGATGGCCCTGCTCGCCTGCGGCTGTTCGCAACCGGCGCGCCCGGTCTCCGAAGCGCCCCGATTCATTCATGCCGCCTACTCGGTGGAGAGCCTGCTGAGCGAAGCCGAACTTTCCGGCCCCGGTTACGAAGCGTTCGATTTCGTCTATCTGATGGCGGCGCCCGCGAAGTGGTGGACGCTGGATTTCGACCTTCCGGAGGCGGAGATCGTGCGCCGGGCCGATGCGTTCGACTACACTTCGGCGCCGGGCAACATGCCGCTCGTGCCGCGGATGATCGGCGAAGTGCACGCTGCCGGAGGGAAAATCCTGCTCTGCTTCGGCGGGCAGCAGGAGTTCCGGCCCTTTCTGGAGAAGCCCGAACGACTGACGAAGTTCGAGGCCTATATGGTTCGGCTCGTCGAGCGGAACGACTACGACGGAATCGACATGGACTGGGAGATCACCATCGACAAGGAGCTGCACGCCGACATGATGGGACGCCTGCGCGGGCGGCTCGACTCCCTCTCGGCGAAGACCGGAAAGTACTACTACCTGACGACAGCCCTGAGCATCGACCACGTTTACGACGAGGCGCTGGCCGGACGGCTGAGCCGTGCCGTGGATTGGATCAATATCATGTCCTACGACATGTGCGACGGCGTCTGGGGCCGCACGCCGTCGCATAACACTTCGCTGGCGGTGCTGCGCTCGAAACTCGCGCACTGGCAGATATTCGACAGGCGGCAACTGTGTCTCGGGCTGGCCAACTACGGTTTCTACTACAAGGGGCTGCTGCCGGGCGAGACGGCCGACGGGCCGCTGAGCGAGTACGGTTCCTACATTACCTATAAGGAGTTTCTGCCCAGACTGGAGCACGGGGGATGGACCGAAGAGTACGATCCCGAAGCGGAGGTCTCCTACTACTTTGCGCCCGACCGCGGAGAATTCGTCACCATCGAGAATCCCGTGTCGATGCACCGGAAGATCGAGTGGGTCACGGCCAACGGCTACCGGGGCGTTTTCTGGTGGGAATTCCACCACGACTACGTGGCGCCGGAGGCCGGACGGGCCGGAAGCCACTACCTGATCGACGGAGTGACGGACTATCTGAAGGAACAGGGCATCCGCCCCGCTGCGGAGGCGAACGACTAACGAAATACACTTACGCTTATGTCAATGGTTTTCCGGTTTCGCATGTTGAGCGACGAGAACGACCGCTTCGTGCGCGATTACGAGGTGATGTACGATATGACGCTGCTCGATTTCCACAACTTCATCCTCTCCTCGCTGGAATACGAACCCTGCATGGCTTCGTTCTTCACGGCGGACGACCGCTGGGAGAAGAAGCGGGAATTCACCCTGATGGATATGAACGACGGTTCGGCCGACGCTCCCGAGACGATGGAGTGGGTGCGGCTGGGGCAGATCATACACAACAACCGCGACCGGCTGATCTACCTGTTCGACCTGTTCGGCGACAGAGCCTATTACCTCGAGTTGACCGGGGCCTGCGAAGCCGAGAAGGGAGCCTCCTATCCGCGCGAGATTTTCGCCGAGGCCGACGCTCCGGATCAGTACGACCCGTCGAAAAACCGTCCGGAGGAGGACGAGGGGTCGGCTTTCGACGAGATGATGGGCGACTTCAGCGACTTCGAGGGCGACGACAACTACGACGATGAGTATTAAACGGTTGCTCGTGATCGTCGGACCGACCGGATCGGGCAAGACGGATCTGAGCATCCGCCTCGCCCGCCGTTTCGGTGCGCCGATTCTTTCGACCGACTCGCGGCAGTTCTACCGCGGAATGCCGATCGGCACGGCACAGCCTTCGGCCGAACAGTTGCAGGCCGTCGAGCATCATTTCATCGCCTCGCACGACATAACCGAGAGTCTGAACTGCGGGGAGTACGAAACGCTGGCGCTCGCACGGCTCGGCGAACTCTTCGCCACGCACGACTGGGTCGTGGCCGTCGGCGGCTCGGGGCTTTACGTGCAGGCGTTGTGCGACGGCATGGACGATCTTCCGACGGCCGACGAAGCGCTGCGCGCGGAACTGATGCGACGGTTGCGGGAGGAGGGACTGGAGCGGCTCGCAGAGGAGCTCCGGGAACTGGATCCGGTCTATTGGGAGACGGTGGACCGCCGCAATCCGGCGCGCGTGGTCCGGGCGCTGGAGGTCTGTTTGCAGAGCGGACGCCCCTACTCGGAACTGCGGCGCGGCGAGCGGCGCGAGCGGCCTTTCCGGATCGTGAAAGTCGGAGTGGACCTTCCGCGCGGGACGCTTTACGAACGGATCGACCGACGGGTGGAGCGGATGCTCGCCGACGGGCTGGTGGACGAAGCCCGGGCGCTCTACCCTTTCCGGGAACTGAACGCCCTGCAAACGGTGGGTTACCGGGAGTTGTTCGACTGGTTCGACGGCCGCACGAGCTACGAGGAGGCTGTCGAGCGGATCAAGCGCAACACGCGGCGCTATGCCAAACGGCAGCTCACGTGGTTCCGGCGCGATCCTGCCGTCCGCTGGTTCGCCCCCGACGCCGACGAGGAGATCGTCGCCTGGATCGGCCGCGACGGCATGCCGTCGGAGGAGTGAACGCCTCTCTGCGGGCGGCACGCCGTCCCGGCGGAAAAAAATATGCGCGGCCGGAGTTCCTTATGTTCGGAACTCCGGCCGTGTCGTCGTGTACTCGGAGCGGGAATCGAACCCGCACGGCCATTGCTGGCCACAGGATTTTAAGTCCGGCGTGTCTACCTGTTCCACCATCCGAGCCCTTGCCTTCCGCCGGAAGACGTCGGCAAAAGTACGAAATAATTTGCGATCCGCCAAAATCCCGGGTGCTTTATCGCGTCCGTCCGGCGGCGGACGGGGAACGGACCGAACTCTGTTTCCGCGGCGTGTCCCGGCAGCGTTTCCGGTGCGACAGGACACGCCCCGCGGGTGTCAGTGGCCGAAACGCGAGGTGTCCACCTCCTTGTGCTTCCGCTCCTTGTAGCTGCCGAACCGGTAGGAGAAATGGACCGTGAACGTGCGGCTGTACGCTCCGGAATCCATGTCGAGCCACTGCCCCCGGTAACGGACGCGGGCGAAGGGCACGCCGCTCTCGAACAGGTCGTCGCAGCGCACTGTGAGCGAGGCGCGTTTCCGGTCGAAATTCCATCTGAGCCCCGCATCGACGCTCCACGCCGGGTCGATGTCGTAGGTTCCCTGGATGGCCGGGGACTGGCAGAACGCCGCGAGGTCGAGCGTCAGGTCGGGTTTGCGGCTGATGCGCACGGTGTTGTCCAGCCGGACGACGCCGATCCACTTCGAACGGTCGAACGAAAGATCGTGGAAGGCGTCGCAGCGCTGCGTCATGCGCAGTCCCGTGAGGGTCAGCCGCGAGTCGAGCCACCGCCCGATGCGGAACGGGACGATCGCATTGGCGCCCCACTGCCGGTTCGTGTCCCAGTTGAGCGTCTGGTAGACGAGCGCCAGCCGGTCCGAAGCCTGCCAGGCCGTCTGCTGGAAGTGGTCCCGCGTCTCGTTCCAGAAGAGCATGAAGATGTATTTCTGTTCGAGGACATACACGACCTGCCCTTCGTAGCTGCGCATCGGGCGCAGCCCCGGCGTGCCGTGAATCTCCGAATAGCCGTCGATGTAGGAGACCGCTCCCTGCATCTCCCAATAGGAGGGGTAGCTCTTGTCCGAGGCGAGCGAGAGTTGCAGCACATGCTCCGCCGAGGGCATCCAGACGAATGTCGCCTGCGGGTAAACCGACCAGTTCTCGTAGTCGCCCAGCCGGTAGTACTCCCCCGCTGCCGAGAGCGAGAAGCTGCCCCGCGCGAACTGCCGGCCGATGCCGGCATAGAGGTTTCCGGTCCATTCGTCGAGCCGCGAATCGGTCTCCGGGGCGTCGAAGTCGCCCAGCAGCACCGTGTAACGCTGCCAGTCGCGGTCCGAAGTCCAGCCCAGCAGTGCGCCGTAGGTCACCTCCCAGCCCTTGCCCGCTTCGTGCCGTTGGTCGAGGCTGAAGCTGAGGCGGTCGATCCGCTGTCCCGACGCGACGTCGAAATCCCGCTTCGTGCCGTCGGCGTATTCGTTGCGCATGGCGGCCCGGTCGTCCGTCCGGTAGTGCGTATAGTCGAGCGCGAGGTCCGTTCCCGACGCGGTCGTGTAGCGCAGAGCGAGGTTGTGCATCGCTGCGTCGCCGTCGGGGCGGTTCGACGAGCGGACGAAGTTGCCCTCCGCCCGCGAATCGCCCGCATTGCGTGGCGTGAACGATGCCGTGTAGGCCGCGCTGACACGCCCCTTGTTCTCCGGGGCGTACTCCGCCGAGGCGCGCAGCCGGTGTGCGGTCGTTTCGCTGACGAGGTCCTGATGCTGCTCGATGTCGTACGTTCCGTCGGCGAGCGTATGCCTCGAAAGCAGGTCGATGAGCCGTTTCGACCGGGTCTGTCCCGCCGAATAGGTGATGTCGGCCGACCATTCGCGCGCCGCGAAGACGAGGTTGCCGCCCGCCTCCCAGTTGCCGTAGTAGCGGTTCGAGTAGTCGCCGTGCACCTCGCCCGTGAGAGTCCCTGCGGCGGCGCGGCGCATGACGAGGTTGATCGCCGCGCCTCGTACGTGGTACTGCGGCGGTGCGCTGTACATGATCTCCGCCTTTTCGATGCGCTCCACGGGTGTCGAGCGCAGCAGGGCCTCGAGCTGCGCGGCGTCCATCGTCGTCGGACGGCCGTTCAGGATCACCGTGACGCTCCCCGTGCCCGCGAGCGTCAGCGTCCCCTGCCGTTCGGAGACGCCCGGCAGTTGCGTGAGCGCCTCGTAGGCGTTGTTCACCGCCTTGCCCCGGACCACGGCCTGCAGGTCGTAGGCCAGCCGGCCCTGCTCGATCCGCACCACGGGCCGCTCGCCTTCGACGACGACGGCGCCGATTCCGGTGCTCCGTTCGTGCAGGGTGACGGTTCCCGCCTCGCCGCTCGCTCCGGAGAGAGCGGCGAGTTCGTAGGAAATGTGCTGGAACAGCAGACGGTAGGGCTTCACGGCCGGGACGATCTCGAAACGGCCTTCCGCGTCGGACGCTGCGGCCGCGACGTAGGCCGAGTCGGCGTCGAGCATCACGACCGCCACCCCCGGCACGGGCCGCCCTTCGGTATCCTCGACGCGGCCGCGCACGCAGGGACGCCGTTCCTCCGTGCGGGCGGTCGCCGCGACGGAATCCGGCAAGGTCCGTGCTCCGGCGTCTGCGGCGGTTGGCGCCGCGCATAGTGAAAATAGTGAAAGAAGTAGGACTAATACGTGTTTCATGACTTCGCTTTTTCGGGTTTCTCCGAGTGCGAAGTTAAGTGCGAAACCGTCTTGCCGGTACGTTTCCGATCTTGCTTCCTGCGGATTAAACAGTTGATTTGCAGCGTGCGCTTCCGGAAATATCTTGCCGCCCGGGCCGCATGTCTTGCTCCCTTTTCTACGGGAGCGTCCGGACTGCATGTCCTGTGTCTTTTCCCGAAGATCGCCCGGTCCGCATGTCGTGTGTCCCTTCTCCGGCGGCCGTCCGGAACATTACGCGAAGAAGCGGAGAAACTCTCCGCCCGCGGGGGCGTCGGCGATGCGGCGCTTGAGTTTCGACTTGAGGGTATAGACGCCGTTGAGCGTCATGCCGAGCATCACGCTGATCTCCTGGGGCGAGAATCCCGCGATGACGAGCGCCGCGAAGTCGTAGTTGCGCCCGGTCCACCCCGGAAATGCTTCCCGCAGCCGCGTCACGGCGCGGTCGTTGTAGATGTCGGCCATGCGCACCACGTCGGCCAGCATCGCGGGGCTGAGCGTCAGCTCCCGCATCTTGGCCGAAAGGCGCTCCCCTTCGCCGTAGGTGTAGCAGGTCGCGGCGATGTCGCGCACGGCGGCCACACGCCCTTCGAGCAGCTCCTTGACGGCGGCCTCGCGGGCGTCGGTGGCGTCGAGCCGCGAGGTGAGGCTGTCGTGCGATTCGCGGTAGGAGTCCACCAGGGCGAGCTGTTCGGCGAGTTGTTCCTCGCGGCGGCGGAGTTTGCGGCGATACCCCGCCAAGGCCCATGCGGCCGCTCCGGCGATGAGGAGCGCGGCCAGCGCCGCGATCCACGAACGGTAGCGCAACCGCGTTTCGCGGAGCTCCGCGGCGCTCTCCGCGCGGACCCTGCGTTCCAGCTCGGCGGCCTGCACTCCCTGCTGGGCCTTTTCGAGCGAATCGCTCTTTTCGAGGTACTGCATCGCATAGCCGTATGCCGCGCGGTCGTCGCCCCGCCGGTGGCTGATCGCTGCGGCGATGGTGTAGAGGCCGACGTTCATCTTCGAGATTCCCTCGGTGCGCTCCAGCGACCGTCCGATGTAGTGCCATGCCGAATCCGCCTGTCCTGCCCGGTGGAAAACCAGCGCCGAGGTGATGTCGTACAGCGTGCGGCCGGAGTCTCCGGATGCGGCGGGGCCGTGCCGCAGCGGCGCATGGCGGATTTCGTTCAGGTCGATGCGCGCACGCTCTTCGAGGAGCCGTTCGGCCGGCCAGTCCTCGGCGAAAATATGAATCAGGAGGTTTTGCAGCGTGACGATCTGGGCGAAGTGGCGGAACGGCAGCGAGTCCCGCGCGGTGGCCAGCGGTGCGAGCGTTTCGACCGCTTCGGCGTAGCGCCCGCAGGCGTATTGTGCCGACGAGAGCATGAACCGTGCGTACTGTTCCATTTCCCGGTTGCCGGTCCGCTCCATGGCGGCGAGCGCCTTGGCGAAGGCCTCCGCGCCCGCGGCGTCGTTCCCCTGTTCGAGATGGAGCAGTCCCAGCGTGTGATAGAGCGAGCCGAGCTGCCCGGCCACGGTGCTGTCCCGGGCCGAACGCTCGGCCCGGAGCGTGGCCTGCGTGTAGAGCCGCACCGCCTCTTCGGTCCGTCCGGCATGTTGCAGGGTTTGCGCCTCGAGTGCCATCGCCGCGATCCGGGCGGCCGGGGCGCCGTGCCGTGCGAAGTATTTCGCTGCGGGGCGGATCAGCGAGTCGTCCGCGATCCGACAGTCCAGCCGGTTGTAGGCTTGGGCCGAGAGGAGATACCACGCGGCCCTGTCGGCGCGTCCGAGACGGGCGGTGTCCACCGTCCGCAGGATGCGCAACGCGCTGTCCGGAGCTTCGTTCACGATCCGTCCGGCCTCCGCGAGGCGGCTGTCGCCGTGCCCGGCGCAGCCCGCCGCGAACAGCGCCGGAAGAAGTATGGCGAGAATCGTCGTTTTCATGCCGATGCAAAAATACGCAATATTTTCCGGATAAATTCCTATTTTTGCGCCGTCGATTAAAGCGAAACAGCGATGGCAGATACGATGCACAAGATCAACAAGGTCGAGGTCCGCAACCTGCAAATGGAGGATTACGGCCAACTGGCGCAGTCCTTCACGCGCGTCTATGCGGACAAGGACGTCTTCTGGACCCGCGAACAGATACGCAAGCTGGTCACGATCTTTCCCGAGGGGCAGATCGTGACGGTCGTGGACGGCCGGATCGTGGGATGCGCCCTTTCGATCATCGTCGATTACGACACGGTCAAGGGCGACCACACCTACGCCAAGGTGACGGGCGGCGAGACCTTCGACACCCACACCCCGAACGGCAACATCCTCTACGGTATCGAGGTCTTCATCCACCCCGACTACCGCGGACTGCGGCTCGCGCGCCGCATGTACGACTACCGCAAGGAGCTGTGCGAGAAGCTCAACCTCAAGGCGATCATGTTCGGCGGCCGCATCCCCAACTACTATAAGTACGCCGACCGGATGCGCCCGAAGGAGTATATCGGAAAGGTGCGCTCGCGCGAGATTTACGATCCGGTGCTGACCTTCCAGCTCTCGAACGATTTCCATGTGCGCCGCGTCATGCCCAACTACCTGCCCAACGACGAGGAGTCGTGCCACTGCGCGACGCTCCTCCAGTGGGACAACATCTATTACCAGCCGCCCACGCAGGAGTTCGTCGATAAGAAGACCACCGTGCGCGTGGGACTGGTGCAGTGGCAGATGCGCACCTACAAGACGCTCGACGACGTGTTCGAGCAGGTCGAGTTCTTCGTGGACGCCGTGTCGGATTACAAGAGCGATTTCGTGCTCTTCCCCGAGTATTTCAACGCGCCGCTCATGGCCCGGTTCAACGATCTGGGCGAGGCGCAGTCGATCCGCGGACTGGCTCAGTACACCGAGGAGATCCGCGACCGCTTCATCGAGCTGGCCATCAGTTACAATATCAACATCATCACGGGCAGCATGCCCTACATCAAGTCCGACGGCGGGCTTTACAACGTGGGGTTCCTCTGCCGCCGCGACGGCTCGTACGACATGTACGAGAAGGTCCACGTCACGCCCGACGAGGTGAAGAGCTGGGGCCTGAGCGGCGGACGGATGGTTCAGACCTTCGACACGGACTGCGCGCGTATCGGCGTGCTGATCTGCTACGACGTGGAGTTCCCCGAGCTGTCGCGCATCATGGCCGACCAGGGGATGCAGATCCTCTTCGTGCCCTTCCTCACGGATACGCAGAACGGCTATTCGCGCGTGAGGGTGTGCGCGCAGGCGCGGGCCATCGAGAACGAGTGCTTCGTGGCCATCGCCGGCAGCGTCGGCAACCTGCCCCGCGTGCACAACATGGACATCCAGTATGCGCAGTCGGGCGTCTTCACGCCCTGCGACTTCGCTTTCCCGACCGACGGCAAGCGCGCCGAGGCCACGCCCAATACGGAGATGATCCTCGTCTCGGACGTCGATCTGGACCTGCTCAACGAGCTCCACACCTACGGCAGCGTGCGCAATCTGCGCGACCGCCGGCATGACCTCTACGAGCTGAAACTGAAGCGCTGACGCCGTACGTCATGAAAAAACCCTTTCGGAACATCCGAAAGGGTTTTTTACACACACAAACATTAACAATACAAACAATGCAATGGCGAAATACTGTTTCTCATTGTTTCCGTTGCAAAGATCGGACGAAATTCCGGACCGTGCAATCGCTAAAATTAGGTATTTCGCGCGTCCGGTATGGCGGTCGGCTTCCCTTTTTTCGTCCCTTCGGCCGCATTTTGTTTTGAATTTCAAAATAATGCACTATATTTGCACGCGAATTCCATAGAGCCGGGCGACCGTCCGGGTTAGAAAATCACGAACGACAATTGACATAATATGCAGGATTTGGATGCGCTGAAAGGAAAGAGCCTTGCCGAATTGCGTGAAATCGCGAAGGTGCTGGGCATCGGAGACGTCATGCTGAAAAAGCGCGAACTGATGGAAAAGATCGCGGAAGCGACCGCCGGAACGGAGGCTTCCGCCGCGAACGATACGAATGTCCCGGCACCGGAAACGGCCGGGAACGCCGCCGGGGATGCGGCTCCGGCGGCCGAAGTGCGCAAACCGCG
>NZ_AP019736.1:300000-525000 GCF_006542685.1 Alistipes dispar | reverse complement strand
AATTCGAGATCCAGTCCCGGCGGTTGTAGTAGAGGTCCACGGCCGAATAGGGACACTCCTTCTCCACGGGGCAGTCGATACAGCGTTCCGTACTGCCGGCCGGGGCGTTTTCGCGCCGATACCAGCGGAGCGACCCGAACGAGGAGAGCTTCCGGCAGCGTGCCTCGGTCAGCCACAGCAGGAAGTCGATGTCGTGGCAGCATTTTGAAATGAGCATCGGGTTCGTGACCTCCTCCTTCCGCCACATGCCGCGCACGAATCCGTGCGTCGTGCGGTCGAGCCCCACGGAGGCGATATGGCTGATGGAAATGATCTCCCCGAGCTCGCCCGAATCGACGATCTCCTTGATTTTGATGAAGTAGGGATGGTAACGCAACACGTGGCAAACCCCTACGATCACCCCTTTGCGCCGTGCCGCCTCGGCGATCCGGACGCATTCGGGCAGGGTTTGCGCGATGGGCTTCTCCAGCAGGACGTTGTAGCCCGCTTCGATGGCCTTCATGCAGGGTTCGAAGTGCATGTTTTCGGGTGTAGCGATCAGCACGGCGTCGGCCGGGACGGGGTTCTCGAAAAACCGGTCGTAATTCTCGAAACATTGCGCGGCGCCGAGTCCGAATTTTTCGGCGACGGTGCGGCGGCGGAGGGGGTTGAGTTCCACGACGCCGACGAGTTTCAGCCGCTCGGGATGCCGGACGGCGTATTCCAGATACTTGTTCGTGCGGTTTCCCGCGCCGATGGCTACGATCGTCACGGGACCCGCACCGGATGATGCGGAAGCGGTCATTGTTGTTTGCGCTGGTGTGTTCCGGAAGCGGCAGCGGACGGAAGTTACGGCCGGCCTCCGCTTCCATGCACAAAGATACGATTTTATTCCGAAACCCCGTGCTTCCGAATGCAAAAAGCCCGCTCCGGAGAGCAGGCTTTTTGTCGTCGTGTCGGAAGATCAGAGCTCCTTGACGCGGATGTTGCGGAAACGGATGCCCGGACCGTGGCCCAGCAGGCCGATGTGTCCCTTCTTGTTGAAGAGTCCCGGGTGGTTGCGTCCGTCCACCGTGTAGGGATTCTTCGTCGAACCGTCGGGGGCGACGTTGTGTCCCTTGCAGGCTTTGCGGATGTTGCCGTCGAGAATCACCTCGCCGTTCACCGTCACCGTGATCCGGTCGCCTACGGCGCGGATCTCCTCGACGTTCCAGGTTCCCAACTCGCCGAACTTGACGCGCTTGGCCGGGATGACGCCGTAAACCGATCCGTGCTGCTGGTAGATCTCGATGTTCTTGTAGATCGGATCGTCGTGGTCGAGCACCTGAATCTCCATGCCGTGGAAGGCGGCATCGACGCCCATCGGGGTGCGGATGCCGATTCCGTTGTTCACGCCCGGGCGGACGAACGCGAACTCGAAGCGCAGAACGAAGTCGCCGTACTCCTTCTTCGTGTAGAGGTTGCCCGAACCGCCGTACTGCGCCGTCACGTCGATCGTGCCGTCGAGGGGCACGTAGTTGGTCGTATTGCCGGTCCATTTCTCCATCGAGAGTCCGTCGAAGAGCACCTCGAAGCCTTCGGCCGCCTCTTCGGGCGAGAGCTCGAAGCGCGGAACGGCCGCATATTTGGCCAGCAGCCCCTTGATCTCGTCCACGGCATAGCCGGCGTCGGCATCCGACTTGGCCAGCGCGGCATATACTTCCTGCGCCTTTTCGAGTGCGTTTACGACCGTCTCGCCGCCCATGCCGGGGTTCTTCGCCGCGATGGTCTTGACGGCGAATGCCGCCGCTTCGGCCGTTGCGGGCGTACCGAGATAGCGGGCCGCCACCTCGATCGAGGGGAACGAGTAGGTCGCGGCCAGCGCGCGGAGCAGCCGGTTCTGCACGTCGGCCGAGGGGTCGGCCTCGAGCCCTTTGCAGTAAAGCGCGGGACGCTCTTCGGCCGGAGCGTAGGTCGCCACGAAATCCGTATAGCGGGCGAGGGCCTTGTCTTTCCATGCCGGGTTCCGCGCGGCCAGATCGGACAGCACGCCGATCATTTCGGCGTTGTCCACCGTCAGCAGTGCGGCGAAGGCGGCGTCGCGGTCGTCTGCTGCGAGCAGGGCGTCGATCGCTTCGCGGCTGCCGGCCTGGGCGAGCAGCGGGTAGTAGCGCGTCCGCTCCTTCGCGGCGGCCATCCGTGCGGAGACCTTATCGAACTGTACGTCGGCCGGTTGTGCGGCGAGGGCGTTCTTCAGACCGTCCTGTACCTTCCGCATCTCCTCTCCCGAGGTTTGGTCGAGCAGGTCGCAGAGGCGGTCGAAATCCCCGACGGTCGTGACACCCGCCAGGGCGTCGGCCGCGGCGGTCCGCACGGCGGCATCCTCCGATGCGAGCAGGGCGAACACCTTGTCCGCAGCGGGGGCGATCCGGCGGGCGGCCGCCAGTTTGAGCGCGTGAACCTGCGTGGAGGGGGCGCCGTCGAGCGCCGCGAGCACGCCTTCGTTCACATTGCCATTGAACGCCAGCAGCGCAGCGCTCGCCTCTGCGGCGTGCGGGCCGTCGAGGCAGGCGATCAGGGCTTCCAGGGCCTCCGTACCGCCGATCTTCCCGGCAGCGCGGATCGCCGCCGCGGCCAGTTCGTCGTCGTCGGAGCCGATCATCGCCACGACGGCGTCGGTCTGCGAGGCGGCATGGCGTGCACCGAGCCAGTTCACGATGTCCGTGCGGGCCTGTTCGGTCAGCGAGGGCATCTTCCGGACGACAGCGGCGTAGAGCGCCTCGTCGGCGAAGTCGCCGGCGAAGTCGAGCGCCGCGCCGCGGTACTCCCGGTCGCCGTCCCGGAGGGCGGCGAGCAGGTTCTGCGTGCGCTTTTTGACATCCGTCCGGAGAATGATCTGCAGGGCGGCGGCGCGGACGTTCGTGCGCGCCGTGGCCTTCGCCAGCGAACGGGCTGCGGCGAGGGCGCTCTTCGTGTCGCCTTCGTCGGCGAGGCGGTTCACCAGCCGGATGTAGGCGCTCGTGGCGTCGGTCTTGCCGAAATCGTAGTCCGAAGCGGCGGCCGCATCGGCCAGCGTCCTGAGCGAGCTCTTGCCGCCGCAGGCGGCCAGGGCGTTGTAAACTGCCTCTTTCGTGGCGTCGTCGGTCTGGTAGTCGGTCAGCCACGAGAGGAGGATCTCCTCGGCTCCCTCGCTCGGACGTTTCGAGGCGGCATAGGCCAGCAGGGCCGAAGGCCGCGGGGCGTTCTGCATCAGCGAGAGAACGGCCTCCTCGCTTCCGGGTGTCGAGACGAGGCCCCGCACGGCCGCGTCGGCCAGGTAGTCGTCGTCCGCATATTTCACGAATACCGGAATGTCCTCTTCGGTGGAGCAGATCTGGAGCAGCGAGAGCAGGAATGCCTGGTTGGGCTTGTCCGTGCAGGCGGCGATTCCTTCGGCCAGCCCCTTGCGGACCTCGGCGCGGGCCGCGTCGAGCCCTTCGCCGGTCACGTAGTCGGTCACGCCGTTCAGGGCGTACTCCACGACGGCGTTCTGTCCCTTGTCGGCGGGCACGAGCATGCCGGCCATCTCCCGGACGCCCGCGGCGCCGGTCGATGCCAGTTCCCGCATGAGGCCGTTATAGACTTCGGAGGTCTGGGCCGGGAGCTGCGCCAGCGCATCGGCGACGATGGTCGTGGCGGTGCGCTGCCGGGCGTCCTGCGCCCCTGCGGCCAGCGGCAGGAGGCAGGAGGCGAGCAATATGACGAGTATTTTCTTCATGGTGTGCATGTTTTGGACGTTACGGATCAGATTTTCCACGGTGCGCGCATCGGTTGGTCGATCAGCCGGTTGGCCGCGTCATCGCCGACGAAGAGCTGCTTCGCGGGATCGAAACGGAGCGTGCGGTTGAGCCGCAGCGCGCAGAGGGCCATGTTCACCAGCGTCGCGCTGTGGTAGCCCTTGATTTCGTCGAGCGCGAAGCGTTCGCGGTTGCGGATGCACTTGATGAAATCGGTGTTCTGCGGCTCCGGATCGGGCAGCTCGGCGAGCTTGTTCATCACGTCCGGAATCGTGCATTCGAATCCCTTGTAAACTTTGCCTTTCGGACCTTCGATGTAGGGCACTTTGCCCTCGCTCTCGAAGCCTTCGCCCTCGAGGACGATCTGGCAGCCGTCCTCGTAGGTATAGACGATCCTGCGCCAGATGCCGATGGCGTCGGGATGCTGCTGCGGGGCGTCCACCTCGACCTTCACGGGCGAGGTATTGTCCTTGCCCAGCAGGTACTGCACGGGGTCCATGTAGTGCTGTCCCATGTCGCCCAGGCCGCCGCCGTCGTAGTCCCAGTAGCCGCGGAAGGTCTGGTGCGTGCGGTGCGCATTGTAGGGCTTGTAGGGAGCCGGACCCAGCCAGAGGTCGTAATCCAGCGCGGCGGGCACGGGCTGCGGCGTGAGGTTCTCCTTGCCCACCCAGAAGAATTTCCAGGTGAAGCCCGTGGCTCCGGAGATGGTGACTTTCAGCGGCCAGCCGAGCATGCCGCTGTCCACGAGCTTCTTGAGCGGCTGGACGGTCGTGCCGAGGCCGTAGAAGGTGTCCTGGAAGCGGAACCAGGTGTTCAGGCGGAAGATGCGGCCGTTCCGTTTGACGGCCTCCATCACGCGCTTGCCCTCGCCGATCGTGCGTGTCATCGGCTTTTCGCACCAGATGTCCTTTCCGGCGCGGGCGGCCTCGACGGCCATGATTCCGTGCCAGTGGGGCGGGGTGGCGATGTGCACGATGTCCACGTTCGGATCGTTGATCAGGTCGCGGTAGAAATGGTAGGTCTGCAACTTCTGGCCGAATTTCTGTTTGCCCAGTTCGACGGCGCTCGCCAGGTGGTTCTTGTCCACGTCGCAGAGGGCCACCAGCCGGCACTGCTCGTCGCTGGTGAAGTGGTAGCTGCTGCGGCCGATGCCGCCCGTGCCGATGATGCCCTTGGTGAGCTGGTCGCTCGGGGCGACATGCTTTGGGCCTCCCAGCACCCGGCTCGGGACGATCGTCAGCAACGCCAGACCGCCGGCCGTTTTCAGGAAGTTTCTTCTGTTGATTCCCATGAGTGTCGTTTTTCAGGTTGTCGTTCGGTTTACAGCTCGGTGAGTTTCAGGTTGCGCCACTGCACCTTGATACCGCCGCCGTCGTGGATCTGGAGCGCGATGCGGCCCTGTGCGGCGCCGATCTTCTCGTCGCGGATGTCCACCATCGGCTCGCCGTTGAGCCACGTCTGGACGTGGTCGCCCTCGACGCGCAGGCGCAGCGTGTTCCACTCGCCCTCCTTGAGGATCGACTCCTTCTCCTCGGGAATCTGCACGAGCCAGCCGCGGCCGTAGGATTCGTAGATGCCCGCCGTGTCGAAGTTCTTGGGAGCTACTTCGCACTGCCAGCCGTGAACCTTCACGGGAGGCTCCACGAACGAGCGGAAGAAGACGCCCGAGTTGCCGTTGGCCAGTTGTTTGAACTCCACCGTGAGGTCGAAGTCGTTATAGTAGTCGCGCGTGGCCAGGTAGCCGTACTGCTTGTCCGGACCGCTTTCGCAGACGAGGTTGCCCTCCTTGTCCACATACCACTTCTCCGTGCCGTAAGCCTCCCAGCCGGTGAGGTCCTTGCCGTTGAAGAGCGCGACCTCCTTGCCGGCCTTGCGGGGCAACTCCTTGATCTTGATGTTGCGGAACGAAGCCGGGTCGCCGTGGTCCTGGAGGCAGATCACGCCCTTGCGGGCCAGACCGTATTCGGGAGCGGTCTCCCATTTGCCGCTGTGCTTGCGGGCGAACCAGTCGTCGGTCCACGCCTCGAACTCGAGAATCTTCTTGCCGTTGAGCCAGTGCTCCACGTGGCCGTTGTCGAAGACGATGCGCGACGAATTCCATTCGCCCTGCGGATTGACCTGCATGGCGGCCTTGTCGGGCAGGTGCATGGCGTAATCCACGCCCAGGCGCTGCCACTCCTCGAGCTTCGTCGGGGCGTTCACTTCCTCCCAGCCCTCCTCGTCGATGAGCTGGTATTCGGGACCGGTCACGTAGGGAACCTTGAAATAGGGATCTTCGACCACGTGGTACAGCATGCCGCTGTTTCCGCCGTGCGAGAGTTTCCACTCCCAGTCGAGGATGAAGTTTTCGTACTCTTTCTTCGTCACGATATAGCCCGACAGGTCGCTGCCGCCGCCTTTGGCCTGGATGCAGCCGTCCACGACGGTCCAGGGCTGCGTCAGCGAGTCGCCGTTGAAGTCCTTCCACTGGTCGAGCGTCTTGCCGTCGAAGAGGAGCTGCCAGCCGTCGGCGATTTCCGCCTCGGAGAGCGTGTTGTGTTTCGGAGCGCAGGAGACGAGGCCGGCGGAGAGCATGGCGGCCCCGCACAGCGAGCCGATGAGGGTTTTGGTTGTTGAGAGTCTCATAGTAGTTTTTGATTTGAATTGAAACGTATGATTATTTGAGTGTGTCCGCACGATAACGATTTTGTTTTGCCTGTATATCCTCACAAAAATAAAATATTTTTCTATCGAAACCAAATGAAACATATTAAAAAACGTTTCAGACAGAAAAAAGACGCGGAATTCCGGACCGAAGCCGGAATCCCGCGTGCGTGGGGCCGCGATCGGCGGCGGTTAGTTTTCGCTCATGTACTTCTTGACGTAGTGGTGGTGTTCGCCGAAACGCTCGAAGGCGGCCCGGTCGAGTTCCTCCTGCGCCGAGGGGTGCGCCACCGAGATAATCAGCCGGGCGCGCTCCTGCAGCGTCTTGCCGTAGAGATCGACGGCTCCGTTCTCCGTGACGAACCAGTGGATGTGGTTGCGCGTGGTCACGACGCCCGCGCCGGCCGTGAGCACCGGGGCGATCTTCGAGACGCCCTTGTTCGTGATCGAAGGCATGGCGATGATCGCCTTGCCGCCCTTCGACAGCGACGCGCCATAGACGAAGTCGATTTGGCCGCCCACTCCCGACCAGAACTTCGTGCCGAGCGAGTCGGCGCACACCTGGCCCGTCAGATCGACTTGCAGGGCCGAGTTGATGGCCGTCATGCGGTCGTTCTGCGAGATGATGTAGGGGTCGTTCGTGTAGCCCACGTCCATCATCAGCACGCCGGGGTTATCGTCGATGAAGTCGTAAACCTTCTGCGAACCCATCAGGAAGGTCGAGACCATCTTGCCCGGGTCGGTCTTCTTGGCCTCGCCGTTGATGACGCCCTTCTCGACGAGCGGCAGCACGCCGTCGGCGAACATTTCGGTGTGGATGCCGAGGTTCTTGTGGCCTCCCAGTTGTGCCAGCACGGCATTGGGAATGGCGCCGATGCCCATCTGGAGCGTCGCGCCGTCCTCGATCAGCGCGGCGCAGTGCTTGCCGATGGCCGTCTCGACCTCGTTGGGCTCGGAGAAGTGCGCCTCCATGAGCGGTGTGTCGTCCTCCACGAAGAGGTCGATCTTCGACATGGGGATCATCGCCTGGCCGAACGAACGGGGCACGTGCTTGTTCACCACGGCGATCACGTAGTCGGCGCACTCCACGGCGGCCAGCGTCGCGTCCACCGACGTGCCGAGCGACACGTAGCCGTGCTTGTCGGGCGGGCAGACCTGGATCATCGCCACGTTGCACGGCACGGCGCCGCAGCGGTACAGCCGCTGGGTTTCGCTCAGGAAGATCGGAATGTAGTCGGCGTAGCCGCTCTGCGTCACCTTGCGGACGTTGCTGCCCACGAAGAACGAGTCGAGCTGGAAGACGCCCTCGAATTTCGGATCGGCATAGGGGGCCGGACCCTCCGTGTGGAGGTGATGGACGTGCACGTCCTTCAGTTCGCCGGCCTCTCCGCGCTTGCACATGGCGTTGATCAGGCACTGCGGAGCCGATGCCACGGAGCTCAGGTGCACATGATCGCCCGATTTGATGACCTTGACGGCCTCTTCGGGAGTCGTAAATTTGATCTGCGTATTCATGTTGTGTGTTTGGGATATTGGTTTTGATTCTTGTCTGCTTCCGTTCCTATTCCCTTTTCAGTCGCTTCCCGCCGGTCGGGGCCGCCGTGCGGCGGTCCCGACCCGACCGGCCGTTATTTGCGTTTGACTTCCACCTGTTCGTATCCTTCGACGATGTCGCCCACGCGGATGTCGTTGAACGATTCGATGTTCAGACCGCAGTCCTGACCCGAGGCCACCTCCTTCACGTCGTCCTTGAACCGCTTGAGCGAGCCGAGCTTGCCCGTGTAGATCACGATGCCGTCGCGGATGACGCGGATCGGGGTCGAGCGCTGCAACTTGCCTTCGCGCACGACGCAGCCCGCCACGGTTCCGACCTTCGAGATCTTGAAGATCTCCAGCACCTCGACCGAAGCCACGATCTCCTCCTTCATCACCGGTTCGAGCATGCCCTCGATGGCGTCCTTGATGTCGTTGATGGCGTCGTAGATGATCGAGTAGAGGCGGATTTCGATCTCCTCCTTCTCGGCCACCTTGCGCGCAGCGGCCGACGGACGCACCTGGAAGCCGACGATGATGGCGTTCGAGGCGGCGGCCAGCAGCACGTCGGACTCCGAAATCTGGCCCACGGCGGCGTGGATGACATTGACCTGCACGGTCTCCTTCGAGAGCTTGATGAGCGATCCGGACATGGCTTCCACGGAGCCGTCCACGTCGCCCTTGACGATGATGTTGAGCTCCTTGAACGATCCGATGGCGATGCGGCGTCCGATCTCGTCGAGCGTCACGTGCTTCTGGGTCATGATGCCCTGCATGCGCTGCAACTGCTCGCGCTTGTTGGCGATCTCGCGCGCCGAGCGGTCGTCCTCCATCACGTTGAACGTGTCGCCGGCCTGCGGGGCGCCGTTGAGACCCAGCACCTGCACGGGCGTCGAGGGACCCGCTTCGGCCACCTTCTTGCCGTTCTCGTTGAACATGGCCTTCACACGGCCGGTGAAGGTCCCCGAGAGGATCACGTCGCCGACATGCAGCGTGCCGGCCTGCACCAGCACCGTCGAGACGTAGCCGCGTCCCTTGTCGAGCGTCGATTCGATCACCGTGCCGACGGCCTTTTTGTTCGGGTTGGCCTTCAGGTCGAGCATCTCGGCCTCGAGCAGCACCTTTTCGAGCAGCTTGTCGAGGTTCAGCCCCTTCTTGGCCGAAATCTCCTGGTCCTGGTATTTGCCGCCCCACGACTCCACGAGGTAGTTCATCTGCGAGAGCTGCTCCTTGATGTGGTCGGGATTGGCGTTGGGCTTGTCGATCTTGTTGATGGCGAAGACCATCGGCACGCCGGCGGCCTGCGCGTGGTTGATCGCCTCGATCGTCTGCGGCATCACGTTGTCGTCGGCCGCCACGATGATGATGGCCACGTCGGTGATCTTCGCGCCGCGGGCGCGCATGGCCGTGAAGGCCTCGTGGCCCGGGGTGTCGAGGAAGGTGATCTTCTGGCCGTTCAGCTCGACGCTGTATGCGCCGATATGCTGCGTGATGCCGCCCGCCTCGCCTTCGATGACGTTCGTCTTGCGGATGTTGTCCAGCAGCGAGGTCTTGCCGTGGTCCACGTGTCCCATGACCGTCACGATCGGCGGACGCGGCACGAGGTCCTCCTCCTTGTCCTCGTGGTCGTCGGCGATGGCTTCCTGAATCTCCACGGAAACGAATTCGACCTTGTAGCCGAACTCCTCGGCCACGACCACGAGCGCCTCGGCGTCGAGACGCTGGTTGATCGACACCATCAGTCCGAGGTTCATGCAGGCCGTGATGACTTCGGTGGGCGGGACGTTCATCATCGTGGCCAGCTCGCTCACGGTGACGAACTCGGTGACCTTGAGCGTCGAACGCTCCTGTTCCGAACGTTCGAACTCCTCGCTCATGCGTTCGGCCACGGCTTCGCGCTTCTCCTTGCGGTATTTCGCCGCCTTGGTCTTGGCGCCCTTGGCCGTCAGACGGGCCAGGGTGTCCTTCACCTGCTTCGAAACCTCTTCGTCGCTCACTTCGGGGCGGACGACCGGTTTGGGCGTGTTCTTGTTCTTGTTGCGGCGTCCTTCGCCCGGACGGGGCTGGTTCTGCTGTCCGCCGCGGTTGCGGTCCTGCCCGCCGCCGGGACGGCTGCCGCCGTTGCCGCCCTGGCCGCCCTGACCCTGCTTGCCGCCGCCCTGCGAGCCTCCTTTCTGGGCCTTCGAAACGTCCACCTTCTCCTTCTGGAGGCGTTTGCGCTTGTGTTTGCCGCCGGGGACGAAGCCCGACACGTCCATCGTGCCGAGCACCTGCGGACCCGTGAGGGTCACCGTTGCCGGGCGGAAGATGTTGTCTTTCGGCGCCTCCTCCTTCGGCGCTTCGGCCTTGGGCGCTTCGGCTGCCGGAGCGGAGGCCGAAGCCGTCTTCTCCGGGGCTTCGGGCTGTGCCGGCGCGGCGGCCGGGGTTGCCGGGGCCGCGGCTTTCGGCTCCTCCCGTGCGGGAGCGGGTGCAGCCTGTGCCGGAGCCGCGGGCGCTGCCGGGGCGCTCTTCTCGGGTTGTGCCGGCGCGGGGGCCTCCGCCTTCGGGGCGGGAGCCTCCGTCTTCGCGGGCGCGGGCTGGGGCGCCGGGGCCGGAGCGGGCTTGGGTTTGGGCGAGAGGTCGATCTTGCCGAGAATCTTCATCTGCGGGATCTCGTCCTTCACGCTGATCACGTTGCTTTTGATGACGACCTCCTTTTCCTCCTCGCGCTCCTGCTTCTTAGCCTCCTCGAGTGTGATGGTCGTCTGCTTCAGGGAGATGCGTTCGCGGATCGAGTTGCGTGCGCTCGCGGCGGCGCGGTTCGACCCGAACTCCTTCTCCAGAACGGCATAAGTCTCCGCATCGACCAGCGTATTGGGCGATCCGTCGCTCTTGATGCCCTTCTTGTGCAGGAAGTCCGTGATGGTGTTGATACCCACGTTGAACTCCTTGGCAACCTGAATGAGCCTTAATTTTCTTTCATTACCCATATCGTATTGTTCTCCTTTCTTTCGGTTTTGGTTATTCGAACTCGGCCTTCAGAATCTCGACGACCTTCTGCGCCTGCTCCAGTTCGAGGTCGGCGCGGGCGGCGATCTCCTCGACGGGCAGCTCCAGCACGCTCTTGGCCGTGTCGCAGCCGGCGCTCTTCAGCGCGTCGATGATCCAGCCGTCGATCTCGTCGGCGAACTCCGTGAGGGCCACGTCCTCCTCCTCGATCTCGCGATAGACGTCGATGTCGTAGCCCGTGAGCATCTTCGAGAGGCGGATGTTCAGGCCGCCCTTGCCGATGGCCAGCGACACCTGGTCGGGCTTGAGGTAAACCGAGGCGGTCTTCTTCTCCTCGTCTATGGTGATCGATGAGATCTTCGCGGGATTGAGCGCCCGCTGGATCATCAGTTGCGTGTTGGCCGTGTAGTTCACCACGTCGATGTTCTCGTTGCGCAGCTCCTTGACGATCGAGTAGATGCGCGAGCCCTTCATGCCGACGCAGGCGCCCACCGGGTCGATGCGTTCGTCGTAGGATTCCACGGCCACCTTGGCGCGTTCGCCGGGGATGCGGACGATCTTCTTGATGGTGATCAGGCCGTCGAAGATCTCGGGAACCTCCTGTTCGAACAACCGCTCGAGGAACTGGTTGGCCGTGCGCGAGAGAATGATGCGCGGCTGGTTGTTGTTCATCTCGACCGACTTGACGATGGCCTTGATCGTGTCGCCCTTGCGGTAGAAGTCGTTGGGAATCTGCTCGGCCTTGGGAAGGATCAGCTCGTTCTCCTCGTCGTCGAGGATGAGCACCTCCCTCTTCCAGACCTGATAGACTTCGCCCGTCACGATCTCGCCGACCTTCTCCGAGTACTTCTCGTAGAGGCTGGCCTTCTCCAGATCGAGGATGCGCGAGGCGAGGTTCTGCCGCAGCGACAGCACCGTGCGGCGGCCGAACGACGAGAGCTTGATCTCGTCGGCGTATTCGTCGCCGACCTCGTAGGTCGGGTCGATGGCCTTCACCTCCGACACGGCGATCTGCATGTTGGGATTCTCCACGGCGCCGTCCTCCACGACGGTCCGGTTGCGCCAGATTTCGAGGTCGCCCTTCTCGGGGTTGATGATGACGTCGAAATTCTCGTCCGTTTCGTACTGTTTCTGAAGCGCGTGGCGGAAGACGTCCTCCAATACGCCGATCATCGTCGGTTTGTCGATGTTCTTCAGCTCTTTGAACTCGGCAAAGTTGCTGATCAAATTCAGGTTGTCCATTGTGTGCTAATTATCTGTCTTTGTATATTTCGTTCCTTTGCATGCCGTCCTGCGCCGCAGGCGGCCGGGCGCTATTTGAAATCCAGCCACTCCTTCGTGTACTTGATCTGTGCGAAGGGATACGAGCGCGTGACCTTCACCGGCTGCTTGCGCTTCCTGCCCTCCACGGCCTGCTTCTCCTCGTAGGAGAGGGTGACGCCTTCGTCGGTCGCCTCGTCGAGGTGGGCCAGGATCTTCACGCCGTTCGTGAGCAGCACCTCCACCGGGCGTCCGACGAGTTTGCGGTACTGCCGCAGCGTGCGCAGCTCGGAGCCGATGCCCGCCGAGGCGACCGTCAGCGAGAAGTCCTCCGCATCGCGGTCGAGGTCGGCCTCCACGGCGCGGCTCAGCGCCACGCAGGCGTCGATGCCGACCGACGTGTCGCTGTCGATCGTCAGTTCGATTTCGTTGCCCGGCGTCGAGGTGCACTCCACGACGAACATGTCGGTCCCTTCGAGATGGCGTTCCGCCGCTTCGGTTATCTTTTTCGTGTCGATCATATCGCTGTTTTTCGGTCGTGTGCAACTATGAAAGAAGGGGACTTTCCGTCCCCTTTCCGCTTCGCTTCGTCTTTCGACAACGCAAATATAGTGAAAAAATCCGATATACAAATATTTATAGGAAAAATTTTGACGCACGGCGCGCCTCTCCGCGACGAAACGGGGGACCTCCCCGGAAGGCAGGTCCCCCGCATGCCGCCCCGCGGAACGGAGGCTCACTCCTCGCGGCTCCGCGTCTCGTAGGGTTTGATGACGCCGCGTTTCGAGGTGCGGATGAACCGCACGAGCGAGTCGCGCTCGTCGCTCTGCGGCACGATGCGCTCGACCTCGTCGCAGGCGGCCATGTAGTTCAGTCCGCTCTGGAAGAGGATGCGGCAGGCGTCGTGGATCTCGGCGATGCGCTCCTGCGTGAAGCCGCGGCGCGAAAGTCCGATCTTGTTGATGCCGGCGAAACGGAGTGTGTCGTTGCGCACGATGACGAACGGCGGCAGGTCCTGCCCGAGCAGCGCGCCGCCCTGGATCATCGAGTGTTCGCCGATGTGGGTCCACTGGTGGATGGCCGCGTGGCCGCCGATGACCACCCAGTCGCCGACATGCACCTCGCCCGCGAGCGAGACGCGGTTGGCGATGACGCAGTGGCTGCCCACCACGCAGTCGTGGCCGATGTGGGTGTAGGCCATCAGCAGGTTGTGCGATCCTATGCGCGTCGTGCCCGTGGAGGCCGTGCCGCGGCTGATGGTGACGTATTCGCGGATGTCGTTGTGGTCGCCGATCTCGCACACGGTCTTCTCGCCGGCGAACTTCAGGTCCTGCGGCAGACACGACACCGAGGCGGCCGTGTGGACCTTGCAGCAGCGGCCGAGGCGCGCTCCGTCGTGGATCACGGCGCCGGGACCGATCCAGCAGCCGTCGCCGATCACGACGTCGGCTGCGATGCAGGCGAACGGTTCCACCGTCACGTCGGCCCCGAGCCTGGCTTCGGGGTGGACGTAGGCAAGTTTGCTTATCATCGCCGCGCTACTTTTTGTTCTTGACGACCTGCGCCATCATGATCGCCTCGCAGGCGAGCGACTCGCCGACGAAGGCTTTGCCCTCGACCACGGCCACGCCGCGGCGGATGGGCTCCAGCAGGTGAATTTCGAATTGCAGCGTGTCGCCCGGGACGACCTTGCGCTTGAACTTCACGCCGTCGATCTTCATGAAGTAGGTCGAGTAGTTCTCCGGGTCGGGAACGCCGCCCAAGACCAGGATGCCGCTGCACTGCGCCATGGCCTCGACGATGAGCACGCCCGGCATGACCGGCTCCTCGGGGAAGTGGCCCACGAAGAACGGCTCGTTCATCGTCACGTTCTTGATGCCCGCCACGTCCGTGTCGTCGCGGTGGAAGATGCGGTCCACGAGCAGGAACGGCGGGCGGTGGGGCAGCATGTGGCGGATGGCGTTGATGTCGTAGAGCGCCGGCTTGCGGCAGTCGTAGGTGAAGCGGGGTTTCTCGCCGGCCTTGCGGATGGCGTGCTTGAGCTGTTTCATGAACTCCGTGTTGGCGAAGTGGCCCGGGCGGGTGGCCCATACGCGGCCCTTGATGCGCACGCCCAGCAGCGCGAAGTCGCCCAGCAGGTCGAGGAGCTTGTGGCGCGCCAGCTCGTTGTTGCAGCGCAGCTCGAGGTTGTTCAGGTAGCCCGCCTTGATCTCGATGTCGGGCTTGTTGAAGAGCTTCTTGAGGTGTTCGAGCTGCTCGTCCGGCACGGGATTCTCGACCACGACGATCGCGTTGTCCAGATCGCCTCCCTTGATGAGGTTCATCTTCATCAGCGGTTCGAGTTCGTGCAGGAAGACGAACGTGCGGCAGGGCGAGATCTTTCCCGCGTAGTCGTCGCCCGGCTCGAAGGTGGCGTATTGGTTGCCGATGACCTTCGAGTTGTAGTCCACGTGCACCGACACCGAAAATTCGTCGTCGGGGTAGAGAATGATCGCCGTGCCCTTCTCGGGGATCGTGTAAACCATCTTCTCGGTGACGTGGTAGAACTGCCGCTCGGCCTCCTGGTCCACCAGTCCGGTCCGGGTGACGGCCTCGGCGTATTCGCGGGCCGAGCCGTCGAGGATGGGCGTCTCGGGGGCGTCTATGTCGATCAGGGCGTTGTCCACGCCGAGCGTCCAGAGCGCCGACATGATATGTTCGATGGTGCTGACGCGGTGGCCTCCTGCCTCGATCGTCGTGCCGCGCGAGGTGTCCACCACGTAGTCGCACAGGGCGGGGATGAGCGGCTGCCCCTCGATGTCGGTGCGGCGGAATACGATGCCCGTGCCGGCTTCGGCCGGATTGACCGTCATCGTCACTTTGACGCCCGTGTGCAGGCCCTTGCCCGAGAACGAGATCGGAGCCTTGAGCGTTTGTTGTTTGGTTGTCATAAGCGGATTCATGGTAATTTGCACGCAAAGATAATGCAACTCGGGCGCAAAACCAAATTTCGGCTCCGGCGCTCCGGGGTGCGGTTAATTTTTCGTAAAGGTAATAAAAATACGGTAAAAAACACTACTTTTGCGCTGAAATCCCGAAACGACATGTCTTCGAAAGAGCACGAGCATACGGAGGACTCCGGAAGGAGCCGGGAAGCCGGGGACGGAGCGGAACGGACGCGGCCGGATGCGGCGGCGGACGGCGTGCCGGGCGGGGCCCGGACGTCGGGGCGTTCCCGTGCCGGCCGGAGCGTTCCGGCCGGGAGAGGCGCGGCCTCCGGAGAGAACGCCGGCGCGGCGGAAGGCCGTCCGCGCAGGGCACGTCTCCGCCTGCCGTTCGACAACCGCCGGGAGGATGCCGGAGAGTGGGCGTACGACCACCGTATCGGGTTGTGCATCACGCTGATCGCCTATCTGGTGCTGATGATCGCCTTCGTCTCGTCGAAGATCGTGGTGGGGCGCCGGCCCCACCAGCAGGGCATGTTCATCGACTTGCAGTCGCTCGCCGAACTGGAGCAGGAGCGCGACCGCCTCGCGGAGGAGGTGCGCCGCCGGCAGCAGGAGGGCGAGGAGATCGACTGGCGGAGTATCCGCAACGAGGTGTCGAACGAGAATGCGCTGAACGAGAAACTCCGGGACGACCGCGGCACGAACGCCGCGGCGCTGAACGATGCCGCCGCCGAGGCCGAGGCGCGCATGCGCGCCAACCGCGAAGCCTACGAACAGGGCCTGGCCGAGGAGCGGGCGATCCGTGAGGGCCGCCGGGGCCGGGAGGAGGGACGGCACGAGGACCGGAAGGTGAAGGGGCGCGTCACGGTCTCCTTCTCGCTGAAGAATCCCGTGCGGCAGTCGGTCGATCTGAGCGTGCCGGCCTACCGGTGCGAGGGGGGCGGCGAAGTGGTGGTGGCGATCGTGGTGAACCGCGCCGGCGAGGTGGTTTCGGCGCGCGTTGCGGAGGGCGGCGACGACTGCATGCGCGAAGCCGCCCTGCATGCCGCGCGCGTCTCGTCCTTCAATATCGACTCTTCGGCCCCGGCGCGTCAGCAGGGGACCATCACCTACACCTTCATTCCGCAGTGATCCGTTCCGGCGGTGCGGCTCCTTCGGACCCGTTGTCCGGACCGTATGTTTTTCGGGCCGTATGGTCCTCCTTTTTCATGGGAGGGGCGGAATATTCCGATTTTTTTCATAGCTTTGCGTTCGAGCGGGTCGTTCGGACATGCGGGACTGTTGTCCGAGCTTCCTGAGTTCGCCGGCTTCCTGTCTCGGCGCGGCTGCCCGGTTGCGGCCGCGCACGGTCGCCGATCGCGTTGCGTGCATCTGCCGCGGCATTCGGAGCCCGGATTCCGGCGTTTCGTCCCGGCCCCCGGTCTGCTTCGCCGGTCCGCGGCGCGCGGGCCGTTGCGGCTGCCGTCTGCGCCGGTTTCTCATTTGGCGGACGTTCCGGTCTTCCGGAGCGCATCCCTGCGTTGTCCGGTGGCTCCGGATGCGTCCGGTCCTTCGGATTCCGCCGCCGCATGTGCGGCGATGCCGGGTCCGGGCGGTGCGCACGGAGACGGTTTCCGGGGCGGAGGCGTGTTTGCGGCACGATTTTTCGGATGCCGGGAATTGCCGGCCTTCCATGCCTGACGGGATGCGGCGGGGCCCGGTTCGTAGAGATTCAGGTTAAATTGTTGAGACGATGATAAATTTAAGCGGAGAGAATATCGTGTTGGTGGGGGCGCTGCTGCTTTTCGTGGCGGTGCTGGCCGGTAAGGTGGCCTATCGTTTCGGGGCGCCGGCGTTGCTGCTCTTCCTCGGGGTGGGCATGTTGTTCGGACTGGATTTCATCTCCTACCGTTCGGTCGATATCACCCAGTTCATCGGCATGATGTCGCTGTGCGTCATTCTGTTCACAGGCGGCATGGACACCTCCTTCCGGGAGATCCGGCCGATCATCGGGCCGGGTGTCGTGCTGGCCACGGCGGGCGTGGTGATGACGGCCCTCGTCCTGGCGGGCTTCGTATGGCTCATCGCGCCGTGGCTGGGGCTGGAGATGCCCTTCGCGCTGGCGCTGCTGCTGGCCTCCACGATGTCCTCGACCGATTCGGCCTCGGTCTTTTCGATCCTGCGAAGCAAGAAGCAGGGGCTGAAGGAGCACCTGCGGCCGCTGCTCGAGCTGGAGAGCGGTTCGAACGATCCGATGGCCTACATGCTCACGATCCTGCTCATCGGTGTGCTGTCGAACACGTCGGAGCACGTCGGGCTGGGCATGTCGGTCGTGGCGTTCGTCGTGCAGATGGTCGTCGGAGCCCTCTCCGGCTACCTCGTCGGACGGCTGGCCGTGTGGACGATCAACCGCATCGGACTGGCGAACCACTCGCTCTACGTCGTGCTGCTGCTGGCCTTCGTCTTCTTCTCGTTCGCCTTCACGGATCTGGTGGGCGGCAACGGCTACCTGGCCGTCTATCTCTCGGGACTGGTCATCGGCAATCACAAACTGGTGCAGAAACGGCCCCTGACGGTCTTTT
Organism: Alistipes dispar; assembly: GCF_006542685.1. Lineage (NCBI taxonomy): Bacteria > Pseudomonadati > Bacteroidota > Bacteroidia > Bacteroidales > Rikenellaceae > Alistipes > Alistipes dispar. The sequence goes on along the minus strand of NZ_AP019736.1, from coordinate 507,354 downwards.
TCGACGGTTTCACGTGGCTCATGCAGATCGTGATGTTCCTCACGCTGGGACTGTTCGTCAATAGCGACGAACTGCTGCAACCCGAGGTGCTGATCCTCGGCTGCTCCGTGGGCTTCTTCCTCATCCTCGTCGCGCGGCCGTTGTCGGTCTTCGCCTGCCTGCTGCCGTTCCGGAAGTTCACGGCCCGGGCGCGGCTCTACATTTCGTGGGTGGGGCTCCGCGGCGCCGTGCCGATCCTCTTCGCCATCTATCCGATGATGGACGACGTCGAGTACGCCGACCTGCTGTTCAACGTGGTCTTCCTCTCGACGATCATCTCGCTGCTGGTGCAGGGCACGACCGTCAGCGGCATGGCCAACCTGCTGGGACTGGCCTACGAGGAGCGCGAATCGGCCTTCGACGTCAATATGCACGAGGACATGAAGTCGGTGCTGACCGAGGTCGAGGTCAATGAGAGCATGCTCGAGAGCGGGCATACGCTCAAGGACATCGTGCTGCCCGAGAATACGCTGGTCATGATGATCTGCCGCGACGGGGAGTATTTCGTGCCGCAGGGCAAGACCGAGCTGCGGCTGGGCGACAAGCTGCTGGTCATCTCGGACCGCGGCGAGGAGCTGGAATCGACCTACCGCGAAATGGGCATCGACGAGGTGATGAAACTCGGGTAGCGTCCCGTGTCCGGCGCATCCGAAGCGTCCGGCGCATTCAGAGCGGGCCGAGCCGCCCGAGCGTCGGCAGCGCCTCGTCGTATTCGCGGACGATCTGCCGGACGACCTCCCCGGCCGGGGGCAGGTCGCGGAGCAGCGAGGCTGCCTGTCCGATCTCCAGTTCACCTTCCGAGAGGTCGCCCTCGAAGATTCCCCGCTTCGGCCGGCCGCGCCCGAGCAGCGCCGAAAGCTCTTCGGCCGTCGCGCCGCGGCTCTCGGCCTCCTCCACGGCCCGGCAGAAGTCGTTGCGCACCAGGCGTGTCGGGGCGAGCTTCTTCAGCGCCAGTGTCGTGCCGCCCTCTTCGAGCGAGAGGCACAGCCTCTTGAACTCCTCGCTGGCCGAGCTTTCCCGGGTCAGTGCGAACCGCGTGCCCAACTGCACGCCTTCGGCCCCGAGGGCGAAAGCCGCCAGCATTCCCCGTCCCGTGGCGATGCCTCCCGCCGCCAGCAGCGGAATCCGCACCGCCCGGCGCACGTGGGGCGTGAGGACCATCGTCGGAGTCTCCTCGCGGCCGTTGTGTCCGCCGGCCTCGAACCCTTCGGCCACGACGGCGTCCACGCCCGCCTCCTCGCTCTTGCGGGCGAATTTCGAGCTCGACACGACGTGCGCCACCTTGCAGCCGGCTTCGTGCAGTTGTGCCGTCCGGCTCTTCGGGTCGCCCGCCGAGGTGAAGACGACCGGCACGCGCTCCTCGATGACCGTTTCGATGATCTGGTCGGCATACCGGTACATGAGCGGGACGTTCACGCCGAAGGGTTTCCGTGTGGCTTCGCGGCAGCGGCGGATATGTTCGCGCAGCAGGTCGGGCGTCATCGAGCCGGAGCCGATCAGCCCCAGGCCGCCCGCTTCGCTCACGGCGGCGGCCAGCCGCCAGCCGCTGCACCAGATCATGCCGCCCGCGACGATGGGGTAGCGGATTCCGAACAGGGAACAGATTCTGTTTTCCATGATTTCTCGTCTTGCATTTTTTTTTCGTGTGCCGAGGCGCTTCCGCGGCGTTCCGGCCGGGGCGGACCGTCATTCTGCGTGCGGAGCCGCCCGGCCGTTCGTTCGCCCGGGACCTCCGGCCGCAGGCCGAACGGTTTGCAGCCTGCTGTTTCTGCAAATATACGCGATTTTCTCCGATTCCGGCGGCGGAAGATCCGAATGTCCGGAAAACGGACCGGAAAAAATAACTGTTTTTTTTCGGGCAAATCTTGTGAGAATCGAAAAATCCGATTATCTTTGCCCCCGCAACGGGGGATTAGCTCAGCTGGCTAGAGCGCTTGCATGGCATGCAAGAGGTCACGAGTTCGAATCTCGTATTCTCCACAAGGAAACCCTGCAAACACCGAGGTTTGCAGGGTTTTTCGTTGTCTGTCCTGAATCTTTTGCATTCGTCGCCTCCCTTGCCGCGGGGCATCTGCCGCCCTTCCTCCCGGTCGGTTCGTTTCCCGCAGCCGTTCACCGCACCGGAGGGGGGTATGCCGCATGCCGATTCCGGACCGTCCCGAGCGACGGACGGCCCGGGATATGTCCCGGCGTCCGGTGCGATGTCTCCGAAAAATCGTTATCTTTGCTGAAAAAGAGGAGGATTTGCCAATGGACCGTCGCACGAAGAGAATCATCCGGATAAGCGCCGTTTCGGCGGGAAGCGTGCTGCTGTTGCTGCTCGTCGGCACGGCCGTCGTGCTGAATTTCGTTTTCACGCCCTCGAAACTGACGCCCGTCGTGGAGCGGATCGCCGACCGGAGTCTGAACGCCCGGCTGCGGATGGGCGGCGTGGAGCTGACCTTTTTCTCCACCTTTCCGCGGTTCGGCGTGAAACTGACGGACGGCACGCTGGTTTCGACGGCACTCCGCGACACGCTCTGGCAGCGGACCGACACGCTGCTCACGTTCCGCAAGGCCGTGCTGGTCTTCAATCCGGTCAGCTACCTGAGACACCGGAAAATCGACATACTGAAACTCTCGGTGGACAGTGCCGACGTCTATGCCTTCCGGGACGGGACGGGGCGTGCGAACTGGGACATCCTCCCCTCCGCCGACACGCTTGCGTCCGGCACGGCGGCGGATACAACGGCGGATACCGTGCGGACCGTCAGTGAAATCTCCGTCCGGCACGTCGCGCTGCGTCATGGTTCGGTGACGTTCGACGACCGCGAAACGAAGGTTTTCGCCAACATCCGGGATGCCGGGCTGAGGCTGAGGGCCCGGCTCGGGGAGGGACACTCCATGCTGGCGCTCGATTTCCGGAACCGGAACATCCTTTTCTGGCAGGACGGCGAACTGCTGGTCAATCGCGTGGCCACCCGTCTGCGCGCCTCCGTCGAACTGGACCGGGCGCAGCGCACGCTCACGCTGCACGACGCCCTGCTCGGTATCAACGGCACGGAGCTGGACCTGACGGGAACCGTGCGGCGCGACACGGCGGCGGCCGGGGCGCTGCTTCTCGACCTGCGCTACGGGCTGCACGCTCCCTCGCTGGAGACCGTGCTGCACATGATCCCGGAGAGCGTGCTGAAACGCGGGGAGGTCGCCGCCGACGGCGAGGTGCGCATCAGCGGTGCGGTGAAGGGCCCCTATGGAAGGCAGGCGCTTCCGCTCGCTACGCTCGACGCCGAGATAAAGGACGCTTCGGCGCGCTATGCCGGAATGCCCTACGGGGTGGATGCGCTGGATGCCCGTCTCGTGGGACAGGTCGATCCCATGCGCCGCGAGCCGTCGTTCTGCAATCTGGAGATTTTCCGCTTCAAGGGTGCGCACACCGATATTCTGGCCGATGCCGAGGTGAAGAACCTGCTGGACGATCCGCTCGTCTCGTTCCATACGAAGTCCGCGGTGGACTTGACGGCCCTGGCGCAGACCTTCCCGTTGCAGGAAGGGGTCGCCCTTTCCGGAAAGCTCGAGGCCGAACTGCGGATGAGCTGCCGTCTTTCGGCGCTCAGGAACCGCGACCTCGGGCGTATCCGGGCCCGGGGACGGGTGGTCATGGACAGCCTGGCGCTCCGGGATACGGCCCGGAAGTTCGAATTCACGAGCAGCGCTTCGCTCTCGTTCGCCGGGGACGACCGCCTGGACGCCGAAGCCGAGATACGGCACGCCTCTCTCCGCTCGCCGCGGCTCTCCTCCTCGATGGAGCGGCTGGCGGCGACGGTCCGGACGACGAACCCCCAGGACACGACCCGTATCGCCCGCATGGAATGCACGATGACGCTCAACCGGCTGAAGGCCGCCGCGGGCGACTCCCTGAGTCTTTTCTGCGGTCGGGGCACGGCGACCGTCCGTCTGCAACCCGGGAAGCGCGATCCCGCGAAACCGAAGGTGGGGCTCGCGCTCGAAGCCGACACGCTGTTCTGCCGCGTCGGGGATTCCCGGATGGGAATGGACCGGGCCGGAATCGGCGTGACGGCCGAGAAGCTGCGCGATTCGGTGTGGATTCCCGAAGGGATCGTCGGATTCAGCCGTCTGGTGGTCTCCACGCCGCAGTGCGCCCTGCCGATCCGCATGGAGAAGACCTCCGTGACGGTGGGGAACCGCGCCGTCACGCTGCGGAACGCCACCATGCGCATCGGACGCTCCGACCTGACGGCCAGCGGCGTCGTGCACGACCTCTACGGCGCCATGCGCCGCCGCAGGCCCCTGCGCGCCGAGCTTTCGCTTTCGTCGCGGAATCTGAACTGCAACCAACTGATCCGCGCCGTCTCGTTCCCGGCCGACACCCTGCGCATCGAGGCGGACACCGCGGCCACCGATCTGAAACTCTTCGTCGTTCCGAAAAACATCGACTTCGCGCTGCACACCGACTTCCGCCGCGTGCGCTACGGCAAATTCGTTTTCGAGGACGTGCGCGGCGCCGTGGACGTCCGCGACGGGGCCGTGCACCTGAAGGGCCTGGCCATGAAGGGGCTGGATGCGGTCATGCACACGACGCTGCTCTACCAGGCCGTGCGGCCCGAGCGGGGATACGTCGGATTCGATTTCCGCCTGCGGCGCATCAATGTCGGAAAGCTGGTCGAATTCACCCCGTCGCTCGACAGCATCGTGCCCATGCTGCGGTCGTTCCGGGGAACGGTCGATTTCGATGTCTCGGCGGAGGCCGATCTGGACTCGGCGCTCAACATCCGGATTCCGACCCTTCGTTCGGCCATCCGCCTCCGGGGCGACAGCCTCGTGCTGATGGACGGCGAGACCTTCGCCGAAATCTCCAAGAAATTCTTCTTCAAGAACAAGGAGCGGAACCTGATCGACAGCATTGCCGTGAATATCAGCGTCAAGGACGGATACGTCACCGTTTATCCCTTCGCCGTCGCCATGGACCGCTACCGGGCGGCCGTGGGAGGCACGCAGGACCTGGACATGAATTTCGACTACCACATTTCCATCCTCAAGTCGCCGATTCCCTTCAAGCTGGGGCTGAACATCACGGGCAATCTGGACGACATGAAGTTCCGGCTGGGAAGGGCCAAATACAAGAATCTGGTGACGCCCGTCGAGATTCACAAGGTGGACAGCACGGTGTCCGGACTGGGCCGGCAGATCGTGCGGGACTTCAAACGCCGTATCGGAAGGATTCCGGAGGAGCGGCGGCCTCCTGCCCGGGACACCACCCATTCCTCCGGCCGGAATCCCCGCCCTCTTTCCGGTCTTTGAGGACCTCTCCCCACCGGAATATCCGCAGGCAGTCCCGGCCGGGCGGCCGTTTGTCCTGCCGCCGCATCCGCTACTCGGCATGCACGACCGGCTGTCCGTCAAGAGTCAGCCCTTCGATGTCGATCCGGAAGTCGGCCGGGGCGTCGGAGGTCCGGAATCCGAAAGCCGCCCGGCCGTCGGCATCGGTGCGGATGCAGGGATTCCAGTAGAGCGTCGTGCGGAAATCGGGCGTGTGGCTGTCGCGGCTCTCCGGCGTTTCGTAGGCCGGGGAGTAGAACTCCGCAGGCGTCTGATAGCCCAACGGCGAGACGATTCCCACGTCGATACTCTCGCCCGTATCGAGAGCCGAAATCTCTTCGTAGGATTTCAGCGTGACGGCGATGATGCCGTTATCGCGTCCGGACAGGAACCGGCCGGAGAATCGGTCCAGTATGTCGATCCGATCGACCCATTCCAGCGGCAGATTCACAAAGGGAGGCAGATCGGAATATTGCCCTATGGGCGCCGCAACGGCCTGCGCGAGATGGGTATCAGAGGCATTGGTATCCGAACCAGGCTCCGAGCCAAGATCCGAATCAGTATCCGGAACGCCAGGCCCCGCCATATTTATTCTTTTGACGGTGCGATTACGGTCGATCGCCGGCGGAGCGGAGAATGCCGGGAGCGATTCTTCGAGGTCATCGTAAAGCACTCCGTCGCACATGAAGAAAACGGCCCGTCCCTGATAGAGAAACACGTTCTCCCGCCTGCGTATTCCCGGCATCCGTTCGATGCAGTCGAGGATCGTGTGGACTCCCGTATCGGCGATCCGCTCCGCATTCCAGGAGTAAACCGCCTTGCGCTCCTCCAGCGTCCGGGGAATCTCCCGTTTCGCCCGCACCTCCACGGGGTCTATGAGCACGTTCCGCAGGTCGGCCGAGCCCATGTATCCGACGTAGGCCAGCGCCGTGCGGAACAGCGCCTCCGCATCGCCGGCCCCGGCGGCCGGATAGTGCGCCGGAATCCCGTTCTCGGGGAAAGTCTCGGGATCGACCTTCACGAAGGCATTGCGCATCCGCCCTGTCGTCGCCTGCGGCCGCAGCACGAATGCCGTGCTGTCGGGGAAATCGAAACCGTCGAGATCGAAGCATCCGTCCGCCCGGACCGGAGCTTCGGCCAGGTAGCCGTAACGGGGCACGATCATCGCCATCCGGTACTTCCCGAGCTGCTTGCGGGTGTTCACCAGCCCGGCCCGGACGATCCGTCCGGAGATCTGCTGTCCCGCTTCGAGCGCGTACTCCGGCTCGGCGTACTCTCCGCGCAGGAGGGCCGGCACGTCGTAGCGTCTCCACCCCTGCGTCAGCATCAGTTCGTCGAGCGCCGCACGGGCTTCGGGATCGTCGCTCCGGAAATAACTCCCGGGGCATTCGACATATCCCCGCAGGTCGGAGGTGAGCAGCAGCGTCGTGCGGATGTCGCCCGAAACGAGGTCGGGCACGGCGTTGCGGTCCGTCACCGAAACCGAGAACTCCCCGCGCAGGGGATTTCCCGCGCCGTCGGTCAGGCGGACCGAGAAATCCGCACGCTCCCGGCGTCGCGGAGAGGGATTCTCCGCCCGCAGCGAGACATGCACTCCCTCTGCGCCCTCATTGAACAGCAGCCGTTCGGAAAGGGCGTTGCCCGCCGCATCCAGCAACAGCCATTGCACTACGCCCGCCGGCAGATCGGAACTGCGGAAAAGCAATCCCGGTTCCCAGCCTCCGTCGTAGCAGCGGTTGCCCCGGCAGTGCACCACCAGCCGCAGCCGTGCGGGCAAGGATCCTGCCGTCAGCACGTTCACCGCGATGAATCCGTCCCGTTCCGCGAGTTGCAGCACGCACGCCGCGGCATTCGGCACGGGGAGGTCGAAGCGCTTCTCGGCGCCCGAAGGGGTGCGGCACACTGCATGGTAGGTGCGGCCCGCCTCGGGAACCATCCGGAAACTGCCCATTCCCGCACGGCGCGTCCGCACGGTGTCGAGCGTCGTGCCCTGGTCGTCGCGGAGCACGGCTTCGACAGCCGTCGAACGGCCCGCATCCGTCAGGGCCTTGAAGGCTACGCGGCACGAACGGCCCGGCACGAGGTAACCGCCTTCGGGGTGGAACGTCACGGCGAAATCGCCCGTCGCGGGGCGGGGCCGCGGCTTCGGAACCTCGCCCGCAGCGCCGCGGTAGGCGGCGATCCGAAGGGGCTTGCGGAAGAAGTAGTCCGCACCCTGGTTCCGCATGAAGCGCGTGTATGCCGAGAAGGTGTAGTCGCCGTCCGGAGCGTCCGTCGGAACGGGAAGATAGCCCGCGTAGAGCGAATCGCGGCGGAGTATCTTGATCCGCCGCACGAGCGCGCCCGATTCGTCGCGGAGTTCGGCATAGACGTAGCGGCTCGCTGCCACCGGACGGTGCGAGGCGGCATCGACGCACCGCGCACGCAGCCAGATCGTGTCTCCTGCCACATAGGTGTCCTTGTCGGTGTGGACGTGGAGCTTCTCCTGCGGGTAACGCAGAACCTGTTCCGCGAAGGGATTGGACGACTGGGAGGCGGCCGGAAGGACGGACAGCAGAACGGCGGCCGGAAGAAGCGTGTGCACGAGCGGGTTCATGGGGCGGGCGATTTTTGGATGCGGCCCTTAAATATACGGATTTTTCCGGAAATTCCTGCCGTTTGTGTCGAAGGACGATTGTCTGTCGGGCCGGATTCCGGCGTATGTGCGCTTCCGGGAGGTGCGGCCGCGGCCGTCGCCGGAGCCGCGGAAAAAGATTCGCCCCGCGCGGGCCGGGCTCGCTGCGGGGTGAATCGGGAAAGGCAGGTCAAACGACCTCTGATGCGGAAGCGGATGACTGTTACCTGTCCAGTTTCTTGAATTTGCCCTCCTTGTCGAAGTAGAGCGTCAGGCCGTTCGTGAGCCCGACCTTGTAACCCTCCTTCATGGTCGAGAGCCGATTGACCATGCTCTGGGAATAGTTGTCGGCGACGTAGGTCTTGATTCTGACGGGAATGACGGTCGCGGGAACCGCGCCGTTCTTCATCACGATCTCCGACCAGTCTCCCTTGCCGCCTTCGAACGATACGCGGGAGCCGCTGTTGAAATAGACGGTGTACTTGTCCCACGACGCCTCGCGGTCCATTTCGGTGTCTTTCACCACCTCGCGCGGGAAGTTTTTCTGGATGAACTCCTGCGACGATTTCGGCAGTTTGTCGAACCCGATCTTCTCGGGTGCGGCGCAGACGCCGAGCGCGGCCGCTGCGCAAACGAACGTAAGCAATAATTTTTTCATGATAGAAAAGCATTAAGTGAAACACTCCGGTTTCGGCTTTTGCAAAGAGAGTACCAGAATCGCCCGGGAAAATGAAAAAACGCCCGCTTCGGGCCGCTTCCGAAGCGGGTCGTGATGCGTGTAGGGTTTGGCCGTCCGTGCCGCGCGGCCGGAGGGGTTGCCGGTGTACGGTCGGGAACGGACCGCGGGACAGCCCGCCCGGCTCCGATTGACCGGCTCCGGATCGTCGGAACTCCGGCAGGCGGGACATGACGCCCTCCGCATCGCGTTCCGCGGTCTTGCGGCGGCGGCTTCGTAGCCGGACTGGGCCGTGTGCCAGGCGGAGTTGGCCGGGGCGCCGCCGGTGTTGCGTCCTCCGGGCGCTATGTCCCGGACGACTTCGCCCGGCCCGGCGGTGTATGCGTGTCGCATGATTCCGAGCGATTGCGGGGCATTCGAAAAACAGCCGGATCTCCGCGATGGAGACCCGGCCGTTCTTCTTGCCGAGAGGCGCGTCATTTCACCTCCCATGTGGCTCCCGAGCGCAGGAGATCGTCCACGCAGCGGATTTTGCTCGCGGCCTTCACCTCCTCGACCTGCCGTTCGACGGCCGCATCGTACACGGCGTCGTCCTCCACGGCGCGGATCACGCCCAGCGCCACCGGGTAGTCGGGATACTTCATCGCAGCGAGCATCACGTGCAGCGTCGTGTCGCGCTCGTGGGCGTCGTGCGTCAGGATGTCGTCCAGCGTGTAGCCGCCCTCTCCGACGGTCACCACCTTCAGCCGCATGTTCTCGAAGACGAGGCCCTTCTCCCGGTTGGCGCCGAAGAGCATCTTTTCGCCGTGGCGCAGCGTGATGGTCCGCTCGGCGCGCGTGGCCTTGTCGGCGGCGAACGCCGCATGGGTCTTGTCGTTGAAGATCACGCAGTTCTGGAGCATCTCGACGACCGACATGCCCTTGTGTCCGGCTGCCGCGACGATGCACTCCTTCGAGAGCTGCACCTCCATGTCGATCGAACGCGCGAAGAACGTGCCCTTGGCGCCGATCACCAGCTCGCCGGGGTTGAACGGCTTTTCGACCGTGCCGTAGGGCGAGGTCTTGGTTATCTTGCCCAGCTTCGAGGTGGGGGAGTACTGCCCTTTGGTCAGGCCGTAGATCTCGTTGTTGAACAGGATCACGTTGAGGTCCACGTTGCGGCGGATGGCGTGGATGAAATGGTTGCCGCCGATGGCCAGCGAGTCGCCGTCGCCGGTGGTGACCCAGACGTTCAGGCGCGGGTTGGCCACCTTGACGCCCGTCGCCACGGCGTTGGCGCGGCCGTGTACGGAGTGGAACCCGAAGGTCTTCATGTAGTAGATGAAGCGCGACGAGCAGCCGATGCCCGAGATGAACGTGAAGAGGTTGTGCGGCGTGTCGGTCGCGTCGGCGATTTCGGGCAGGGCGCGCTGCACGGCGTTCAGGATGGCGTGGTCGCCGCATCCGGGACACCAGCGCACCTCCTGGTCGCTCTTGAAATCCGCGGGGGTGTAGTTGTATTGTGCCATGGCGTTATTTCAGTAAGGATTCGAATTTCCGGCGAAGCTCGACCACCGTGAAGGGCAGCCCTTCGCACTTGTTGTACTGTTCGTAGCGGAACTCCTGCAACTCCTGCCGCAGGTAGGCGGCGAACTGTCCTTCGTTGAGCTCGCAGACGACGATCTTGCAGAAGCGGGCGAAAATCTCGCGCACGCCGCGCGGCAGGGGGTTGATGTAGTTGAAGTGGCACAGCGACACCTTGCGGCCTTCGCGGCGCATTTCGTCCACGGCGTTCTGCAGGTGGCCGCGCGTGCCGCCCCAGCCCACGACCAGCAGGTCGCCTTCCGCATCGCCCCAGACCTCCTGCGCGGGGATGTCCTCGGCGACGAGGGCCACCTTGGCCGCGCGGGTCTTCACCATTTTCTGGTGGTTGTCCGGGTCGATCGAGATGCAGCCCTTCACGCAGTCCTTCTCCAGACCGCCCACGCGGTGTTCCAGCCCGACCTTGCCGGGGAACGCCCAGCCGCGGGCCAGTTTCTCGTTGCGCACGTAGGGCATGAATCCTCCCTCGGGGGCCTCGTCCACGATCGGCGGACAGATGGCCGGGTAATCCTTCATCTGCGGGATGCGCCACGGTTCGGAGCCGTTGGCGATGAATCCGTCGGAGAGCAGGATGACGGGCGTCATGTGCTCCATGGCGATGCGTCCTGCCTCGAAGGCGTAGTGGAAACAGTCGCTCGGCGACGAGGCGGCCATCACGACCGCCGGGCACTCGCCGTTGCGGCCGTAGAGGGCCTGCTGGAGGTCGCTCTGCTCGGTTTTCGTCGGCAGGCCCGTCGAGGGGCCTCCGCGCTGCACGTCCACGACCACCAGCGGCAGTTCGGTCATCACGGCCAGTCCCAGCGCCTCGCTCTTGAGCGACAGGCCCGGGCCGGAGGTGGTCGTCACGGCGAAGTTCCCGGCATAGGCCGCGCCGATGGCCGTGCAGATGCCGGCGATCTCGTCTTCGGCCTGCACGGTCTTCACCCCGAGGTCCTTGCGCTTGGCCAGCTCCTCGAGGATCACCGTGGCGGGGGTGATGGGATACGAGCCGCAGAAGAGCGGCAGCCCGGCCTTCTCGGCCGCGGCGCAGAGCCCCCACGCCGTGGCCACGTTGCCCGAGATCGAGCGGTAGGTTCCCTTCTCGAGGGGGGCGGCGGCCACGCTGTAATGGTTGGCGAACTGGTGCGTGTTGGCCGCATAGTTGTACCCGGCGTCGATGGCCAGCTTGTTGGCTTCGGCCACGGCGGGGTTCTTCCTGGCGAATTTCGTATCGAGGTAGCGGCGGGCGTAATCCTCCGGGCGGTCGAAGAGCCAGAAGCAGATGCCCAGCGCGAACATGTTCTTGCACTTGACGACCGACTTGTTGTCGAGCCCCGTCTCCTTGAGCGCCTCGCGCGTCATCGTGGTGATGTCGGGCACGACGACGTTGTACTCGTCGAGTCCCAGCTCGGCGATCGGGTCGGACGTGGCGAATCCGGCCTTTCTGAGGTGCTCCTCGGTGATCGAGTCGCCGTCGATGATGACCGTGGCGCCGCGCTTGAGCCATTTGCGGTTGGCCTTCAGGGCCGCGGGATTCATCGCCACCAGCACGTCGCAGTAGTCGCCGGGGTTCAGCTCGCGGTGGTCGCCGAAGTGTACCTGGAATCCCGAGACGCCCGCGACGGTTCCCTGCGGGGCGCGGATTTCGGCGGGGTAGTCGGGGAAGGTCGAGATGCCGTTTCCCATGAGCGCCGAAGTGTCGGAGAAGAGCGTGCCTGTAAGCTGCATGCCGTCGCCCGAGTCGCCCGAAAAGCGGATCACGACGTCCTGCAACTCCCGCACTTTGGTCTGTTCCATTGTGTTTTAGATTAGTTGGGTTTCTAACGTATCACAAATATATGAATTTATTGTCAGATTGTACCCTGCGGCTTCATTTTTTCGTCGTAAAGGGCGATTTTCCTTACAATCCGTCGGGGCGGGATGCTCCTGATTCTGATTTTCAGCGTCTTGCGCGGAATTCGTCTTGCGCGGAATTCGTGCCCGGCCTGCGGGCCCCTGACGGATTCACCCCCGCCGCATTCGTCGTGCGACGGGGGTGAAACGCTTTTCGGATTCCGGACGGTCCCGGCCGGCGGGGCCTTTCCGGGAAGATGCTCTTTCCGGGGCGGCGGCGCACCGCGTGCGGGTCGCCGGGATTACCGGCTTTCCGCAGGAACGTGCCGCAGCCACTTCCCGTCGAGCGTCCGGCGGCTGCCGTCCTCGCTGACGAGCGACAGTTGCACCTTGCCGCCGTTGTAGTCGAAGAAACGCAGCTCGAGCGGGTGCAGTCCGGCCGAAAGGGCCGCCTGTCCGGTCTTCTCGAGCAGCGGGTGTTCGCCGTCGTTGTCGATCACCACGCGGTCGCCGATCCGCAGGACGCTGCCGTCGTTCGAGGCGAGTGCGAAGGTATGGATGCCCTTCTCCGGCACGTCGATGTATCCGCGGAAGACGATTCCCACGGCCCGCCGGCCCGTGGCCTCCTGCGGGAAGTGGACCGAATCGGCCACACACCGTCCGTCGGCCTGCGCTCCGCCGATCGCGGCGCAGTCCGGAAAACGCTTGAAATACCACTCGGCCAGCAGTCCCGGCTGCGTTTCGCGCGGTTCGGCGGGCCGTGCGAAGCCGCATTTCTCGTAGCGGATCGTCACCCAGTCGCCCGTGCGGCCGTCGGCATGGAAGGCCCGGAGGCGCAGCGTGGCGTCGTCGCGGAAGGTCATCGGACCCGTGTAGCGCTGCGATGCGGCGGTCGGGACCGATCCGTCGAGCGTGTAGCGCAGGATCGCCGTCGGCAGCGGGCATTCGGCCGTGGTCCGGACCGAGTCGGTGAAGACGCAGAATTCGTGGTAGTTTCTCAGCGAGGGGATCCGGTAGTTGATCCCTTCGGCGTCCAGCCGTTCGCAGTAGCGGAGCAGCCGCGGCATCAGCGACTCTTCGCTGACGCGCTCCGGCGCGCACCAACCCTTCTCGGCCACGATCAGCAGCCGCGGGTAGAGCATGTACTCGGCGCGCGACCACGAGGGAACCTTTTCGGTCCAGAGGTGGCCCTGGATGCCTTTGATGCGGGCCTTCTGCTCGTCGGAGAGCGAGTCGGGGCGGATTTCGAATCCGGCAGTGCGCGCGAGCGATCCGGCGTCCTCCTCCAGCGAGAAATAGAACCACGACTGCGCGCTCACGATCACGTCGCAGCCCCGGCGGGTCGCGTCGCTCACCGACTGCGGCTCCCAGGGACGCCACCACATGATCGTCGTGGCCGGATCTACCTCGTCGGCGAGCAGTTCGTCCCAGCCGATCATGCGGCGGCCGTGTTCGGTGAAGAAGCGCTGCATCCGGCGGGTGAACCACGCTTGCAGGGCGTGGCCGTCGGCCAGCCCCTCGGCACGCATCCGGGCCCGGCAGCGCGGACAGCGGTTCCAGTTCTTCATGTTCACCTCGTCGCCGCCGATATGGACGTACTCGTAGGGAAAGAGTTCGAAGACCTCCTCCCAGATCTCCTCGCAGAACCGCAGCACGTCGTCCCTGCCCAGACAGAGCGGCGAGGAGAAAGCCTGCTCGCTCCAGGTCTCGGGTCGGAAGCAGGTGAGCCACGGGTAGTGTTCGATGGCCTGCAGGAAGTGCCCCGGCATGTCGATCTCGGGAATCACGTCGATTCCCCGTGCGGCGGCGTAGGAGACGATCTCGCGGATGTCCCGCTGCGTGTAGCAGCCGCCGTAGAGCGTGTCGGCCCCCTCGGTCCGCAGCCGCTTTTCCGGCAGCAGGAAGTCGTCGTTCAGCTCCCGGCGCGCGCGGCCCGTGCAGATCGTGTCCTGCTTGTTGAAGTGCCGCCAGGCGCCCTTCCCGGTCAGGTCGGGGTAACGCCGGATTTCGATGCGCCAGCCCTGGTCGTCCGTCAGATGCCAGTGGAACTTGTTGAGCTTGAGCCGGGCCATCTGGTCGAGCAGCCCGAGGATCTCCTCCTTGTCGAAGAAGTGGCGGCTCACGTCGAGCATCGCCCCGCGCCAGCCGAAGGCCGGTTCGTCGGCGATTTCCGTACAGGGAATTTCCGCTTCCCGGACTGCGCCGGGCGGGAGCAGTTGCCGCAGCGTGGCGATGCCGTTCGCCGCGCCGCGCGGCGATCCGGCGGTGATGCGGATGCCCGGGCGGGAGACCGAGAGGCGGTAGGCCTCTTCGGCCAGCGACGCCGTATCCGTCGAGAGCGTGATGTCGCCCTCGCCTTCGGCCGTCGTCGCGGTGGCGTAGGGTGCGAGCGCTTCGGCGAGGTACCCGGCCGTCGCGGCGAGTTCGGGCGAGTCGTATCCGATCCGCACCCGTTCCGGCAGCCGGTACGAACCGCTTTTCCAGACCGTTTCGCGTGGTTGGGGAAGCAGCGTCGGAAGTTCCTCGGCCGCCGGAGCCGCGCAGGCGGTGAGTGCGAGACTCGCCGCGAACGATACGGCGGCCCGCAGGATTGCGTGTTCCATGTCTTCCTATCTTTTACGGTCGTAGGATGCGTTCTTTTCCATCGCCGCCGTGTCGTCGTACTGCGTCTGGAGTTTCACCAGCTCCTTCATCATCCGCTCCTGCTCGGCGGCGTAGGCCGGATTTCCGAAGAGATTGTGCAGCTCGCGGGGATCGGCTTCGAGGTCGTAGAGTTCCCACACGTCGATGTCGTCGTAGAAGTGTATCAGCTTCCACCGTTCGTCGCGCACTCCGTAATGGCGTTTCACCATGTGCTCGGCCGGGTATTCGTAGAAATGGTAGTAGATCGACTCTCTCCAGTCTTCCGGATGCCCGCCCCGCAGCAGGGGCAGCAGCGACCGGCCCTGAATGTCCTCGGGTACGGGCGCTCCGGCCAGCTCGAGGAACGTGGGGGCGTAGTCGATGTTCTGGACCATCTCTGCGATCTGTCCCTTCGCACCGCCCGGCATCCGCATCACGAGCGGGGTCCGCAGCGACTCCTCGTACATGAACCGTTTGTCGAACCAGCCGTGCTCTCCCATGTAGAATCCCTGGTCGGAGGTGTACACTACGAGGGTGTTCCCGGCGAGTCCCGACTCCTCGAGGTAGTCGAGCAGCCGTCCCACGTTGTCGTCGAGGGATTTGAGCGTTTTGAGGTAGTCGCGCATGTAGCGGGTGAACTTCCATTCGGCCAGTTCGCGCCCCTGCGGGTTGCGGGCGTAGAAGTCCGCTGCGATCGGCTCGTAGAAGCGGTCCCACGCCGCGCGCTGTTCCGGGTTCATGCGCCCGATCATCGCCTCGTATGCGTCGCTGAGGCGGCTTTTCCGGCCCGGCTGCCGCATTTTGAGGTCGTATATCGGGTCCATGTCGTGGTTCGAGGCGATGGACATCTCCTGTGCGGCGGCTGCCGGACGTCCTTCGTAGTCGTCGTAGAAGGTCTCCGGCACGGGGAACGTGCGGTCCTCGAAAAGCGCGAGGTCGCACGTGTCGGCCATCCAGTTGCGGTGCTGCGCCTTGTGGTGCACCACGAGACAGAAGGGCTTCTCCGGGTCGCGTCCGTGCTCGAGCCACTCGATGCTCTTGTCGGTTATGATGTTCGTGATATAGCCTTCGCAGCGCACCGTGTCTCCCGTCTGCCGGATGAAGTCGGGGTTGTAGTAGTCTCCCTGCCCGGGCAGTATTTCCCAATGGTCGAAGCCCGTCGGGAGGCTTTCGAGATGCCATTTCCCGACGATGGCCGTTTCGTATCCGGCCTTGCGGAGGAGTTTGGGGAAGGTCTGCTGCGAGCCGTCGAACACGCAGGTGGTGTTGTCGTAGAATCCGTTCTTGTGCGAATGCTTCCCGGTGAGCATGCAGGCGCGGCTGGGGCCGCTGAGCGAGTTCGCCACGAAGCTGTTCGTGAAGCGCACGCCCTCTTCGGCGATCCGGTCGAGATTCGGGGTCGAGGCGTAGCGGCCGTCGTAGCAGCTCATCATCTGCGACGTGTGGTCGTCGGTCATGATGTAGAGGATGTTCATCGGCCTGCGGGGCGGTTCGGGCTGTCCGCCGCAGCCCGTCAGGGCGGCTGTCGCGAGACCGCCCAGAATGAAGCGGTTGTTGTTTTTCATATCGGTTCTTTTGGGGAAAAGATGCAGGAGCCGGAAAGGCTTCCCGCTCCTGCATCGGTCGGTTGCGTAAAGCGGTTCGGTTCGTGCCGAAAGGCCGTTACTCGTCCATTTCGTTCATGTCCTCGACCCACTTCAGTCCGGTGGCCGGTCCATAGACCTGCGGATCCCAGATGTCTCCGGCGTTCGAGTAGGTGCACTCGCCGTCGTTGCCGTGGCCCGTGGCGTCCTTGAAGACGTAGCCCTGGCCTTCGTCCATCTTCCAGTATCCCAGCAGTCCTTCGCTGTTGGGGTCCACGCTGTTCATGTTGTTCTTGAGCTGGGCCTCGGTGCGCACCGTGTTCCACAGACGGGCTTCGCGGAACGAGATCGTCGAGGTGCAGTACGACGGCTGCGGCAGGAACGAGAAGTGGCGGAAGGTGATCGAGGGCGAGGCCGTGGCCTTGTCGGCCACCAGCGAACCGTCGAGGTAGAGCTTCGTCGATGAACCGTCGAAGACGATCGCCACGTGCTGCCATTTCTTCGCCTCGCAGGGCGCGGTGGCCGTCACGGCGGGTTTCACCACGGAGTTGATCTGCATCCAGCGGTTCTCCTGGTCGGCGGTCGTCGAGGAGGCTTCGAAGCGCACCCACATGCGGTTGCCCAGTCCGTCCTCGTTGTCGAAGCCGACGATCATGTAGTTGCGGTAGTCGAACGCCTCCTTATACATCATGAATTCGAAGGTGTAGGCCGTGAAGGTGATCGGCGCATCCTTCATGTTCAGGATCACGCGGTTGCGTTTCGTGACGCCGCCGGTCGCATACTCCGAGTTGAAGACGGGGGCCGGAACGATCTTCTTGCGGTTGCAGACGATGAGGAACTGCGAGGCGTCGTCCAGCACGGTCATCCTGCCGTCGAGGCTGCGCAGCGTGACGGGCAGGGCGTAGGTCTGTCCCGAGTCGTCCATCTCCTGCGTGTAGGGCAGGATCTTTATCGCGACGGGCGTCGCCGCCACATCGCCGGTCCCGATCACGAGCGGGTCTCCGGGAATTTCGTAGCCCGTTTCGGGCAGCAGCGTGTAGGAGGTTCCGTTCAGGGCGTTGAACCGCTCCAGCACTTCCGGGTCGGCTTCGATCCGGAAGGAGTATTCGCCGTCGGCCTTGCCGCCCAGCCGGGCCGTCAGCGACGCGGTGGCTCCGTCGTTGCCGACCTCCACCGTCGAGCTGGTCTCCTTCTGCGCTTCGGCTATGTAGGCTGCGTTGTCGATCGCTCCGAGGTCGGCGTTGTCGCAGCCGAAGGCGGTCGTCAGCAGCGCCGCGCCGGCGAGCAGCGCCCGGCAGCGGCCGTTCAGTATCGTTCTCATAGGTCTTTTCATGGTTTTATTCGTTGGCATTTTCCAGTTCGTTCATCGCGTGGATGGCCTCCCGGTAGTACTTGTAGCAGTCGTTCTTGAAATCGTTCTGCATCTGGTAGGCGCCGAAGCCTCCCTTGCGGTAGCCCGTGTAGGGCTGCCACGTAGCCATGCCGTGCAGCGAGTTGGTCGTCGAACCGTCGGGCAGCACGTAGGTCGTGCCGCCGTTCTTCCACAGGGCCTCCGGCTCGAAGTTCTCGCAGACGATCGTGCGGTTGGTGATCGTCTTCTCGTCGAGCACATCGCTGAAAGCGCCGATTAACGCTCCGAGTCTGGTGTCCAGATTGCTTTGGTAGCTGAGGGAATAGGTTTGCAGGATGTAGTAGTCGAAGTATTCGATCGTGCCGACCGGCATTTTGGCCACCTCGCCGTCCACGATCAGCAGCTTGCCGCTGTCCGATTTCGGGCCGAGGCGCCTGCCGCATTCGTCCACGAACCAGAAGGTCCGCTCGGCGGGAGTCGTTCCGGCGTAGATGTCGCCTTGGGACGGCAGGTCGTTCACGATGTTCCCCTTGTGGTCCGAATAGCTCGGCTCGTAGTCCAGGTCGAGGCCCGTGTATTCGTTTTCCAGCACGACGTCCACCACTGCGCTGGCGTATTTGCGGATCGCGGCTTCGATTTCCGCCGCGTCGGCGTCGTCGGACCAGCCCCAGTAGTGGCGCATCGCCCGGGCGATTTCGTCCTTGCCCGTGATGCCTGCGGTCACCTCGTCGGGCGTGATCGTGCGGCCGATGTCCATCAGCAGGAGTGTCACGACCACGTCGGTCCCCTTTTTCGCCTTCACGGCCTTCGCTTCGGCCTTCTGTTCCTCGGTCAGGTAGAACGAGGCCCAGTTGGCCACCAGGTCCACGCTGTCGGGAATGCCCATCAGGCTCGATCCGGTCGTGGCGGCCTTGGGGTCCCATCCGCCGAACCATCCGAAGGTGATCGAGTGGTCGGAAGCCTTGTAGGCCCGCAGGTTTTCGTAATAGGATTCCGGGAAGCGCTGCGTGAAGTCCTGCGCTTCGGGTTCGGTCCAGTCGTCGCAGGCTGCGAGCGGAGCCGCGGCCAACAGGAGGGCGGACAGTCTTATGATGTTCTTTTTCATTGGAATGGCGTTTTTCGGTTCGTGTGTCAGTTCTGTTTCTTGGCCCACCATACGTCGGTGGAGTATTCGTCGGGACCGCCGAGCAGTTGGATGCCGCCGAGCACGTTCTCCCGGTTGTTGTCGTATTCCGACTGCGGATAGTGCAGGCGGCGCATTCCGCGGTCGCCGTCCACGCTGCCCCACATGCCGCCTGCGGCGCCGAGGTTGTTCACGGCCATCATCATTTTGGGATAGCCCGTCCGGCGGAAGTCGGCCCAGGCCTCGTGGCCGATCATGTGGTTGGCGATCCACTTCTGGGTGATGATGCGCTCCAGCTCGTGTCCGTCGTCGGCCCATTTCACCGAGACGGCCTGGCCGAAGTTCGGCTGGTCGTGCTTCCCCGCGGGGTCGGTGTAGGCGAGTCGGGGCGTCAGCGTCGAGGCGATGTAGCCTTCGTAGGAGGACGAGCAGCCCCACTGCTCGAAGGAGGTCTTCACGCCCGTGTTGTAGAGGTTCTCGGGCGTGTCGCCCATCGCCCAGCCCAGCAGCGCTCCTTCGGCCCGCAGGAACCAGCTCTCGGCGGCGTACATGACCGGCACGGGGTCCGTCTCCGCGAAGAGCGGGTAGGAGAAGGAGGCGTAGGTCGTCGGCAGCACGTTCTCGATTCCCGAGCGCACGCCCGCATAGGTCTCGTCGTAGCCCGACTTCGAGAAGTAGGAGCTGCGCCGCGGGTCCTCGTAGGCGTTCATATACATCGTGATGTTGGCGTTCGAGCGCAGGTCCTGCCACGATTCGCTCGTCGCCTGCGTGTAGTAGGGGTTGCGGCGCGAGGTGAGCGTGAATTGCAGGTTCTCGGCGTTGGCGTCGATCAGTCCGTAGGTGTCGATGGCGGCCACGGCCTCCTCGGCGATACGCTGCGCCTCGGGCTCCACGCCGCTCATGCGGATCGCCATGCGCAGCTTGAGCGTGTTGGCGAACTGGATCCACAGGCTGACGTCGCCCTTGTAGGTGCTGATGTCGAAGTCGCTCAGCAGCGAACCGCCGCCGGCCGCGGCGAAGGTGTGGAGCGACTCCATGGCCTCGTCCAGGTCGTCGATCATCGCCATATAGACGTCGCGCTGGCTGTCGTAGGGCACGGAGAAGGTTCCGTTCTGCATCTTCGAGTAGGGGATCGGACCGTAGGCGTCGGTCACGCGCAGCATCGAGGCCACGCGGATGATCCGCGACAGTTCGTACACGGGGCCTTCGCCGCCCGTTTCCGTCATGATCTGGAAGTAGTTGCCGTAGAAGTTCGAGAAGGTGTTCTCGAACAGCGGGTCGTTGAAGTCGTCCGACGGGTTGTAGGTCGCTATGTTCTGGCCCTGGTAGGATTTCACGGCCGATGCATAGCCGCCCAGCTCGTCGCCCAGCAGCACGTCGTGGTACTGCGAGGCGTTCACCTGCACGTGCATCATCCATTCCATCATCGACGGGAAGAGGATGCCCACGCCGACATTGTCGCCCTCGAGGTCCTCGTCCGACGGACGGTAGGGTTTGGTGTTGTACTCTTCGAAGCTGCCGGTGCAGGCCACGGCCGCGAGCGTCGCGCCCATTGCGGTCAGCCGGCCGATCCGGCGGAATATCCGGTTTGTTTTCATTTTGGTCGGGGTTTTAGAATTGTAACTTCACGGTGAATCCGATGTTCCGCAGGCTGGGCAGCATGAAGTAGTCCACGCCCTGCAGGAAGTTGTTGGTGGTCGAGGTGGTCAGTTCGGGATCGAAGGGCGCCTTGTTGTAGATCATCCATAGGTTGCGGCCCACGAGCGAGACGGTCATCGACAGTTTGTCGGCGAACCAGCGCTTGGGCAGCGTGTAGGCCAGCGAGAGCTCCTGCAGCCGGACATTCGTGGCGTCGTAGATGTAGTAGGCTCCGGCGCCCGTGCCCGCGCCGATGGTTTGGTAGTAGTTCTTGGCGTCCACCATGCCGTTGTTCACCCGGACGCCTCCGGCGTCGCGCGCGGCGGCCGAACGCTCCGAGACGCCGTAGTAGTCGAGGAACGCCTCGGTGTTCGAGACGACCGAACCGCCCAGACGGGCCGCGAGCATGACGTTGAGGTTGATGCCCTTCCATGCGAAGCTGTTGTTCCAGCCGATGTTGCCCTTGGGCATCAGACTGGCCACCTTGCGGCGTTCGGTGGTCGTCAGTTCGACCTTGTTGGTGGCCGGATCGACGTAGATGTTGCCGTTGCCGTCGGTGCGCAGCTCGCGGTTGATATACAGGTCGCCCATCGTGCCGCCCTCGTAGAGGATCACCTGCGGCGAACCGGTGTTGCCCAGCGTGGCCTTCTCCAGGTAGGGCATGTCGATAGGCTTGCCGTCCACGGGGCTGATGACGCCGTTGGCGAGCTTGATGATCTTGTTGCGGTTCATCGTGTAGGTCACGCTCGTGTTCCACGAGAAGTCGCGCCATGTGTTATGGTAGCTGAGCAGCATTTCGAGACCCGAGTTGCGGACCTGTCCGGCCTGTACGAGCACCGACGAGTAGCCCGACGTCGAAGAGGGGGTCGATTCGAAGGTCTGGTTGAAGGTGTCCGAACGGTACCACGTGGCGTCGAGGTTGAGCTTGCCGCCGAAGAAGCGGGCGTTGAGGCCCACCTCCCACGACTTGGTCTTCTCGGGCTTGAGGTCGTCGTTCGGGAAGCGGTGGAGCGAATCCCATTCGTGCGTCTGGCCCTTGTAGTTGTAGTAGGGTTTGGTCAGGTAGGCCGCATAGGAGGATCCCACGGCCGAATAGGAGGCGCGCAGCTTGAGGAACGAGAACCATTCGGGCAGCTCGACCATTTCGGAGATCACGGCCGAGAGACCCACCGAGGGGTAGAAGAAGGACTTGTATTTCGAGAAGGCCAGCGCCGACTCCCAGTCGTTGCGGCCCGTCACCGTGAGGTAGAGCATGCTCTTCCACGACAGTTCGACATTGGCGAAGACGCTCTGCGACTGCACGTGCGAGCCGTCCTCGCGCTCCTTGTACGACGTGGTGGAGATGTTGGTGATCGAGAAGAAGTTGGGAATCTTGCGCAGGTCGCCGCCCCAGCCCATGAGGTCCATCTGCACGTCCTTGATCGACCCGCCGACGTTGGCCGTCAGGTGGTAGTCGTCGGCGAAGTAGAGGTCCACGTTGGCGATGGCGTCGGCGTAGATCTGGCGGTCGTTGCGCTTCTCGATGTTGTAGAGGCCCTTTTCGCCCGCGAAGTTGGTGTCGGTTCCGGCATAGCGCTTGTTCGTGATGTCCATGTCGGCGTTGTCCACCTTCACGCGGCCGGTGACGTTGAGCCACTTGGTCACGTCGTATTTCAGGCTCGCGGAGAGCATGTAGCGGCGCTTCTTCGTCTCGTTTATCATCTTGTTCATGATCCAGTAGGGGTTCTGGAACGACATGTCGCCCGAGCCGTAGGTCCAGTTCTGCGTGTAGAGGTTGCGCGACTCGTCCCAGATCTGGTACATGCGCACGTTGTCGAAGTCGTCGCCGCGCGGGAAGAGGTAGAGTGCCGGCAGCGGGTTGAAGTACTGTCCCGAGGAGATCATGTTCTTGTTGTCCTGCAGGATGTAGCTGGCGCCGACGTCCGCCGTCAGTTTTTCGTCGAGGAAGCTGAACGTGTTGCGGAAGGTGAAGTTGTAGCGGTTGTATCCGCTGTTGGGCAGGATGTTGCGGGCGTTGGTCGTCGCCGCCGAGAAGTAGGACTGGTAGCGCTTCGTGCCCGTGGAGAAGGTGAACGAGTTATTGACGTTCGACCCCGTGTTGAAGAATCCCTCCGGATCGAACCGCCGCGAGGTCCTGTCGCCCCAGCTCTGGTACGATCCGGCCACGTTGCCGTAGCGGTTCTGGAAGCGGGGCATCACCAGCGGCGAGGAGAAGGTCGTGCTGTTCGAGAAGCTCACGCTCGTCCGTCCGGCCTCGCCTTTCTTCGTGTTGATGAGCACCACGCCGTTGGCGGCGTCCGAGCCGTAGAGGGCCGCGGCCGAGGGACCCGTCAGCACCGAGATCGACTCGATGTCGTCGGGGTTGATGTCCGCCACGCCGTCCGAACCCACGTAGTTGCCTTGCAGACCGTCGTCGTTCGAGCCGAAGGAAATGTTGGTCATCGGCACGCCGTCGATCACGTAGAGGGCGTTGTTGTCCTTGTAGATGGACTTCGCGCCGCGCATCACCACGCGGGCCGCGCCGCCGACGCCGGCCGCCGAGGCGTTGATCTGCACGCCGGCGACCTTGCCGTTGAGCGAGTTCATGAAGTTGGCGTCCTTGACCGTCGTGATGTCCTCGGCCTTCACCTGCTGCACGTTGTAGGAGAGGGCCTTCTCCTGCCGCTTGATGCCGAGCGCCGTCACCACGACGTTCTCCACGGCTACGGCCGACTCCTGCATCGTGACGGCGATTTCGCTGCGTCCGTTCACGGCGACCTCCTGCGGTTCGTATCCCAGGTAATTGACCAGCAGCACGGGGGCCTGCGTGCCGGACGGGATACGGAGTTCGAAGCCGCCGTTCACGTCCGTGCTCACGCCGATCGTCGTGCCCTTGATGATGACCGAGGCGCCGATCACGGGCAGCCCGCGGGAATCGGTCACCGTGCCGGCTACCGTTTGCGGCGTTTCGTCCGGGGTGGCGCCGACCCCCCCCCTTCGTTCCGAGAGGATGATGTTCGAGCCGTTGATTTCGTAGGTCAGCCCCGTGCCTCCGACCATCTGTTCGAGGGCTTCGGCCACCGGCCGGTCCCGAACCTCGACGCTTACCGTCCGGTCGGTGTCGAGATTCTTGTCGTGGATGAACAGGTAACGGGTCTGTTTTTCGATTTCGTTCATCACCTGTTCCATTTTCACTTGCCGCATGCCGATCGTCACGCGTGCGGTCTGGGCCGAGGCGTGCGAGGCCGTCAGGCATGACAAAACCGCGAATAGCGAGATTATCAGGCTTTTTGTATTGCCTGATACTTTTTTCTTCATATCTTTGTCAGTTAAAGGATAATAATTTGGGTTGTTCCGTCAGATGCGAATGGCCGTTATCCTTGCCGCCCGGGGTCGCGCCAACGACTTCGGGCATTTTTTCCGATGGCTTCCGCGATCGGCGACGACGGCCTCAGAAAGGCTCGTGTTATCTCATAGGCAGGCAGGTTTTAAGGTTCGTGCTATTTTATCGGTAGATGGTTATTTCGTTGGTTTGCGAGTCGTAGGCGTATTCGAAGTCGCAGTTGCGCTGGAGGATGTCGAGGGCGTGCTCGATGCCGTCCGAGATGCGGATTTTGCCGACGGCCTCGAATTGCGGCATCTCTTTCAGCCGCACGTCGAACCGCACCCCGTAGCAGTGTTCGAGACGGTGCAGGAGCTCCTCGAACGAGCAGCCGCTGACCGAGATCAGCCCCTCGGTCCAGAGGTATTCGTTCGGATCGTCGGCCCGTCCGAGCGTCAGCCGTCCGTCGTGCAGCGATACCTTTTCGTTGGGTCTGAGCGTGACCTGCCGCTGCGGGGCGTCGTGCGGCGTGACACGCACGCTGCCCCGCAGCAGGGCCGTCGAGAAGATGCCGTGCTGTTCGTCTGCATTGACGTTGAAGCGCGTGCCGAGCACCTCCACCCGGCAGGCGTAGGTCTCCACGACGAAGGGGTGTCCGGCGTCGTGGCTGACGTCGAACAGCGCCGTGCCTTTGAGTCTTACCTGCCGCGTGTCGCCGGCGAAGAGGGCCGGGTATTCGATTTCGGCGCCGGAGTTGAGCCATACGGAGGTTCCGTCCTGCAGGGTCAGGTTGATGCGCTGTCCGGCGGGGACTACCACACGGTTGGTCAGTTGCTCCCAGCCGCGTTCGCGGTGGGCGACGAACCCCCAGCCGACGCCGACCGCCAGGGCGACGACGGCCGCGATGCGTGCCGCGGCGCCCGCCATGCGGCGCAGACGCATTCCGGGGTTGCGTTGCGCGGCTCCGGGAACGGGGGCGAAGAGCAGCAGGGCGTCGAACACGGCGCGTTCGCGGTCGAACGTGCGGCGGTTCTCCTCGTCCGCATCGAGCCATTCCATGAGCCGGCGCTCCTCGTCGGGGCCGGTCTCTCCTCTGAAAAAACGGTACAGAATCTCTTTTTCCATGCTTTTCCTTCCGCCCGCTTTTCGGGGCGTTCATTATAAAAGCACTTCAGCAGGGCGGTTTCCCGCGAAAGGACACGTTTTTCGGGAAAATATTTTCAGAATTGCCGCGTGAGGCGTTCCAGCACGGCCGCCGCGAGCGCGGCGGGCAGGTAGTCGCGCAGGGCGAGGCGCAGTTTTCCGAGGGCTTTGCCCAGCTCGGTCTCGACGCGCCGTTCGCTGATGCCGTACTGTGCGGCGACCTCGCGGTAGGAGCGTCCCCGGAGCCGCTGTTCGGTGAAGACGCTGCGGGTCAGTTCGGGCATTTCGTCCAGGCAGTCGCGGACGATCCGTTCGACCTCGCCCTCGAACAGCCGTTCGGGATCGCACATCTCCAGCGAGCGGATGCTTTCGCGCAGCACGCGTTGTTGCAACTCCTCCATCTCGCCGTGGGCCCGCAGCCGCACGGCTTGCGCCCGCAGGTGGTTGAGGCATTTGTGGCGGAGCGTCTTGAGGACGTAGGCGGCCGGATTTCCGCCCGTGTCGATGCGGGAGCGGTTCTCCCAGAAATAGAGGAAGGAGTCGGTGGCGAGGTCTTCGGCAACGAGCCGGTCCCGGACATATCCGCGGGCGAATGCGATCAGCCGCGGACGGTATTCGTCGAAAAAACGCCCGAAGTCGTCCGTCGGACCGTATTTGTCGGATAGTTGCATTGCTTTCCCCTCCCCATGACGCCAAGATCGGAACAAATATAGCGATTATTTCCGTTCCGCCTCGTGCGGGACGGGTTTTCATCCGATAAAATAAAAATTGCGGGCGCTCCGGCTCCGTTCTATCGGAACGTCCCCTGTCATCGGATCGAGTTCATCCGGATACTGGCCTTGACCAGCGCGATGGCCCGGATGCGGCTCATGGCGATCTCCTTGTCGGCATGGTGCGGATTCTGGCTCACGAGTTTCACCCACCCCTCGCGCTCGGATTTCTGGATATACTTCACGGTGACGTACTCTTCGCCGTCGATGTCGATCGAGAGCAGGTACATGTCGCCCCAGAAGATGTCGTCGATGTCGTTGAGCTGCTTGTAGAGCACGATGTCGCCGCTCTTGAGCAGCGGATACATGGAATCCCCGCGCACGTAGAGCGCTCCGTCGCATTTCGGGAGGTTGGGGATGTGGATGAAATTGACGGGTTTGGCCTGCGTCTGGTCGGCGAACAGGGGAACCAGCCCCGCCGTGCCCTCGATCGAGTAGAGAGGCACGCTCTGGAGCGGCAGCGAGTTGTCCGTGCGGTGCATGTAGGCCGTCAGGTCCGGCTCGGCGTTGAACATGCTGCCTCTGCCGGTTTCGATCCATTCGGGGTTTACGTTCAATTCCTGAACCAGGATGTTCCGGTTCCTCGCCGAGAGCCCCGCCTTGCCGGTCTCGATCATCGAGAGGGCGGCTTTGCCTATTCCAAGTCGCTGTGCGAGTTGCTCTTGCGTCATTCCGAGCTGCTTGCGTATCAGTTTTACCCGTTCGTTCATGGTATTCTATCGGAAAATTTTATATCAAAAATTTGAATTTTCGGTTCGAATGTTCAAATTTTGAATATATCTTTGTCCTGCAAAGTTAAACAATTTGTTTCTGTCTGCAAACTTTTTTGCAAAAAAACGATTCTGTATCAATGAGCTATTCGGTTTCACCTGAACTTTACCGGGAAACGGCGGTCCGTCTGGCGGACGCCCTCGACGGCGGCGGCTACTTTTCGGGATCGGTCCGTTTCGCGTTCGGCGGCATGGAGTGCCGCCTGACGGCCTCGGTCATCGTCTGCCGGCGGCGCGAGTCGCTGCCCGAAGGCGACGTCGATGCCGTCGCGGACCTTGTGCCCGTCTGGTGGGAGTTCCACACCGCGGACGGCGAGGGGGAGGTCGCCAACGACTTCTCGTTTTCCGAAATGAAGGCGTACCTCTGACGCCTTCGTGCTGCGGCTCCTCGCTTCCCGGGCGCGGCGCCGCCCGCCGCAGCGCACTTATCCGAAAAACCTGCCTGTCGCGGCGCCGCGCAAGGGGTTTTTGAAAACAGTTTTCATCGAATGGTCACAATGTCTGTTCCGGCCTCTGCGGAAGGAGATTCCGCAGAGGCTTTCGTATCCGGAGCGGTCTCCGGCTGTCCTTCCTCCGGTGCGGCGGGCTCTTCCGCGGCCGCCCGCTCCGCCGGCCCCGGCCTTTCCGCCTCTTCGTCACTTTCGCCGGAAGAGTCGTTTCCCGGAGGACCGGTGCTGTCCGATGCGGATGCCGCGACGCCTCCGGCGTTCGCCGATTTCGCCCTCGGGGTCTATCCCTTCCTCGACCTGAAGCCTTTCCACCGTGCCTACTACCGGGTGCTGGAGGCCTTCGCCGCGGGGCGCGTCCGGCGGCTGATCGTCACCATGCCGCCCCAGCACGGCAAGAGCGTCGGTGCCACGACGCTCCTTCCGGCCTATGTGCTGGGGCTGGATCCCGACTGCCGCGTGGCGATCGCCTCCTACTCCGGGGCGCTGGCCTCGAAGTTCAACCGCCGCGTGCAGCGGATTCTCGAGTCGCGCGAATACGCTGCCTTTTTCCCCGCTACGACGATCAAGCGCGGCGCCCGGCCGCCGGGCTATATCCGCACGGCCGACGAGGTGGAGGTCGTGGGGCGGCGGGGCGGACTGCTGTCGGTCGGCCGCGAGGGCTCGCTCACGGGCAACCGCGTGGACTGCTTCATCCTGGACGATTTGTATAAGGATGCGCTGGAGGCCAATTCGCCGCTCGTGCGTTCGAACTGCTGGGAGTGGTATACGTCGGTGGTCCGCACACGGATGCACAACGCCTCGCGCGAACTGGTCGTTTTCACGCGCTGGCACGAGGAGGACCTCATCGGCGAACTGCTGGCCCGTGAACCGGTCGAGGAGCTGCGCGAGTGGCGGCAGCTCGACACGCTTCCGCCCGGCGGCTGGCTGCACCTGAACTTCGAGGCGCTGAAGACCTCGCCGCCCACCGAAATCGACCCCCGCGCACCGGGCGAGGCGTTGTGGGAGGAGCAGCACGGCGCCGTGCTGCTGCACTCCAAGCGGCGGCTCGATCCGTTGCAGTTCGAGGCTCTCTACCAGGGGCGACCCTCTTCGCGCGAAGGACTGCTCTACGGACCGCACTTCGCCGAGTACGACGCCCTGCCGCGCGAGATCGTCCGCCGGGCCAACTACACCGACACGGCCGATACGGGCGACGACTATCTCTGCTCGCTTTCGTATGCGGTCGATACCGACGGGGTCATCTACATCACCGATGCGGTCTATTCGCGCGAGCCGATGGAGGTGACCGAGCCGCTGGTGGCCGGGATGCTCGTGCGCTCCGCGACGCGGCAGGCCGCCGTCGAGAGCAACAACGGCGGCCGCGGGTTCGCCCGCGCCGTGCAGGCGCGCGCTCCCGGCGTGCGGGTCGAGTGGTTCCACCAGAGCGGCAACAAGGAGGCGCGCATCCTCTCCAACTCGGCCACCGTGCTGCACCTCGTGCGCTTTCCGCGGGGATGGGCGCGGGAGTGGCCCGAGCTGTATGCGCATCTGACGACCTACCGCCGTCTGTTCCGCACCAACCGCTGGCACGATGCGGCCGACGTCGTAACGGGCATCGTCGAGCGCGAAACGGCGGGCCGGCGCGGCGGACGGCTGCGGGGCATCCGGTTCGTCTGAACGCGGAAACTACCGGGAGTCGCGGAGGGGACACGGTGCGTATGTGACCTTTACGTTAAATTGTTCGGAATGTCGGCGGTTTTCATCCGATTTTCCCTACCTTTGAGCGGTTAGTAATGGTTTTTTAATCCGAACTGTAAATGAAAGCACTTAAAATCGGAAACTTATGCGCTTCCGTGCCCATCGTGCAAGGCGGTATGGGCGTAGGCATATCCCTCTCGGGACTGGCGTCCGCCGTGGCCGACCAGGGCGGCATCGGCGTCATCTCGTCGGCCGGGCTGGGGGTGATTTACAACGACTATTCGAAGGATTACCGCGAGGCTTCGGTCTGGGGACTGAAGCAGGAGCTGCGCAAGGCCCGCGAGGCTACGCGCGGCATCGTCGGCGTGAACGTCATGGTCGCCATGTCGAACTTCGCGGACATGGTCCGCACGGCCGTCGCCGAGCGGGCCGACATCATCTTCTCGGGCGCCGGACTGCCGCTCAACCTGCCGTCGTTCCTCACCGAAGGGGCGAAGACCAAGCTCGCGCCGATCGTCTCGTCGGCCCGTGCGGCGAAGCTCCTGTGCCGGAAATGGTTCTCGGAGTACAAGTACGTTCCCGACGCCATCGTGGTCGAGGGGCCCAAGGCGGGCGGCCACCTGGGTTACAAGCCCGAGCAGCTGAACGACGAGCACTACGCCCTCGAGACGCTCGTGCCGGAGATCGTCGCCGAGGTGCGCTCCTTCGAGGCCGCCCACGACTGCCATATTCCGGTGATCGCCGGCGGCGGCATCTATACGGGCGAGGACATCTACCGGATCATGGAGCTGGGGGCCGAGGGCGTGCAGATGGGCACGCGCTTCGTCACCACGGAGGAGTGCGACGCCGACCCGGCCTTCAAGCAGAGCTATATCGAGGCGCGCCGGGAGGACATCGAGATCATCCAGAGCCCCGTCGGGATGCCGGGCCGGGCCATTCACAACCGCTTCCTCGACCGGGTGAAGGAGGGGCTCAAGCGTCCGAAGTCCTGTCCGTTCGACTGCATCAGGACGTGCGACGTGACGCATAGTCCCTATTGTATCATGCTGGCCCTCTACAACGCCTTCAAGGGTCGCTTGCAGAACGGCTACGCCTTCTGCGGTGCGAATGCCTGGCGGGCCGAGAAGATTCAGTCCGTGCGCGATCTGATGGCTTCGCTGCGTGCCGAATACGACGCCTTCGCGGCCCGGCGGGCGAACTTTTCGCTGCGCGACCGGCTGTTCGGCGCGAAGTGACCGCCCGGCAGCGGCGTCCCGCCCGTTTGCGGGGCGTCCGGCTTCGGTCCGGACCGCGTCGCTGCGGCCGGACACTGCGATTCCACCCCCGTCGGAACCCTTTCCGGCGGGGGTGATCCGTTGTTCCGGGAGGCCCGGCGGCGGCTTTTCCGGGGCGTCACTCCTGCTCGTCGCCCGAGAGAAGCCAGCGGATGCTGTATTGCGGATAGCGGGCGTGGATGCGTTCGGCCAGGTCGCGGCTGATACCGTTCGCGCCGCGGCGGATGCGGTAGAGATTCTCGCCGCGCGGCAGGCCGATGCGGAGGGCGAAGGCATTGATCGAAAGCCCCGAGCGGCGGATGATCTCCGCGAGGCGTTCCCACTCCGCGAGGCGTTTTTCAGGGGAGGTTTCGTGTTTCATGGCAGTCGGGTTCGGGACCGCGCCGGCGCGCTGAAACGACGGACGCGGACTATTGCCGCTCGCTTCACGGAAGGTTCTGGTAAACCCGACAAGGAATGAGCACATATAGCCCGCGCCGTTATGGCGTAGGATCAAATCCCGTGCCCGTCACGACGCGGGGCCGCAACAGCAGGAATATGTGCCTGACCGCTTGTCAAAAAATTTTCCAGATTTATATAGCATAGATTGAAAGAGAAAACAAAAACCAATCAAGTGAAAATAAATATACTGTATAATAAGTAATTATGCTGTATCTGTATCTTCTCTTGTTTTACTTGTTTATTGTTGCTTGGCTCTTTTTCGGTACATTTTTGTTCCTTATTTGTTCCTTATCTTGGATTATTCTTTCTACCTTTGTGGCAGAAATAACGAGTAAAAAAGGAGGAATTATGCCACGAGTAAAGAAGCCCACGAAAGTAAAAGAGCCGATTCGTCTTCGGATGAAAGAGTTGGCCAATGGAAACAAAAGTCTGTATTTGGATATCTATCGGGACGGTAAACGGACGTATGAGTATCTGAAGATGTATCTTATCCCCGAAACGGATAACAATGCCCGTGTGCGGAATCAAACGACTATGGCCGCAGCCAATGCCATCAAATCGAAACGGATCATTCAACTTACCAACGGCGAAGCGGGTATCGAAACCCGTGAAAAGGTTTTTCTTCTGGACTGGATGGAAACCTACAAAGAGAATCAGGCGAAGCGAGGAAAGAAAGATGGAAACCAAATCCAAGTTACCATCCGCATCTTGAAAGAGTATGCCGGAGAACGGGTAACGATGGATCAAATTGACAAAACATTTTGCCAAGAGTATATCGACTATCTGCTGACTGAATATCGGCCAAAAGGTAAGCAAGTATCAAATTTTACGCTACATACCTATTACCGCATTCTGAACGGAGCATTGAACGCTGCTGTGCGAGCGGAAATTATAAAAGTCAATCCGTTTACTAAAATCAACAATTCGGATAAAATCCGTCTACCGGAGAGCAAGCGGTCGTATATGACCATAGAAGAGGTGCGGGCATTGATTGCTACTCCGATGAAAAACGAGGCGGTAAAACAGGCTTATTTGTTCTCCTGTTTCTGCGGACTGCGGATAAGCGATATCATCAGTTTAAAGTGGAAAGATGTCTTTGTTGATAGGGGACAATATCGTTTGGCTGTATCTATGCAAAAGACCAAAGAGCCGATTTATCTGCCACTTTCCCCCGAAGCCTTGAAGTGGATGCCGGAGCGAGGGGAAAAGACGGCAAACGAACACGTATTCGATTTGCCGAGTCCAACGATGATAAACACGCTTCTCAAACCTTGGGCGAAAGCGGCTGGAATAGATAAGCGGTTTTCATTTCACACGAGCCGCCACACGTTCGCAACGATGATGCTGACGCTCGGTGCAGACCTCTACACGACCTCGAAACTGCTCGGTCATGCCGATGTGAAGATGACGCAAGTCTACGCCAAAATCATCAATCAGAAAAAGGACGATGCTGTTAATTTAGTAAACGGATTATTCGACTAAAGCAGCTGCCGAATTTTATGGTTTCACGATGTTTTTTTGTTGGTGTAGTTTATTCCCACGCGAGCATATATAATTCTGTTTAGTTTAGTATTTCCCTATATATAGGGCAAGAAAACTAAAGTAAACCGTTTCATGCAAACATCTGAAAAGAAAATTGGAACAGTGCAGTTGGTCAAAACCATGCCTAAAACAGGAATTTTATTGCTCGGATAATAGGAAGAAATGGCGACTTTGAAAGGCTTTCTATTTTATCCATGAAAGTCAAGTAAAGTATAATCTTATTCTTGCCAGGTAAGACAACGCTACAAGGGGCAAATTCTTTCTTCCATCCTCTTGTCGGATGCCTGCTTGACATGAACTGGTATAGGCTAAATTTCCCGATACGCCAAAAGCACTCTGCCTATACGTTTGCCGTTTCATAATCTGCCCGACATTGGACAATCTCACTACCTCTGCTTGCAGATTGTATGGCAACCCACCCGACGACGAATGTCGGACGGGGTATTAGGCTCCCCCGAAATGAATTTCGTGGCAAACGGACAAACCCGGATCAAATCGGCTTTGGCAAACGTCCAATGCAAGAAACAGCTCCAACCGCCGAAAGCTATCCGATAAAAATGTCACAAAAGGATATCGCTATGAAGATGGAAAGGTTCATAATGGAAGCAATTATCAAGACTATTGCATTTTCTTTATTTCGTTATATAGAGCCAGCCCTTTTGCCGTAAGCAGGTATTTTTGTCTCGGGTGATTGGGCTTGTCGGGATATAGCACCTTGAGAAAACCGGCTTCGGAAGCGGGGGTTATATAGTTCTCCAAAAATGTCGGACGATGTTTCAGACCGACTTTCTCCATCAATACTTTTAACGATAATTGTTCGTTTGACAAAGCCAACAACAAAGCGCGAACTTGTTCGGTTACTTGTACGGCAGGTTGTTCGGTACTTGTACGGTCGATTTGCTGGACTTGTTTTGCCGTCAGCTCTTCCGGAGCATTAACCACCATATACCTATTCCGCAACTCATTCGTTTCACCCAATAGAAGATTACGAAAGAACCGTTCCAAATATTCGGAATTACGCATGATGCCTTTTCGCACGTTTTGGTAGTTGGCACGTACCAGTGCATTACGGAAATACCACGAATGATTGGCGAACAGATCGTTTGTTACATCAAAGCCCATAGAACGTAGATAGAGAATCATGAACACGGCCGTAGTTCGCGTATTTCCCTCACCAAACGGATGAATTTGCCATAATCCAGATACGAATTTGGCTATGTGGCTCACTAATCCATTCCTGTCCACTTTTGAATAGTCGAACTGGCGTTCTTGTTCCAAGTCGTATTCGATCGCTTTGCGGAGATCGGGCGCGGAAACATACAACACCGTATCACCGCGCAGCACCCATTCCTTTTTGGTAATGTTGTAATCTCGGATTTGTCCCGCAAATTTGAATACCCCATCAAAAATCCGACGATGAATCGATGTCAGCCCGACAAGTGTAAAAGCAAAGGTTTTCTCGGTAAGAAGTCGGCGGATGTTGGTCGATGCCGTATCCGCCTCATGCGTTTCTGCCTCTTCGGGTGTACGCGCTTCTTTCGACTGGTAGTAGCTTTTTATGAGCTGTTCCGCTTCATCAATCGTAATTTCACCTTCAATATCTTTTCGGGCGGTTTCAATCAGATAGTCGGATGGCTTGAGCCCGTCGACGGCCTGCAAACCGATTGCAGTCTGCCACGCATATCCTTTTTCCCGTTTCTGCGGTTCGCCTTGGCGAATGTATTCGTCGAAGTTCATCATTGCTTAATTACTTTAGCCCTAATTTATTACACAATTCCTCTGTTGTCTCTGTGAGGTATGTATAAGATTGTGGAGCAGCAATATTATTACCCAAGCACATTAAAGATTTCGGCGTCTCTAATTTGAAAACCGTCTTAAATTTGATAGCATAAGAATCTTGATGGTCGGCAAAATAGAGCATGAAAAAATCTTTGGAAACACCTGCATGTTTTTTGGTTTTTTCCCATACGCATTCTGGCGTCCCCTTTAAAATTGAATCTATCTCAATCAAGGCGACAATCATTTTGATCGGAGACGTTGCATATACAACAATATGTCGTATATCCGTAGGAATGCGCTTGCGATATTCGTATAGCTTCTCCCCAGATAGTATTTTTTCAATATGACTTGGATGAATGGATAATATGATTGTTTCAGTTCTCATGTATCAATGCTGAATATTGTTGATTATCAATTTTTCTAATACTTTGGATATATCCTTCAACTTTGGCCTTAGCAATCTGTTGATAGGATATTTCTTTATCAAGAGCGATATACCGGAAAAGTATTACTAGCGTCTTTTTCTCCAGAATTTTAAGTAAATCCGAATAACTGTAGACGGTTCTTTTGGCAATGGCAGGAAATACTTCGTCGATATTTTCTGAAAATAGAACATCTTCGACGATTCCCATACATTGTATGGATTTCCGGTCTTTGCTTCGGTAAAATAGGATGATATCCCCTTTACGAATCGTTTTTATTTTGGAATGACACAAATACGCTTTTTTGATTGTATTTCCTTGGCAAGAATACAACGATTGATCTTTCTCGAACAGAGAACCTTTCATGCTGCTGAAGTCCGGGAACAAATCTTCATGGTATTGCGGTCGAATAGGAATAATGAACTTTTGAACAGATTCATTATCCTTGAAGTAGGGATAATATCTTATCAAAGAATCCAAACTGCCGCAATCATCATCCATTAATTTCATTGGCTTAATATAAACATCATCTTGTTTGTATTTACCGAGACAATAAAAGCCATAATCTAAACAAAGCCCTACAAGCGTTTTTTGTTCCTCTCCGAACGTATGTAGATATACCCAGTCCAACTTGTTTTTTACACAATAATCGAATGCGATATACAAAAGTCGCTCGCCTAATTTCTTTCCGCGAGCTTTTATATCGACTTTAAATGTACAAAGCTTCAAGATGCGTCCGGGAATAACCTCTCCGTTATCAGTCAGCTGAGCATCTTGCTCGTGTTTGTAGATACAGACTGCGACGATGTTGCCGGTTCCGTCTTCTATACACCAGCATTTCCGCTTGTCTGCGGCACATTTCTGAAACCACTTATCAAAGTCGTCATACGACT
The DNA here is from genome assembly GCF_006542685.1 of Alistipes dispar. Classification (NCBI taxonomy): domain Bacteria; kingdom Pseudomonadati; phylum Bacteroidota; class Bacteroidia; order Bacteroidales; family Rikenellaceae; genus Alistipes; species Alistipes dispar. The sequence continues at coordinate 472,535 of NZ_AP019736.1, read as the reverse complement.
GCCGTAAAGATTCGAAGAACGGTTGGTTTTTATCTATTTCATATAGAAAGCGCTCTTTTACACCAGTGTAATCGAAAGAAAACGGGACAGTCGTATATCGCCGAAGTAATAACAAGAATTGTTCTAACCGATATACTTTATCCTGCAATCCGATTTTCGTGGCTTTCCGGTGAATGCCTTCGTCGTTTGTAACGAGAAGGTGCGCTGCCCCCCGATACAAAGCGAACAAAACGTTATTGTCTACTTTGTCGTTGTCGTTGGATTGTGATAAACCGAGTTTATGGCATTCCCGACTGGATAAGACTGGTGGATTTTCTATCTGTGAATATTGCTTTAACCGAGATAATACGATTCCCCGTCTTTCTTGATTCTTGTCTCGGTTAATGTCTTCAAGTTGCATCGGATGAATATACAGACAATGACTCTGTTCTGCGGAGAGTTTCCGCAGTTCAGCAAAAGAAGAATCGAGGACCCTGCTCGTATCTTCCAATGGAATAATGATATTCGTGTCTAAAAGTATATTCATCGAGTTTTTACACTTGATTTATCTATCTAATAGTCTCAAAGCTGCATTTTCACCTTGTTCGATGGTTGTTTCTACTGCGGTTTTGGCAAGGTTTAATAATCGTTTGCTTTCACGTCGTAATGCAAAACTTTCTTTCACCTTATTTGTAATCTCCTGTTGAATTTCTTGGCTTAACTTTGGGATGACGACATTTTCGATTTCCGACGGTTTCCAGTGTTGTATGATTGATCCTCCGGCATCTCGTTCCGCCTGCATACCAACGATAACAGAATTAAGGACAAGCGTCAAATAATCAGGCATAAATTCATTATCCGTAATGGTCAAATGCAATATTGCGCCTGAGGTTATGACATTCATATCTTGTTCGACTTTATAAGCAATACCTACACTTCCATCTTTAGAGAGTAGAATGGTATTTTGTTTAGGCCGAATTACATCTCCGTATTCATCTGACGATAAATGTATTTCCGTATCCGAAAAACCGAATTTAGACAGATTGCTAACACGCATAAAGGGAATACCTTGATTCTGGTATGCTTCGCTTCCAGGTTCTATTGATTTGCAGATTCGGACTATATCTCCTAATCGTTTAGTCTCAAACTCACTCAATCGAGAAAAAAGACCGTCGTATTTGGGTTGATAATATTCCGCATCCAATCGGCCGCTATTAATAAAATCGGAAAACCGTTTTTGTGATACATTCACATCGGTTACTGCTATCGAGTTAATTCCTAATTCGTTATGCAATATTAATTCTGCTTCGGAATAAGTCTTTTGCGATAAAATTCTTAAAGAATTTGCCTGTGTAAAACAGCATTGGATTTTTTGTTGCAAATCGATATCAAGAATCGGGATTTCAATTTCTTTGACTTCTTCCGGATTTACATTGGTTTGATTAATTGATTGCCTTGCTCTGCGCTTTACATCCCATTCTCCATATTTGCAATTCAAATAGGCACACAGATATTCCGGTAATATGCTGTCTTTAGGATTCAGCCTTACCAGATAAGAAGCAAACGTCCGCTGTATATCATCATTTTGATAATATATGCCCGTTCGACCTACCCATTCAAAGGAGTTGGTTCGATTAAATAGCACATCCCTATCTTTTAATGCGAATCTGTCGTATTCGGCTTGTGTAATATCAGCACATTTATCGACATCAAGATCGCATAACATATCATGAATCTCGTTCATGCGGTAAATAGGATATCCAACAGAATCCGTATTCATCTCGATAGATATACCGTATTGCGACGAAATAAGGTGTTCGCCGATTTTAGCATAAATAAGATCCGGATTTTTCTTTGGCTCTTTTGTGTAAAAAGAACTATCTATTCGAAAATCCTTATTACTTAATACTTCATAGAGTTTTTTTTCTTTTATCTCCAGCCCCTCCAATAAAGCCTCGTATTTTACTTTATCAAAGGGGCATCCGCGAAAAAAGATAGCCGTTCTTTCTTGGCGAATTCGACAAACGCCTCGGCAATGCCGTCGGGGGTAATTTGCTCTATTTCATTGCACTTTTTCTCTTCGTTCCAGTTATAATTTACGGTTGCGAGCAGATCGTGATAAACAACAGGATGTCCATATTTGTCGCAAAGTGCAAGTTTCGGATCGGTCGTCGTACCGATTTTATCCGATTTCCAATATAATTTATCGCCGCTGTTGTTTTTGCCCTCTTTCTGCTGGGTTGCGAAAAAGATGTTATAATCATCGACTTTCGGGCACAGTACGTCGTCCCATTTCTGAACGAACAATACACTCGTCTTGGTGCCGGTATGCGGCTTGAATGTGTTGCCGTGCAGCCCCACGACGGCAAGGATACGACATCGTTCTGCGATATATTCGCGGATGGTCTTGTCGCTGCTGTTGTTGAATCTGCCTTGCGGTAATACGATTGCCATACGCCCGCCCGGTTTCAAGAAACTAAGATTGCGTTCAATGAAAAGAATATCACGGCTGACACTCTTTTGTGCCTTACCATTCTTCATACCCAGATCGTAACGACTTAAAATCTGCCCCTCTTTAATCTCACCGGCAAACGGCGGATTGGCCATCAGAATGGCAAAGTTGAACTGTCCGAAATCGTTGCCGACACGTAACTGTTTCAACTTTTTGAAGCCATCATTGTAGGTATCTACCCATGTTTCTTCCTTTGTAACCGTATTCCAGCGGGCCCAATCGAGCGTATTCAAGTGCAGAACATTCGTATGACCATCGCCGGCAATCAAATTCAGGGTTCGAGCTACACGAACGGCTTTTTCATCGAAGTCGATGGCAAAAACATTATCTTGTACATATTCGATTTCTGCATGACTTTTCGGCGTTGCCGTGAACAGATGATTTACCGGTTTATTAGCTGCTATCTGCATCTGTTTCCATACATGAAATATCGTGTGAACAGGGAATCCCGAGCTGCCTGCAGCCGTATCGATCATCGTTTCATCCACCTGCGGATTGAGCATTTTGACACACATATCGATAACATAACGGGGTGTGAAGTATTGCCCTTTTTCACCCTTGCTGCTTTTGCTCATCAGATACTCGAAAGCCTCGTCCACTACGTCGAGATTGGAATTGAACAATTTGACGCCTTCGAGCGAGGAGACGCAGATGGACAAATGCGGGGGAGTCAAAGCTATTTTTGCATCTTTAGCAAACACGCCAGTCCATTTGCTGCATGCCTTGCGGAAGAGGTCCTCAATTTTATTTTTCAATTGAATATCACTTTGTCCGGAGTTGCGGAATACGAGATTGTAATCTTTCTCCGTAGCTCCGATTTGTTCGTCATACAATTTGGCGAATATCAGTTTGAACACCTCCTCGAATACATCGACGCCGGCATTTGCCAGAACTTCATCTTCCATTTCGAGAATCAGGTCTTTAAGCGACTTGCCTGTTTTGGTCAGTTTGTCGTTTTTGACCAAATCGTCCATAGTAAAAGGAGTTTGCAGGATATCCTCCAATGTTTGGTGCACATTGGGAATATTAGGAATATCCTTGAAATAGTTCGGATTCTGGCGTTGATAATAGGCTATCGTCGTTCCGTTAGTCCATACGGCCATACTTGCACCCGTCGCATGGGTGTAAGATTTCAGCTGTTCTCGGCCATCTTTGGCTTTCGGTTTTTTCAGCTCAACTATGATGTAGGCGACGTTAGCATCGTCATTATCCCGGATCACGATATCTGCGCGCTTGGTTTCACGTCCGAAATAAATCGGATATTCAAAAGCCAACCGGCTTTTAGGATAACCGTAATCATTTATCAATTTAGCCGCATATAGTTGTCTGACAATTTCTTCCGGTGTCAGTTTTATTTCTTTATTACGCACAAGACATGATACCACCGGATAGGTTTTACCCTTTTTGTCGATCCGTTCAATAATCCGGTTCTCCAACTCGGCAATGACTTCTTGACTGAACATATCCAAACTGTATTCGGAGCCTTTGAGGATTTCGTATAATTTCATATGTTTGGGCTTATTTACTGATGATTAAATCTTTCGGATCAACATGTAGGATATTTGCAATCTCGAACAGCACATCCAAACTCGGCTGACGTCTGTTGCAGACATAAGAATTGACGATACAAAAACTCTTTCCGAGTTTTTCCGCCAACCATATCTGCTTGATGCCTTTTTCTTCAAGCACCTCTTTTATACGGTTCTTTGGTTTATCCATGTTTAATCCGTTTGATATTTATGGCAAAGATATAAAATATAATGCAATAAAAAGATAAAAACAGGATGATATTCTAATCGTTCTTAATCTCTTTGATGTCGAACTTAGTTGCCCAAGAGTTTCCTAACCATTCGTATAGGTTTCAGAAGTATGATTTAACCCAAAAGTTGCATTGCAGCCAAAAGAGAAAATACGATGCAGTTCCATGTTCCTTTTTGGCTGAGCGATTATTAGGGAAAAAGTGCAAAGAGAGACGAAAATTCAGTTTAGTTTAGTACATTAGCCTATATATATGCTAAATCAAAGTAAACTAAATTTAGGTAGGCATATTTGCCTTTCTATATGCCTATGACTTGATAGAAATAGCTACCTTTGCGAAGAATAAAACTCCAATAGGGATATACTCACAAGACTGAGGTTTGTCATTTTCTCTTTTGGCTGCAACAATATATTCTCAGAAGAGCGACTGGTTGTCGGGAAAATGGTTTGAAAAACACTTTTAGTATGACCAAGTGCAAGGGATGAAATCAAGTGAAATGCGAAAAACGGATAATCGCTTAAATTATTGATTTTGTTCCTATTTTGTTCCTTTTGCAAGTCGAATAAAACACTATTGCACTGACATATAAATGATTAATCATTTATAGAATAACATTTACCAGATTTTCCGTGCAGCCAAGCCGGTCCGCCACTGCGGACTTCGAAGCAAAGGTACGAAAAAAATCCGGATGCCGAAGCATCCGGACCGTGTGCGGCGTGAATGGGCCCGGCTACATGTTCTCCAGCCGGGCGGCGGGCGAAACGTCGAGCGAGGCCACTTCGCCCAGCTTGTAGCGGTAGTAGCCCGCCATGGCGATCATCGCGGCGTTGTCGGTGGTGAACTTGAATTCGGGCAGGAACGTGCGCCAGCCGCGCCGGCGGCCCGTCTCGGCGATGCCGTCGCGCAGGCCCGAGTTGGCCGAGACGCCGCCGGCGATGGCGATGTCGCGGATGCCCGTCTCCTTCGAGGCGCGCACGAGCTTGTCGAGCAGGATTTCGACGATGGTCGTCTGCAACGAGGCGCAGAGGTCGGCCTTGCGGCGTTCGACGAACCCCGGGTCGGAGGCCACGGCGTCGCGCAGCGTGTAGAGGAACGAGGTCTTCAGCCCCGAGAACGAGTAGTCGTATCCCTCGACATGGGGCCGTGCGAAGCGGAACGCTTTCGGATCGCCCTCCCGGGCCAGGCGGTCGATCACCGGACCGCCCGGGTAGGGCAGCCCCATCACCTTGGCGCACTTGTCGAACGCTTCGCCCGCGGCGTCGTCGATCGTCGTGCCGATGATCCGCATTCGGGTCGGGGAGTCCACGCGCACGATCTGCGTGTGCCCGCCGCTCACCAGCAGGCAGAGGAACGGGAATGACGGGTGGGGCAATTGCCGGTCCGGCAGGTCGATGAAATGCGAGAGGATGTGTCCCTGCAGGTGATTGACCTCGACCATCGGGATGTTGCGGGCGATCGACAGCCCCTTGGCGAACGACACGCCCACGAGCAGCGATCCGACCAGTCCGGGGCCGCGCGTGAAGGCGATGGCGTCCAGCTCGTCGGCCGTGACGCCGGCCTCCCTGAGCGCCGTATCCACCACGGGGACGATATTCTGCTGGTGGGCCCGCGAGGCCAGCTCGGGGATCACGCCGCCGTACTTGACGTGCACGGCCTGCGAGGCGATGACGTTCGACAGCAGGACGTTGCTGCGCAACACGGCCGCCGAGGTGTCGTCGCACGAGGATTCGATGCCGAGAATTGTAATATCCATCCGGTTTTTTACGTGTAATTTTAACTTTTTGGTTAACTTTGCGAGTTATATACGGGAATCCGATTGCGCAAAGTTATAAAAATATTGGGAAAGGTGTTATCTGCGGCGGTTTTGTTGCTGATAATCCTTCCCGTGGCGCTTTCGCTGCTGCTCGACATTCCCGCCGTCCAGAACTATGCCGTGCGCCGTGCGGCCGCTCTCGTCTCGCAGCGGCTGGGAACGGTCGTGCGCGTGGGCCGGGTGGACATCGGGCTGTTTTCGAAGGTGCGCGTCGAGGATTTCTACGTCGAGGACTACGGCCGCGACACGCTCCTTTACGTGGGGCGTCTGGATGCCTACGTCACGGGCTTCGGCCTGTGGGGCGGGGGCGTCGAGCTGAGCCGCGGGGAGATCGCCGACGCCAGACTGCATCTGCACCAGATGCCCGACGGCGAAATGAACATCAAACAGATCGTCGCGCGCCTTTCGAATCCCGGCCGGAAACGGAAGGGCGAGTTCCGCCTCTCGCTGAAGAGCGCTTCGATCGAGAACATGGAACTTTGCCTCGACCGGAACGAGGAGCGCAATCCTCCCTACGGAATCGACTTTTCGCACCTGCATCTGACGCGGCTCGACGCCCGGGTGGACGATTTCACCATCGACGGACAGGCCGTCTATACGACCGTCGCCTCGCTGTCGGCGCGCGAGAAGAGCGGCTTCGTGCTGGATCACCTCTCCGGGCGGTTCTATCTCACGCAGGGCTGCCTGGGCTTCGAGCAGGCCCGGATCGTGACGCCCGGGTCGGACATCCGGATTCCCTACGTTTCGCTGGCCGGCAACTCGTGGGCCGACTACCGGGACTTTCTCGGCCAGGTGCGCATCGACGCCGCACTGCGCGATACGGAGGTTTCGACCGACGACGTGGCTTACTTCGCTCCCCGTCTGCGCGACTGGCATTTGACCTTCAGTGAGATAGATGCCCGGGTGGCGGGCGTCGTCTCGGACTTCTCAGGCGAGATCCGCCGGATGCGCATCGGCGACAGCACGACGCTCGCGGCCACGGCTTCGCTGCGGGGGCTTCCCGACATCCGGAAGACGCACTTCGACCTCGAGATTCCCGACCTGCGGACTTCGGCCGCGGCGGCCGACGACCTGGCGCGGCGCATCGCCGGAAAGTCCCTTCCCGCGTCGCTCGCCCCGGTGCTGGACCGGGCGGGCGACATGCGTCTGAACGCCCGTTTCCGGGGACTGCTCTCGTCGTTCGACATGCGGCTGGGGGCCGGGACGGCGCGGGGCGACGTGACCTGCGACCTGCGGATGAGCCCGCTCGAAAAGGGCCGCAGCGCGATCCGGGGCGAGGTCTCGGCGCGCGACGTGCGCCTCGGGGAGCTCACGGGACACGGGGAGCTGCTGGGCGACGCGACCCTGTCGGCCCGGATCGACGGGGTGGTGGGGCGCGGCTATGCCGACGCCCGCGTGGAGGGGTGCGTCGGGCGCTTCGGCTTCAACGGCTATGTCTATGACTCGCTGCGGCTCGACGGGCGCCTGCGCAACCGCGAGTTCGACGGCCGCATCACGGCCCGCGATCCCAACCTCGATTTCGACTTTTTCGGACTGGTGGACCTCAACGATTCGGTTCCGCGTTACGACTTCACGATGCATCTGCACCACGCCGACCTGGCGCGGCTCCGGATCAACCGCCGCGACTCCGTCTCGCAGCTCTCGGCCCGTATCGTGGCCAAGGCCGGCGGGCGGTCGCTCGACGACCTGAACGGGCGCATCCGGATCTCCGACGCCCGCTACCGCTACAACGACAAGGAGATACAGGCCTCGAACGTCACGGTGACGGGCGAGAACTCCGACGCAGGCAAGTTCGTCGAGCTGCGTTCGGATTTCGCCGACGTCACGTTCCGTTCGCGGACCAGCTACCGCACCGTCTTCGAGTACCTGCGCCGCAGCGCGCGCCGCTACCTGCCCGTGCTGCGCGGCGGGGCGTCCGATGAGGAAACTCCGGGAGCCGTGGCCGCCGCGCCCGACGACTTCTCGCTGCTCTCGGTCGATATACGCAATATCAACCCCGTGGCCGATGCCGTGGCCGCGGGATTGCAGATCGCCGACGGCACGTCGCTGCGGCTGCTCTTCAACCCGGCGAGCGACCGGCTCTCGTTCAAGGCGTCGTCCGAATACGTCGAACGCCGCCGGATGCTGGCCACACGCCTCAGTGTCAATGCTTCGAACCGCGGCGATTCGCTCACGGTCTATGCCTCGGCCGAGGACCTCTACGCCGGGATGCTGCACCTGCCGCACCTCTCGGTGACGGGCGGTGCGAAGCAGGGGCGCGTACAGCTTTCGACGGGCTTCACGGACACCGTGCGCAAGGTCTCGGGACTGATCGGCGTCCGCGCGGGCGTTCTGAGCGAGGAGGGCGACTTCGGCCGCGTGATCGGTCTGCGCATCCTTCCGTCGCACATCACGCGGGGGGAGAAAACGTGGCAGATCTTCGCGCACCGGATCCGCATCGACACGGCGCACGTGTCGATCGACCGCTTCTTCATGATGAACGACGAGCAGGAGCTGCTCATCGACGGCGTGGCTTCGCGCAGCCGCGCCGATTCGGTGACCCTCTCTCTGCGCAACTTCGACCTTTCGACCTTCACGCAGGTCGCCGAACGCATGGGCTACGCGATCGAAGGGCGCACGAACGGCGCGGCGACGATGAAATCGGTGCTGCGCGGCGCCGAGATCACGGCCGACATCCTCTTCGACAGCGTGCGGGTCAATGACATTCCGGCGCCGCCGCTGCGTCTCGCTTCGCGCTGGGACTTCGCGCGCAATCGGGCGGGGGTGACCGTCTCCGACCGTCTTCGGCGCGATACGCTCGTGCGGGGGTTCTATGCGCCCGACCGGGCGCGCTATTACGCCCGTCTGACGGCCGACAGCCTCGACATGGCGCTGCTCGACCCGCTGCTCTCGGGGGTGATCTCCTCGACGGCGGGGCGCGCTTCGGCCGATCTGGTGTTGCAGGGCGAGGGACGGAAGGCCGACCTCGGGGGCGAGGTGCGTGTCCGGAACCTCCGCACGACGGTCGATTACACGCAGGTTCCCTATACGATGCCGGAGGCGACGGTGACGGTCCGCAACAACCGCTTCCGGGCCTCCGGCGTTCCGGTTTTCGACGCGCAGGGCAACCGCGGGCGGTTCGATCTGGACCTCGATCTGACGCACTTGTCGAACATCACCTTCGACGTGCGCGTGGCGCCGCAGCGGATGCTCGTGCTCAATACGACCGAGGCCGACAACGACACTTTCTACGGCCGGGTCCACGCCACCGGCGACGCCCGCATCACGGGCCGCAAGGGGGTGGTGAACATGGATATCACGGCCTCGACGGACGACGATTCGGACTTCTTCCTGCCGCTGTCGGGCAAGTCGAACATCGCCAACGCCGATTTCGTGGTTTTCGAGCGGCCCGAGAGGAGGGACACGCTCGACGCCGTGGCGCGCCGCAAGCTGACCTTCGAACGCCGCCACCGCCAGAAACAGACCGCCGCCGGCCGGATGAACGTCGCCCTGGCGCTCGACGTGCGGCCCAATGCGGACGTCGAGCTGACGCTGGCGGGCAATACGCTGAAGGCCCGCGGCGAGGGGACGCTGAACTTGCAGATCGACCCCCGTTCGAACATCTTCGAAATCTACGGCGACTACACGCTGACCGAAGGGAGCTTCCAGCTCTCGCTGCAAAATATCATCAGCAAGCGGTTCACCATCGAGAACGGCTCCTCGATCCAGTGGACCGGAGCGCCGATGGACGCCCTGCTGGACATCGACGCCGTGTACAAGCTCAAGGCGTCGTTGCAGCCGCTTCTGCAAGGCACGACCGACAACCTCGGGGGCAGCCGCTCGGTTCCCGTCGAGTGCGTCATCCACCTCGGGGAGCGGCTTTCGAATCCGAGCATCGGCTTCGACGTCCGCGTGCCCGGGTCCGATCCGGAGACGCAGACGGTCGTGGCCAACGCCCTCTCGACGCCCGAGACGGTCGATACGCAGTTCGCCTACCTGTTGCTGTTCAACAGCTTCATGGCCGAGAGCTCGTCGCTGGCCTCCTCCAATATCGGCAGTTCGGTATCGGCCGCCACGGGCATGGAGTTCCTCTCGAACATGGTCAGCAGTTGGTTCTCGTCGCTCGGCTACGATTTCCGGATCGGCTACCGGCCCAGGTCGGAGCAGGCGAGCGACGAGGTGGACTTCGGCATCTCGAAGAGCCTGATCAACGACCGGCTGTTCGTCGAAGTCGAGGGCAACTACTTGCTCGACAACAAGCAGGCCGTGAACGGCTCCATGTCCAACTTCATGGGCGAAGCCTATATCACCTACCTGATCGACCCGGCGGGGACGCTCAAGCTGAAGGCCTTCACGCAGACCATCGACCGCTTCGACGAGAACCAGGGCCTCCAGGAGACCGGCATCGGTATCTATTTCAAGGAGGATTTCGACAATCTGCGCGACCTGCGGCAGCGTATCCGGGCGCGTTTCACGAACAGGGAGCGCCGGGCCCGGCGGCAGGCCCGGCGGGCGGCGCGCGCCGCCGAACGGGCCGCTGCGACGTCTCCGGACGATGATCCGCGGCCCGAAGAGTGCGACGAACCGAATCCCGCGGAGGACGGGGATTTTTATTCGTGGCTGCCGGCGGGGCGGGGCGGCGCTTCGGAGACGCCCTGTCCGCCGGGAGGAACGGACCCGGCGGAGGCGCCTGCCGCATTCCGCCTTCCCGCAGGGGCGGCGGCCTCGCCGGACGGCGGTTCTCCGGGATCGGAGGCGGGGCAGCGGCCGGAGGCGGATACGGCCTGCCGGGAGCCGCGGCGGCGGAGCGCGGACGACGGACGAAAGGTTGCAAACTAAATACAAATTCAAATAAATTTTCAGATCTGTTATGATGACATTTTTGCAGGCTGCCGAAGCGGTGGCCGTAAGTGAGGAGACCCGCATGGGCTTGTGGACGTTGTTCGTGAAGGGCGGCTGGCTGATGTGGCCGCTGCTGGCGCTGGGCGGCGTGACGATCTTTATCTTCGTGGAGCGTTTCATGGCCATCCGCAAGGCGTCGGTGCTGGACATGAACTTCATGAACCGCATCCGCGACTACATTTCCGACGGCAAGATCTCGACGGCCGTCAATCTCTGCCGGAAGACCGACACGCCGATCGCCCGCATGATCGAAAAGGGCATCGAGCGCATCGGGCGGCCGATGGGCGACGTGCAGGCCGCCATCGAGAACGTCGCCAACCTCGAGGTATCGAAGCTCGAGAACGGCCTGCCGTTCCTGGCCACGATCGCCGGCGGCGCGCCGATGATCGGTTTCCTGGGCACGGTGCTCGGCATGGTGCAGACCTTCATGGACATGTCGGCGGCGGGCGGCACGGTGGACCTCGGGCTGCTGGCCAGCGGCATGTACGTGGCGATGGTCACCACGGTGGGCGGTCTGATCGTCGGCATCCCGGCCTACTTCGGCTACAACTACCTCGTGGCGCGTATCGAGAAGCTGGTGTTCCAGATGGAGGCCAACTCGATCGCCTTCATGGATATTCTGAATCAACCCGTTCAAAAATAAGGTATTATGGCAATCAAACACGGTTCGAAAGTCGATAAGTCGTTTTCGGCTTCGTCCATGACCGACCTGATGTTCCTGTTGCTGCTGTTCCTGCTGATCGCCACGACGCTGATCAACCCCAACGCCCTGAAACTGATGCTGCCGAAAAGTTCCAACCAGCTCAAGGACAAGGCGATCACCACCGTCTCGATTCAGGATTCGGGCCGCGGCAAGTACCGCTACTACGTGGAGATGCAGGAGGTCGGCTCGATCGACGGCGTGGAGCGGACGCTCAGGACGCGCCTCGACGGGCAGAAGGAGCCCACCGTGTCGCTCCATTGCGACAAGACCGTCGCGGTGGACGAGGTGGTGAAGGTGATGAACGTGGCCAAGGACAACAACTACAAGCTGATCCTGGCGACGACTCCGAGATAGCCGGGCGGGTTTGCGGACCGGTCGGTTGCATCCGCGGCCTGCGGCTGCGTTTGCGAATCCGGCCCCGCCCCGAATCCCTTCCCCGGCGGGAGCTTATGTGCCGCGAGGCGGCGAAAGACGTTTCCGAAATATTGGTGAAATTACGGTTATGTATTATTACGATCCCGACAATAAGAATCCTCGACGGTGGGCGATGATCGCCGCGGGGGCTTACGCGCTGCTTTTCGCGGTGTCGTTCGCCGTCGTGTCGTTCGACTTCGCGCCGGCGCCGGACAAGCCGGGCGACACGATTCTGGTGGACTTCACCGAACCTCCCGCCCCCGAGCCTCCGCGGCCGCCCGTGAAGACGGCCGACGAGCCGCGCGTGCACGACGTCGCCGCGCCGGAGGAGCGCACGGCGCAGGTCGCCGGCAAGGACGAGGTGACGCAGACGCCCAACCCCAAGGCGCTTTTCAGGATGAACAAGGGCGGTGCGGACGAGCCGGACAATGCCGGCAACCCCCGCGCTCCGGAGGGCGAGGACAAGGCTTCGGGCAGCGGTCCCGGACTGAATCCCGACGGGCTGGACCAGCTCGACAAGGGGCTTCAGGGGCGCGGACTGGTGGGCAGTCTGCCCAAACCGGCCTATCCGGGCAACAAGAGCGGCAAGATCGTGATCCGCGTGACGGTGGACGCCTCGGGCAAGGTCACGGGCGCGGCCTTCGAGCCGAAGGGTTCGACCGAAAGCGACGCCGCGCTGGTCGCGGCCGCCGTCGCCGCGGCGCGCAAGGCCCGCTTCACGGAGAGCCGTGCGGCGGTGCAGGGCGGTACGATCACCTATATTTTCCGCATGGAGTGAATCCCCGTTTCCGGACACGGTTCCGGGACGGACGCCCGACGGCGCCGGATGCGGCGGCTGTCGGGCGATGAACAGATAATCGCGTTATGAAAAGAGTATTGTTGATACTCTCCGCCTGCCTGCTCTTCGCGGCGGCGGAGGCCCGCAAACCCGAAGGCGCGCACCTCGCGCTGGAGCATCCGACCCACGATTTCGGGGACGTGCCGCGCAAGGGCGGCGACCTGGTCCACGAATTCCGTTTCACGAACGACGGCACGGCGCCGCTGGTCATCCTGCGCGCCATGACCAGCTGTTCGTGCCTGAAGACTTCGTATCCGAAGCGGCCCGTGGCGCCGGGCGATTCGGGCGTGATCCGCGTCGTCTATGAGCCGCACAAGAGCGAGCCGGGTGTCTTCAACAAGGTGATCCAGATCTACTCGAACTCCGCGGACGGCCGCGACATCATCACCGTGCAGGGCAACTCGATCGACGGGGAGCGCTCCGGGAAGGCGAAAGAGAGACGGAACAGAACGAAAACGGAACATTGATATGGCTACGCTTTTTTCGAATGCGACGGTGCTGCCGATGACTTCCTCCGCGGAGGGGCCGCACACCTTCACCGGATCGGTGGGCGTCGCGGGCGACCGCATCGCGCTGGTGTCGCCCGACGAATCGGCCGCGGCGGAGTTCCGCGCGGCGCATCCCGGCCTGCGGGAGATCGACTGCCGGGGGCGGCTGGTCATGCCGGGGCTGGTGAACACCCATTGCCACGCGGCCATGACGTTGCAGCGCAGCCGGGCCGATGACCTTCCGCTGATGCGGTGGCTTCACGAATTCATCTGGCCCTTCGAGGCGTGCCAGACGCCCGACGACGTGGCGCTCGGCATGGAGCTGGGCATCGTCGAGATGCTGCTGGGCGGCGTCACGTCGTTCGTCGATATGTACTATTTCCAGCACCGCTGCGTCGGCGTGGTCGAGCGGCTGGGCATCCGTGCTGTGCTGGGGTGCAACTACTTCGACAGCAACATCGACGAGGTGCTGCCCCAGATCGGGGAGGCCGTGCGGCTGGCCGCCGGCAGCGACCGCGTGCGCATCGCCGTCGCGCCGCACTCCCCCTATACGGTTTCGCCCGAAAACCTCGTGCGGGGCCGCGAGCTGGCCGAACGCCACGGGCTGCTGCTGATGACGCACGTCGCCGAGACACGGGACGAGGTGCGCATCGTGCGCGAACGTTACGGCGCCACGCCGGTCGGCCACCTCGATCGGCTGGGGGTGCTGACTCCCCGTACGATCGGAGCGCACTGCGTCCACGTGACGGACGAGGACATCGCGGTCCTTGCCGCGCGCGGCGTCACGGTGTCGCACAACCCGCAGAGCAACATGAAGATTTCGAGCGGCGTGGCCCCCGTGGCGCGGATGCTGCGCGAAGGGGTAACGGTGACGGTGGCCACGGACGGTCCCTGTTCGAACAACGACCTGGACATGTGGGAGGAGCTGCGCACGGCGGCCTTCCTCCAGAAATCCGCGACAGGCGATCCCTGCGCGCTTCCGGCCCGTGAGGCGCTGCGGCTGGCTACGGCGAACGGGGCCCGGGCGATGGGCTGCTCCGAGGGGGAGCTGGGCGTGCTGCGCGAAGGGGCGCTGGCCGATCTGATCGTGGTCGATCTGGAAAAGCCGCACTTGCAGCCCGTGAACGACGCGGTGGCCAATCTGGTCTATTGCGGCAAGGCGTCGGACGTCGAGACGGTGATGGTCGGCGGCCGGATCGTGGTCGAGAACCGCCGCATCCCGGGGGTGGACCTGCCGGATCTCTATGCACGGGCGGCGGAGGCCGTCGCGCGGATTCGGACGGCGAAGTGACCGGCGGGCGGAAAAAATTTGTTTTTCCGCCCGTTTTTCGCTAACTTGGAAGGGCCTAAATTGCTTGTCCTATGAAAAGTCTGCCTTTCCTGCTCGCCTGCCTGCTGCCGCTGGGAGCGGCGGCGCAGTCGCACACCGTGGCCGGCCGGGTCGTGTCCGCCGGCGACAACGCCCCGCTCGCGGGCTGTTCGGTCGTCGTCAAGCATACTTCCCGGGGCACGGTGACCGGTCCGGACGGCCGCTATGAGATCGGGGCCGCGCCGGGCGACACGCTCCGCTTCACCTTCGTCGGGTTCCGAACGGCCGAGGAGCCGGTAGGCCGCCGCACGCGGATCGACGTCGTGCTGGAAGCGGCCGCCGAGGCGGTGTTTGAAGAGTGCGTCGTGGAGGTGTCCGGCATGCAGGATGCCGCCGGACCGGTCGCGGGACCCTCCCGTCGTCGCGCGGGGTCGGCGGCCCTGCCGTTCGTGCAGCCCGGCAGGGAGGAGTACGCGCACTACGAGGAGAACCGTTTCCGCTCCGCCCTGCAGGAACCGCTTTCGACCTTCTCGCTCGAAGCCGACGGCGCCTCCTATGCCGTCTGCCGCCGCAAACTCGCCTCGGGACGCCATCCCGAGCCGGACGCCGTGCGCATCGAGGAGCTGCTGAACTACTTTTCCTACGACTATCCCGCTCCCGAGGGGGAGGATCCGCTGTCGCTCGTCGTCGATGCGGGTCCGTGTCCGTGGGAGCCGTCGCACCGGCTGGTCCGCATCGGGCTGCGTGCCCGCGAGATTCCGGCCGCGGAGATTCCGCCTTCGAATTTCATCTACCTCATAGACGTTTCCGGCTCGATGACCGGCCGGCTGCCGCTGGTGCAGGCTTCGATGAAGATGCTCACGGACAACCTGCGGCCCGGGGACCGCGTTTCGGTGGTGACCTATGCCGACGGGGTGCGGGTGGTGTCGGAGAACGTGCCGGGCAGCGAGCGGCGGCGCATCAAGGATGTGATCGACGGTCTGACGGCCTCCGGCTCGACGGCGGGCGGCGCCGGGCTGGAGTGCGCCTACGAGGTGGCCGGGCGGTGCTTCATCCCCGGCGGCAACAACCGCATCGTCCTCTGTTCGGACGGCGACTTCAACGTGGGGCCTTCGTCCGACGACGAGATGGGGGCGCTCATCGAACGGCAGCGCAAACAGTCGGGCGTGCGGCTTTCGGTGCTCGGCTACGGCATGGGCAACTACAAGGACCGGAAGATGCAGCTCATGGCCGAGCGGGGCGACGGCAACTACGCCTATGTCGATGACATGCGCGAGGCGGCGAAGGTGCTTTTCCGCGAGTTCGGCGCGACGGCGTGGGCCGTGGCGCACGACGTCAAGATGCAGGTGGAGTTCAATCCGGCGCTGGTCGCCTCCTACCGGCTGGTGGGGTACGAGAGCCGCCTGCTGGAGAGCGAGGATTTCAACGACGACCGCAGGGATGCGGGCGAGATCGGTGCCGGGCATTGCGTCACGGCGCTCTACGAGCTGATTCCCGTCGGCGTCGAGGAGCATCCGGCCGGCACGGTGGACGCCCTGCGCTATCAGGGACGGCGGGGCGTGCCCGTGGTGACGATTCCCTCGTCCGAGACGCTGGCCGTGAAGGTCCGCTACAAGCTCCCCGGCGAGCGCCGCAGCCATCTGATGCAGGCCGAACTGGTCGATGACGGGCGGGAGCGTCTGACGGGCGACTTCGCCTTCGCGGCGGCCGTGGCCATGTACGGACAACTGCTCCGCCTCTCCGATTTCCGGGGCGGGGCGACGTGGGACGAGGTGATCCGTCTGGCGCAGCTCGGACTGGGGAACGATCCGGAGGGCTACCGCCGCGAGTTCATCGACCTGGTGCGCGTGGCGCAGAGCGTCTGCGGCGACTGCCGTTCGGAGTATCCCGCGCCGGAGCCTGTGCCGCATTCCGCACCGGACGCAGCGCCCCGTTCCGTATCGTCCGCCGTATCCGCGCCGGCTTCGGCGCCCGGCGGCTCGTCCGGTTCCGTCCCGGCGTCCGCATCCGTACCCGTTCCTTCCGGTGCGTCCGGTTCCGCTGCCGTGCCTGCGGACCGCTGATCTGGCGGACCGCTGCTCAGGGCGAAGGGATTTCGCGCATCGGGCCCTGCCGCACTATCGCGGCAGGGCCCGATGCCGTTTTCTGACGGGATGTCCGGCAGGGACGGTTTCGGATTCCGGCCGTTTCCCGGGGGTTCCCGGTTGCTTCCCGGCCGGAAGACCTTTCTCTTTCTGTCACTCTCCGAAGCCGAACCGCAACTGTACGCAGTCGGCGCATGCCTCCGGCGAATTGCCCACCGTGAGGCCGATGAGGCGGACTCTGCGTCCGCGGAGATCCACGGCTGCGAGCAGCTCCTCCGCGACGCGGCGCAGCGTGTCGGCGGACTCGACGGCCGCCGGGAGCGTCTTCGAGCGGGTGATCTGCCGGAAGTCGGCGTATTTGAGTTTCAGCACGACGGTCTTGCCCCGGAACTCGTGCCGCTGGAGCCGGTTCCAGACCTCTTCGCGGATGCCCTCCAGCTCCAGCATCAACCGCTTCCGGTCGTCGGTGTCTTCCGGGAGGGTCGTCTCCGCACCGAGCGACTTGCGGATGCGGTTGGGTGTCACCGCGCGGTCGTCGATGCCCCGGGCGTAGCCGTAGTAGGCGTGCCCGGCCTTGCCGAAGTGGTGCACGAGGGCCGCTTCGTCCCACAGCCCGAGATCGGCTCCCGTGCGGATGCCGAGGGCGTGCATCTTCCGGGCCGTGACTTCGCCGATGCCGAAGAAGCGTTCTACGGGCAGTCCGGCGACGAATCCGGAGACCTGCTCCGGGGCGATGGTGAACAGCCCGTCGGGTTTGCGGTAGTCCGAGGCGATTTTCGCCAGCATCTTGTTCACGGAGACGCCCGCCGAGGCCGTGAGACCCGTTTCGCGGCGGATGCGGGCCTTGATCTCGCGCGCGGCGAGCGTCGCCGAGCGCAGGTGCGAGACGTCCAGAAACGCTTCGTCGAGCGACAGCGGCTCCACCAGCTCGGTGTATTCGCGGAATACGGCCCGGATCTGCTGCGAGACGGCCTTGTAGATTTCGAAGCGGGGCGGCACGAAGATCAGTTGCGGACAGAGCCGCCGCGCCGTGACGGAGGGGAGGGCCGAATGCACGCCGAAGGGGCGCGCCTCGTAGCTGGCCGTGGAGACCACGCCCCGCGGACCGTCGTGTCCCACGGCGATCGGACGTCCCCGCAGGGCGGGGTTGTCGCGCTGCTCGACGGAGGCGTAGAAGGCGTCCATGTCCACGTGTATGATCTTCCGTTGAGGCATATCGTGCGGCATTTCGCTATCGGACGGGGCGGTTCGTTCCGGCCTGCCGGAGCGGCTGCCGTCCGATCCAGGCCATCAGCACCGCGACGACGTACCGCTGCTCCGTGGCGCTCAGTTCCCGGCCCGCCGGGATGCGATGCCATTTCTCGAGACATTTGCGGCAGCAGCAGGCCGTGGCGTGCTGGGCGATGAACACGGGGTGTCCCCGCATGGGCGTCTGCCGGCCGTCGTTGGGGATGACGGCCGGGGCGAGGCGTGTGCGCACGAAGTCCTCCGCATGGCGGCGCAGCGTCTCCGCGCCTTTGCGTTCGGCATAGGCCACCTCCGCAGGTCCGAGACGGAACCGGCTGCGGAACTCCGAGCGGGCCAGCCGGGCGAAAAGCTCTTCGAACTCCTCCCCGGCCGCATTCCCTCCGGTCCTGGCGGCATCTCCGGAAAATATCCTTCCGGGCATTTTTCCGTCCGTTGTCTCCGGAGCGGCGCTTGTTCCGTCCGTATTTTTCTCTCTGTCCATCGTCTTTCCGGTTGTCCGGCAAAGATAACGCCGGATCGCCGGACCGGAATGCGTTCTGCCCGGATTTTTTTCCGATCCGTTCCTGCGCCTTGCGGTCGTGCGCGGTCGGGACTGTCGGAATCCGGAGTGCACGCCGGCCCGCGAACCGCTCCGAACCGTGAATCCGCCCCGGGCTACCGCCGCCGCAGGTAGACCGTCGCCGTGCGCGAGGTGTTGTAGATGCGGATGCGGGGGTGGTCCTGTCCGTCGTCGCCCCGCACCGGGAAGGAGAAGTGCTCGACCTGCATCGACTGCCGCTCCTGACCGCCGAACCGCCGTTCGTCGGTCGAGAGCACCGGAACGTATTTGCCCGGGGCCCCGACGGGCAGTTCGTAGTCGGGTATCGACGCCGTGGGGTGCCAGTTGAAGACGAACAGCAGCCGGCCGTGCGAGAAGACCATCGTCTTGTTCCGCTCGTCCATGAGCAGGTTGTAGGGGTAGCCGTCGGCCAGCACCCGGTATTTTTTGACGAGCCGGATCATCGCCCGGTCGAAATCCCCGAGCCACGAGTAGCGCAGGAATCCGTTGCGGGAGAGCGACCACTGCCGTCGGGCGTGGGCGTAGCTCCAGCCGTTGCCTTCGCGCGGGAAGTCGATCCATTCGGGGTGGCCGAACTCGTTGCCCATGAAGTTGAGGTAGGCGTCGCCTCCCGCGGCGATCGTCATCAGGCGGATCATCTTGTGCAGGGCCATGCCGCGGTCGATCACGAGACTCTCCGACGCGCGGTCCATGCGGTCGTACATCTCCTTGTCCATCAGGCGGAACGCCAGCGTCTTGTCGCCCACCAGCGCCTGGTCGTGCGACTCGGCGTAGGCCACGGTCTTCACTCCCGGCAGGCGGTTGGTCATCACCGACCACATCTCCCATATGTTCCACTCCTCGTCGGGAACCTCCTTGAGCTGTTTGATCCAGTAGTCGGGAATGGCCATGCCCAGCCGGTAGTCGAACCCGATGCCGCCGTCGTCGATGGGGATGCACATGCCCGGCATGCCGCTCACGTCCTCGGCGATCGTCACGGCCGCGGGGCGGAAGTCGTGGACGAGGCGGTTGGCCAGCGTCAGGTAGTCCACGGCGTCTTCGTTCACCCCCTCGTCGAAGTAGCGGTCGCGGCAGTCGAAGTCGATATAGCCGTGGTGGCGGTAGAGCATCGACGTCACCCCGTCGAAGCGGAAGCCGTCGAAGTGGAACTCGTCGAGCCAGTATTTGACGTTCGAGAGCAGGAAGTGCTGCACTTCGCCCTTGCCGTAGTCGAAGAGTTTCGAATCCCAGTAGGGCTGGTCGCCCGCCTCGCCCGGGGGCGAGTAGAGGTGGTCCGTGCCGTCCAGCTCGTTGATCCCCTCGTTGAGGTTCTTCACGTAGTGGGCGTGCACGAGGTCCATGATGACGGCCAGTCCCAGCTCGTGCGCCCGGCGCACCAGCTCTTTCAGCTCCTCGGGCGTGCCGAAGCGCGACGAGGGGGCGAAGAAACTCGAAACGTGGTAGCCGAACGACCCGTAGTAGGGGTGCTCGGCGATGGCCATGAGCTGCACGGCGTTGTAGCCGCCGCGTTTGATGACCGGGAGGATTCTTTCGGTGAATTCGCGGTAGGTCCCCACTCCCTCGCGCTCCTGCGCCATGCCCACGTGGGCCTCGTAGATCAGCAGGCTGCCTGCCGCCGGGGCCTCGAACGCATCGCCGCACCAGTCGAAGGGGGCGTCCGGTTCCCAGAACTGCGCCGCGAAATCCTTCGTCTGCTCGTCCTGCACCACGCGCCGGGCGTAGGCCGGGATGCGGTCCCGCCAGCCGTTGTCGCCGTGGACGTGGAGCTTGTAGAGCGAGCCGTGGAGCAGCCGGTCGCGGTACATCGCCGCGGGGAAGAAGACGCTCCAGACCCCCGCCGGGTCGCGGTGCATCCTGATTTCGGTGCGCTGCCAGCCGTTGAAGTCCCCGAACACATAGACGTCCGCCGCACCGGGCAGCCATTCGCGGAGCCACCACCCCTCCAGTCCGGCATCCCATTGCCAGCCGAAATAGCGGTAGCCGTTGGCGTAATCGACGATCGACCCCGCGGCGCGTTCGACGGCCGCGAGTTTGTCGAGGTAACGTCCGTGGCGGCGGGCGATCGCCGCGGCCGCGGGACGGAGCCATTCGTCGCGGAGGACGATCGGCAGCAGGTCGGAGTTTTTTCCCATAGAACTTGCGGTTTCATACAAATATATGAAAAATTTTTCTATCTTTGTCTCCGAACTTTATTAAACCCCTGAAGCGATTATGTTCAAAGGACAACCCAAAGGTTTGTACGCCCTTTCGCTGGCCAACACGGGCGAGCGTTTCGGCTACTATACCATGCTTGCGATCTTCACCCTGTTCCTGCAGGCGAAATTCGGCTACACGGAGGCCGTGACCACCCAGATTTACGGCATCTTCCTGGCCGCCGTCTATTTCATGCCCTTCTTCGGCGGCATCCTGGCCGACCGGTTCGGCTTCGGCCGGATGGTGACGCTCGGCATCATCGTCATGTTCGGCGGCTACGCGCTGCTTTCGATACCCACCGGTACGGGCTTCGCGGCGCAGGCGCTCATGTTCCTGGCACTGACGCTGATCGCCTGCGGCACGGGCCTTTTCAAGGGCAACCTGCAGGTGATGGTGGGCAATCTGTACGACGATCCGGCCTATTCGGCCAAGCGCGACAGCGCCTTCTCCATATTCTATATGGCCATCAACATCGGTGCCATGTTCGCCCCGTCGATGGCCACGTGGATCACGAACCACTTCCTCGCGCAGGACGGACTGACGTACAACGGCCAGATTCCGGCCCTCGCGCACCAGTACCTTGCCGAAGGGGCTTCGATGCCCGCCGAGCCGCTGGCCGAGTTGCAGCGGCTGGCCGTATCGGTCGGCGGCGACGTCTCCGATCTGGGGAGCTTCGCGTCGCACTACATCGAGAAACTCTCGTCGGCCTATAACATGGGCTTCGCCGTGGCGTGCGTCTCGCTGATCGTCTCCTATGTGATCTACGTCGCCTTCCGCAAGACCTTCCGGCACGCCGACGTGACGGCCAAGCAGCAGGCCGCTTCGGGCGCCGCCGCGCAGGTCGAGCTGACGCCCGCGCAGACCAAGTCGCGCATCACGGCCCTCATGCTCGTCTTCGCCGTGGTGATCTTCTTCTGGATGGCCTTCCACCAGAACGGCTCGACGATGACCTTCTTCGCCCGCGACTATACGACCTCCGAGGCGACGGGCCTCACGCGCATGTCGTTCGACATTCTGAACCTCGTGCTGGTGCTCGTGGGCATCTACGGACTGGTGGGCTTCTTCCAGGCCGAGAAGGGCCGCGGCAAGCTCATCGGCGCTGCGGCCGTCGTCGCGGCTCTCGGGGCGCTCTACTACCGCTGGACCGTCACGCCCGATCCGGTGCACATCCTTCCGCAGGTGTTCCAGCAGTTCAATCCCTTCTATGTCGTGGCCCTCACGCCGCTGTCGGTGGCGCTCTTCTCCTCGCTGGCCCGCAAGGGCAAGGAGCCGTCGGCTCCGCGCAAGATCGGAATGGGCATGATCATCGCCGCCGCGGGCTTCCTGATCCTCACCGTCGGGTCGATGGGCCTCATGTCGCCCGCCGAGGTCAAGGCCGTCGGTGCCAGCGATACCTTCGTGTCGCAGAACTGGCTGATCTCGACCTACCTCGTGCTGACGTTCGCCGAGCTGCTCCTCTCGCCGATGGGCATTTCGTTCGTCTCGAAGGTGGCGCCTCCCAAGTACAAGGGCATGATGATGGGCTGCTGGTTCGCCGCCACGGCCGTCGGCAACTACGCCACGTCGCTCATCGGCTACCTCTGGGGCAGCGGCATGGCGCTCTGGATGGTGTGGAGCGTGCTGATCGTGCTCTGCCTGCTCTCGGCGCTGTTCATCTTCTCGATCATGAAGAAACTCGAAAACGCGACGGCCGCCTGACGGTCCGTCCCCGACGGATACGGGAGCGTCTCCGAACGCCCCGAACGGAATTCACCCCTGCCGCAGCGGTCGCGGCAGGGGTGAATCGTCTTAGGGGAGGGGGCTGCGGTGCGCGCCGTTGCGGGGAGCTGTCGTGCCTGGGCCTCCTCTCCGCGCGTGTCACAGGGCGAACTTCGCACCCACGAAATAGGTCCGCGGCAGCGAGGGTCCGTAGATATATGCGGAGTCCTTGCTCGGTCCGAAGTCGAGGTCTCTCTGGTAGCTGTCGAAGAGGTTCTTCACGCCTGCGTTCAGCTCCAGCCGCAGTTGCTTCGTCAGACGGAAGGTGTACGAGAGCCTCATTCCCATGTCCCAGAAGGCAGGGGTGAGCCGCTCCTCGTCGTGTTCGACGACGCCTGCGTTGTGCTGTACGA
Source organism: Alistipes dispar (assembly GCF_006542685.1). Taxonomy (NCBI): domain Bacteria; kingdom Pseudomonadati; phylum Bacteroidota; class Bacteroidia; order Bacteroidales; family Rikenellaceae; genus Alistipes; species Alistipes dispar. The sequence continues at coordinate 449,644 of NZ_AP019736.1, read as the reverse complement.
GCATCCGTCCGGTGAAGTTCCCGAAGAGCGAAGCCGAAAGCGAACGCGTGATGGCGCAGTCGGCCGTCAGGAAACCGTAGTGGTCGGGCGAGCGGAACATGCGCCGCTGGGGCGTCACGTCGTCCGACCACCTCTCGGGTTCGTCGTAGCGGCTGCGCTGGAAGGTGTATCCCATCTGTATTTCGAATAGGCCCGGGATGCCGGCCTTGAACTCCGCGCCGATGCCTGCCACGGTGGCTCCCGAGGCGTTGCGGCGCTCCTTTATGATGTTGCCCTGGTCGTCTTCGCCGATTTTCTCGAGCGTGAATACGTCGTCGAGCATGGTGTAGAATCCTTCGACGAGCAGGTTGGTCCGGATGCGCCCGAACGTACGGTACAGGTCGGCCGAAGCGCTCACGCTGTGCGAATATTCGGGTCTGAGGTCGGGGGCGAGACGGATGACCGACACCTTGCTGTCCAGCGCGTCGATGTGCAGGTCCTCGTTGTAAGCCTGCGGCGCGCGGTAGCCGCTCGCGTAGCTGAGCCGGAGCCCGAGCCGCTCCGTGGGGCTGTAACGCAGGTTGATGCGTGGCGAGAAGACGGCCTTCTGCATCATGTTGTGCTTGTCCACACGGCCTCCGATGAGCAGATTGAGTTTTTCGCTCCGCCACTCGTTCTGGAAAAAGACCCCGGTGCTGCGGCTCGTCTGCCGCAGGTCGCGGTTCAGCCCGAGGTATTCGTCGTGCAGGGAGTTCCGGTTGTATTCGACGCCTGCGGTGAGTTCCGAGGGAAGGAACAGCAGTTTTTCGAACGTGTAGGTGTATTGCGCTCCCGCCACGAGTGTTCCGTCGCTCGTGGCCCCGTAGGTGTCGGGATTCCGTCCGGTGCCGAAGTAGCTGTCGCGGTCTATGCCCTGGGCCGAGGCATAGACACCCGCCCGGTGACGGCCGTTCGGACTGAAATAGTCGAACTTCACGCCTCCGCCGTCGATTTTGTGGTCGAGTTGCTCGGCTATGTCGGCCATGTGGGGCGGACGGTTCAGTGCGTTTCCTCCGCGGCGGAACTCGTGGATATGGTGGTATTCGGCCGTCAGACGCATGTAGGGCGATAGTTTGTAGTAGGCGCGGAATCCCGCCGTTTCGGTGTTGAGTGCCGGGATGTCCGAGAATCCGTCGCCGTTGCGGTCGTAAGAGTCCCTGTCGCGGACCATGCCGAAGAGGTAAACCCCCGCGCGGTAGTCGTCCGAGACGAACGACCCGTTGAGCGCCGTGTTGAAGTCGGCCGCGCCGTCCTCGAGCAGGTTCGTCGTGTTCGACAGTGCGAGGGAGTTGCGCTGCGGCTCCTTGGTGATGATGTTCACCACGCCGCCGATGGCGTTGGCCCCGAAGAGCGCGGAACCTCCTCCGCGGATCACTTCCACGCGTTCGATCATCGAGACGGGAAGCTGTTCCAAACCGTACATGGCGGCCAGGGAGCTGAAGATCGGGCGGCTGTCGAGCAGCACCTGCGAGTATTGGCCTTCGAGGCCGTTGATGCGCAGCTGTGTCGTGCCGCAGTTGCCGCAGTTGTTTTCGACGCGCAGTCCCGACTGGAAGTTCATCGTTTCGGCCAGGTTGCACGAGGCGGTGGCTTCGAAAAGTTTTCCGGAGGCCACCGAAACGATCGTCGGCGAGTATTTTTTGTTGGTCTCCGTGCGGCTGGCCGAGACGACGATCTCCTCGACGGCAAGCGCCTCCTCCTCCAGGGCGAAGTCGGCCCGGACCGTTTCTCCGGCTTCGAGGCGAAGCTCCTGTTCCGCGGATTTGTAGCCTACCGCGGCCGCGATGAGCGTGAGTCGTCCCGTGGGCAGGTTGTTCAGGGTGAAGCGTCCCGAGGCGTCGGCGGCGATGCCGACGGTGGTTCCTTTGACGGCCAGCGTCGCGTAGGCGAGGCCCGTGCCGGTCCGGGCGTCCGTGACGGTGCCCGAGACGTGTGCGCCGTTTCGCTTCCCGGCGACGGCGGTCTGTTCCGTGGCAGGATGCGCCACGGCGGCGAGGAGCATACCGAATGCCCCCCAATATGTATTTTCGCATTGGATTCTGTTTTTCGGATGATACTGACAGGATACGGCGCCCGGCGGGCATGGCCCGGGGAACCTTCTCCGGCGGCATCGGCCGGAGGAACGTATGTCAGTGCGCGGGAGGTGCGCGCAGCCCGAACATGCGGAGCGGGAGCCGCGGCCGGCTGACCGGTTCCCGTTCCGGATAGACGAAGCGGACGCCCGACAGGCGCAGGGCGAACGTCAGGCTCCATGCCGCCGTCATCACCAGCAGCGACAGGTGCGCGATGAGCTGGAACTGTTGCGGCGTATGCGTCTGCGCCGCGCCGTTCGATGCGCCCGAGAAGGGGTGCGAGTGGACGATGACGTGACCGTTCACGTCGTGCGCGTGGGGGAACAGCGTGATGCAGCTCCAGTACCCCGCGAAGAGGGTCAGAAGCAGCGCCGCACCTATATTTCGTCCGTATCCGCGCATGAACAGGTTCGTCGTTCGGCGCAAAGATACGGAATTCCGGCGAACCTCCCAACGCCGAACCGGGCATTTTGTGGAAATACCTCCTACAGGCTCTTTCCCGAAATCGCTTTTCCGCGTTCTTCTTTCGGATGCCGTCTTCCCGGATTTTCTTTCCCGGAATCTCCTGCGGGGGCTTTCGGCCCTTTTTCGGCTCTCTTTTCCCGTTTTTGCGGATAAGGTGGCGGTCCGGACGCAAAAACTTGCTCCGTTTCACGGTTTTTGCGCATATTTTGCGTATATTTGTTTGAACCAAAGCGACTCATCGGTCATGACTCCCAAAGATTGCATCGTGGAACGGACCATGCGCATGTTCGTCTCGCATGGTATCCGGGCGGTGCGCATGGACGACGTTGCGCAGCAGTTGGGTGTTTCGAAACGTTCGCTGTACGAACTCTTCGGCGACAAGGAGGGGCTGCTCTATCAGGCGATGGTCCGTTATTTCGACGATTCGCGCCGGCGCTGGGCCGAGCTGAGCGCCGGGGCGGGCAATGTGCTCGAACAGTTGTTCATGGTGCTGGGCGACGTCATGGACCGGTCGGAGGAGACCGGCCGGCTGATGGACAGTCTGAAGAGGCTTTATCCCGCCGTACACGACAAGCTCATGCGCGAAGGCTCCGTCCGGAACCGTGAGGAGCTGCGTGCGATGCTCCGTCAGGGGATCGCCGACGGGCTTTTCATCGGCAGCATAGACATCGACTTGGCGATCTCGGTGCTCTACTACACGGCTTCCGCGCTCGTCTCGCGCCGCGATCTGCTGCTGCCCGAGGGCATCTCCGAACGGAAGGCCTTCGTGCAGATCGTCAGCACCTTTTTCCGCGGTATCTCGACGGCCGAGGGACTGCGGCTCGTGGACGCCTACCGCGCACGCTACGAATAGTCCTTACCTTCCTTCTTTCGCTTTTCTCCGGCCGTTCCGTCCTCCTTTCCGTCCCGCCGGGACGGATGCGGTCCGAACGGGATATAATTGCGACCTTTCGATGCAATAATCGAAAGCGTATGAAAACAAAGCGAATCGAAAGCCGCCGGCCGGAGGTCGGCGGCCCGTCCGGAAGGCGCATCTCCTTTCCGGACTACCTGCGGCGGCAGATCGAGCGGCTCACCGAGAGCGGCCGGCTCGGCACGGCGCGCAACTACCTGCGGACGTGGAACAGCCTGAACGCCTTTCTGGCCGGGAAACCCTTTCCGATGCACCGGTTCGACAGCCGTTTCGTGGAGGAGTACGGAGAGTGGCTCCGGCGGCGGGGCGTGGTGCGCAACACCGTCTCGTTTTATATGCGCGTGCTGCGTTCGGTCTATAACCGGGCGGTCGGCGAACGGCTCGTCGCGCAGACCCATCCTTTCGGAAACGTCTATACGGGGATAGACCGCACGCGCAAGCGGGCCGTGGACGAGCGGATCATCGGACGTTTGAGCCGGCTCGATCTGCGCGGGTCGGCGCCGCTCGCGCTGGCCCGCGATCTTTTCGTCTTCAGCTACTGCGCCCGGGGCATGGCGTTCGTGGACATGGCGTTTCTGCGGCGGCAGGACATCCGCGACGGGGTGGTGCACTACGTCCGTCACAAGACCGGCCAGCCGCTGAGCGTGCGTCTCGAGCCGTGTATGCAGGCCATCGTGGCGCGCTATGCCGGCCGTGCGCCCGGCTCGCCTTACGTCTTTCCGGTGCTGAAGTCCGGGGAGTTCGGCAGCGCCTACCGCCAGTATCAGGTGGCCCTGAACTACTACAACCGCCAGCTCAAGCGGCTCGCCGCGCTGGTGGGACTGGAGACGGGACTCTCCTCCTACACCTCGCGCCACAGCTGGGCCACCGCCGCGCGGAATCACGAGGTCCCGCTGCCCGTCATCAGCGCGGGACTGGGCCACACCTCCGAACACACGACGCGCATCTACCTCGACTGTCTGGAGAGTTCGGTGATCGACCGGGCCAACCGGGCGATCGTCGCCTGCCTCGCGGGCGGGGAGTGAGACGCGCGGGCGGAATGCGGGGCCGTGCGGCGACGGGTGTGTCGTGCGGCGGCGCGGGATGCGGTGCGGCGGATTTTCCCGGAAAGCCTCCGGACGGTGCGCCGCGCTTGCGTTTTATTTCGTATATTTGCGACGATGAAAACCGCGATCGGATGAAACTCACCTTTCTGGGAACCGGCACGTCGCAGGGCGTGCCCGTCATCGGCTGCCGCTGCGGCGTCTGCACGTCGCCCGACCGCCGCGACCGGCGGCTGCGCACCTCGGCGATGGTCGAGACGCGCGGGGTCCGGCTGGTGATCGACGCCGGGCCGGATTTCCGCTACCAGATGCTCCGCACGGGGGTGCGGCGTCTCGATGCCATCCTGCTCACGCACGAGCACAAGGACCATATCGGCGGACTGGACGACGTGCGCGCCTTCAATTTCGTCGATTATCCCCCGACGGTCCGCAAGGTCGATCTTTACGCCGCACCGCGCACCGCGGCCTGCGTGCGCAAGGATTTCGATTACGCCTTTGCGCAGGACAAGTACCGCGGCGTGCCGGAGATCGAGCTGCACGAGATCGACGTTTCGCGGCCGTTCGAGGTCCGGGGCGTCGGTGTCACGCCCGTCTCGGGGCATCACTCCGACCGCTTCGCCGTGACGGGCTACCGTATCGGTCCGCTGGCCTACCTGACCGATTTCAAGACGATCGGGCGGGCCGAGGAGGAGAAGCTGCTCGGCGTGGAGGTGCTGGTGGTCAATGCGCTGCGCTTCGAGCCGCACTACTCGCATTTCAACGTGGAGGAGGCGCTGGAGCTGATCCGCCGTGTCGCTCCGCGCGAGGCGTACCTGACGCACATGTCGCACGACATCGGACGGCAGGCCGCCACCGAAGCGACGCTTCCGCCGCATGTGCACATGGCCTACGACACGCTCCGGGTGGAGATCGGAACCGAGTGACGTTCCGGCCGCGGAGGGAAAAACATAAAACACTATGAAAACACTCAAGGATAAGGTTATCGTCATTACGGGCGCTTCGTCGGGGATCGGCGAGGCGATGGCCCGCGAATACGCCGCCCGGGGCGCGAAGGTCGTGCTCGGCGCGCGCAGCGTGCAGAAGTTGCAGCTCCTCGCGGGCGAAATCCGCCGCCACGGCGGGCAGGCCGCCTACTGCGGCGTGGACGTCACGCGGCCGGAGGAGTGCCGCGGGCTGATCGACACCGCCGTGCGGGAGTTCGGCGGGGTGGACGTACTCGTCTGCAATGCGGGCATTTCGATGCGCGCTCTCTTCGACGACGTGGAGCTGGAGGTGCTGCACCGTCTGATGGACGTCAATTTCTGGGGCACGGTGAACTGCTGCAAGTACGCGCTGCCGTACCTGCAGCGTGCGAAGGGGTCGATCGTCGGGGTCTCCTCGGTGGCCGGCCTGCACGGCCTGCCCGGCCGCACGGGCTATTCAGCCTCGAAGTACGCCATGACGGGCTTCCTGGAGACGCTCCGCATCGAGAATCTCCGCAAGGGGCTGCACGTGATGATCGCCTGTCCGGGCTTCACGGCTTCGAACGTCCGCTTCTCGGCCCTCACGGCCGACGGGTCGCAGCAGGGCGAGACGCCGCGCGACGAGTCGAAGATGATGAGCCCCGTCGAGGTGGCCCGTATCGTGGAGCGGGGCATTCTGCGCCGCAAGCGGCTCTGCCTGATGGAGGCCGAGGGGCGCGCCACGCATTTCGTCAAGAAGTTCGCTCCGGCGTTCCTCGACCGCATGTTCTACATGGTGATGGCCCGCGAGCCGGATTCGCCGCTCAGGTGACCGCATCCCGGCGCCGGGTCTTCCGGCATTGCCGTCCGTGAAATGACAGAAAGGGCGCTTCGACAACCGAAGCGCCCTTTCTCTGCCTCTCTCCGTCGAAGAGCCTATTTGAAGAAAATCGACGAGATCTCCTTGTAGTTGTGAACCCGTTCGATGACGTCGGCGAAAATGTCGGCCACCGACAGCACCGTGAACTTGTGCAGGTCCTTGTCGGGGTTGAGCGGGATGGTGTCCGTCACGATCACCTCCTCCAGCGCGCTGTCGTTGATGCGCTCGTAGGCTGGGCCCGACAGCACGGGGTGGGTGATGGCGGCGCGGACGCTCTTCGCCCCGCGGGCCATGAGCATGTCGGCGGCCATGCAGATCGTGCCGGCCGTGTCGATCATGTCGTCCACGATCAGCACGTTGCGGCCTTCGACGTCGCCGATGGCGGTCATCTTGCCCACGACATTGGCCTTGGCGCGCTCCTTGTGCGAAATGATGATCGGTGCGCCGAGGTGTTTGGCATAGGTGTTCGCACGCTTGGCGCCGCCCATGTCGGGCGCGGCGATCGAGAGGTCCTCGATTCGCAGGCTCTCGATATAGGGGACGAAGATGCCGCTGGCGTAGAGGGCGTCCACCGGAATGTCGAAGAAACCCTGTATCTGGTCGGCGTGCAGGTCCATCGTCATGATGCGGTCCACGCCCGCGGCCATGAGCAGGTTGGCCACCAGTTTGGCGCCGATCGGCACGCGGGGCCGGTCCTTGCGGTCCTGGCGCGCCCAGCCGAAGTAGGGCATCACGGCCACGACCTTGTAGGCCGAGGCGCGGCGTGCGGCGTCGATCATCATCAGCAGCTCCATGAGGTTGTCCGAGGGCGGGAAGGTCGATTGGATGATGAAGACCGTGCAGCCGCGGATCGACTCGTTGTAGGAGGGCTGGAACTCGCCGTCGCTGAAACGCAGCACCTCCGATTGTCCGAGGGTCGTGCCGAAGCTCGCGGCGATTTTCTGGGCCAGGTATTCCGAACCGCGGCCCGAAAAGATCTTGATTTTGTGGATAGCCATTTGTGCGATGGGTTGTTTGACGTTGCAAATATAAGGCAATGCGCCGAGAAAACGGCCCCTCGGGGCCGCGTTTTTTCAACATTCGGTTAAACTTTCAGGCATTCGCCGATGAAATCGAGGATTTCCTCGCGTCCCGTGCCGCGTTCGGACGACGAGACGAACATCGGCGGCAGTTCCTCCCATGTCTCCGAAAGCCGTTTACGGTAGCGCTCCACGCTCTTTTCGCACTGGGTTTTCGAGAGCTTGTCGGCTTTGGTGAAAACGATGCCGAACGGTACGCCGTGTTCGCCCAGCATGTCGATGAACCGGAGGTCGATGCGCTGGGGCTCGAGGCGGATGTCCGCCAGCACGAACAGGAAGTGCATCTTCCCGCAGCGGAGCACGTAGTCGGTGATGAGCGTCGAGAACCCGTTGCGCACGGTCTTCGACGTGCGGGCGTAGCCGTAGCCGGGCAGGTCCACCAGATACCATGCGTTGTCGATGCGGAAGTGGTTGATGAGCCGCGTCTTGCCGGGTGTTCCCGAGACTTTGGCCAGCCCCGGGCGGCCGGTGAGCATGTTGATGAGCGACGATTTGCCGACGTTGCTGCGCCCGATGAAGGCGATGTCGCGCAGCCCGTCCTTCGGGACCTGCGAGATGCGTTCGGAACTGCATCGGAATTCGGCTTTCGAGATTTTCATCGTGCGGGTGTTTTTTCGGCGCGCGCCGGACGCTTCGCCCCCGGGCGGCGCGGCGGTGTCTGCGCAAAGGTAGTGCAATCCGCGCGCACCGCCAAATTTACGGCCGTCCTTTCCCCGCATTTCCGGTCCGCCGGGGACTTCCGTTCGTTGCCGCAGGGCCGTTCCGTTCACTTTTGCATCGGATTTGCAGCGTTCGGACCGAAAAACACTCTTAGCCATGAAAACACATCTCCTTGCGGCGCTCTGCGCCGCCGCATTCGCCCTTTCGCTCCGGTCCGGCGCCGATGCCTGCACGCGCGCCGTCTATGTCGGTCCCGGCGGCATGGTCGCCACGGGGCGCACGATGGACTGGCGCGAAGACCCGCTCACCAACCTCTATCTTTTCCCGCGCGGCGCGGTCCGCCGCGGTGCGCTGACCGACGACACCGTTCGCTGGACCTCGAAGTACGGCTCGCTCTCCGCGGCCGGCTACGACATCGGCATCGCCGACGGCATGAACGAGGCGGGGCTGACTGCCAGCCTGCTCTTCCTGCCCGAATCGGTCTATGAACGGTCCGGCGATACCCGGCCCGTCATGGGGCTGAGCATCTGGACGCAGTACGTGCTGGACAATTTCGCCACGGTCGCCGAGGCCGTCGCCGAACTGGGGAAGGAGGCGTTCCGCATCGACGCGCCGGACCTGCCGAACGGCGTGCCTGCACGCCTGCACCTCGCCGTTTCGGACGCCACGGGCGACAGCGCGGTCTTCGAGTACCTCGGCGGCCGGCTCGTCATCCATCACGGCCCGCAATGCCGTGTGCTGACCAATTCGCCCTCCTACGACCGCCAGTTGGCGATTCTCGGCTATTGGCGCCAGATCGGCGGCCTGACGATGCTGCCTGGGACCAATCGCTCCTCGGACCGTTTCGTGCGCGCCTCGTTCTATATCGAAGCCGTCGTGCAGAGCGCCGATCCGGCGATCGCCGTGCCTGCCGTCATGTCGGTCATGCGCAACGTGTCGGTTCCTTACGGCATCTCGACACCCGACATGCCGCACATCGCCTCGACGCGCTGGCGCACGGTCTGCGATCAGAAAAACCGCGTCTGCTATTTCGAGCCGACGCTCGGCATGGAGGTTTTCCGGGTCGATCTGCGGAAGGTGGATTTCGCTCCCGGGAGCGGCGAACGGGTCCTGCGCCTGACCGAGGGGCAGAGCTATTCGGGCGACGTCACGACGGAGTTCCGCTCCTCGGAGAAGCCCTTCGGATTCCTTTTCGGCGTGTAAGGCGGCCCTGTCCGCCGGATTCGTGCGCGCCGCGCTTGCCGAATGGCTGAAATTCCCTACCTTTGTCTCCGGACAAAACCGGATTTCATCATGGAGAATTTCAGCCATTTCCTCATCACCCGCTTCAACCTGAACCTCTACGAGCGGGACAAACACGCGGCCCCGACCCGCACGGCGCGGTGGCTCGAACACCGTTTCGAGGTCTTCGAACGCTACTGCCTGCCTTCGGTGGCGGCCCAGACGGCGACGGATTTCAGGTGGCTGTGCCTGTTCGACGCCGCCACGCCCGAACCCTACCGCCGCCGCATTGCGTCCTACCGCGCCGTGTGTCCCCGCTTCGAGGCGGTGTACTATACGGCCGCCCAGACGGCGTGTCTGACCGAAAGCCTGCGCGGTACGATCCGCTCGGTTCTCGCGGCGGAACACGGTTCCACCCCCCCCCTCACGGTCTGCTGATTACGACCAATCTGGACAATGACGACGCTCTGGCGAGCGACGCCCTCGAACTGCTCCGGCGCGAAATCCGCCCCTGTCCCGGCAAGCGGATATACAGCCTGCTCTACGGCTACCAGTACTTCACCTCCGAGCGCTTCCTGCTCAAGATGCGCTACACGAACAACCATTTCCTGACGCTCGTCGAACCCTTCGACGACCGTGCCGAAACGATCATCGCCTACCGGCACACGCGCGCCATCCGTCAGCAACCCACCGTCTATATCTCCTCTCCGCACGGCAAGTGGCTCGAAATCGTTCACGAAGACAACGTGAGCAACGATCTGCGCATCAATGCCAAGGTCCGCAATATTCCCGTGCTGCGGGGCCGGACGTTTTCCGATTTCGGCCTTCCGGAGCTGCGCGTCACGGCCCGGAGGCAGTGGTTTCAGACGCTGTTCCTGCTTCCGGTGCGTTTCCTCGTGACGGGCGCGAAGCGGCTGCGGGGCAAGCGGGCGCGGCTGCGGAGAAAATAACCGGGATTTTATTTGCCGTTCCGGCGGATTTTCGGTAAATTCGGACCGCAGGCTCCGCTGACGCCTGCGGCCGGCGGCATATTGCGCCGGTCCGACCCGAAACCGATTCCGCCATGATCCGCTTTCCGTTTCTCCTGCTCTGCCTGCTGCTGTCGGTCGCCTGCGGCCGTCGGCACACCGCCGTAACCGACCCCGAATTCTCCGCGACGGCCCCCGGCGATTCGCTGCACGCCATGCGCATTCCCGTCGGCGGGGACTTCCTGGGCGAATACCCGGTGCTGACCCTCGGGGAGCGTATCGTGATGCAGAATCCGTTCCGGTTGGACAAGTGCTATTCAGTCTGTCGTTTTTCGGGCGATTCGCTGGTGAAGGAAGGGGAGTTCCTCATGCGCGGCCGGGGACCGCTGGAAATGATGATTCCGCAGGGTGTCTTCGATCCGGAAGCGGAGCGTTTGACCGTGTTCGGACTCTATAACGGGGAAAACCGGATGCTCCGGATCGGTTCCGGCGATTTGTACGATCCGTCGCGGTGGGAATACGGGACGCTGGACTTTCTGGAAGGCTACCAGTTGGAGTCGCCTTGCCGGCTGACCGATACGACCTTTCTGACGATCGGACACACCGTCGAATCGTTCAGCCCGTTTTCGATCCTCGACCCCGGAGGCGAGCGGGTCACGCCGCTCGATTTCCGGTTCCCGGAGCCGCCGCTCGATCTGCCGGCTTTGCAGCAGGCGATATTTTGGACCGGCTGGTTGCACAGGCATCCGCAGCGTAGCCGCTTTCTGTACAGCAACCAGAATTTCCGCTATCTGCTCGTCTTCGACGTGACGGAGGACGGCCGGGTAGAGGTCGTGCGGAGGCTTTACGACAAGATGCCGGAGGCGCATCCCTCCGGCGATCCGGGGCATCAGTTCGACATGGACGATTCCTGTCCGCACGGTTTTTTCCCGCTGGCCGTGGACGATCGCTTCATCTATGTGGGTTATATGCAGGATACCTACGGCGAGCAGCGGGAACGGGTGCGTGCCGGGGATCTTCGCCAGTTGTTTCCCTCGCGCATCAACGTTTACGACTGGGACGGGAACTTCGTCCGGCGACTCGTTCTGGACCGGCCCGTCGGCCCGATGGTCGTGCACGACGGCCGGCTGATCGCTTGGTCGGTCGATCCCGAGACGGCCGAGGAGATGTTGGTACGGTATGATCTTTAGGTGTATGCCTCGGTTATTTGGAGTGTAGTAGATTGAATCGTTTTTTATGTCGCTAATTGATTGGTTTGTGTGTGATATAAAATGTAATTTTGATTTTTAATAATTGTTGTGTGTGTTTAAAAGTGTAAGTCTATTGTTTGCATTAAAAAAAGAAGTGCTATTTTGGTTTGGTAGTAGTCGCTTTGTTCGCAGGAGTTTCTACGTATATGGCGAATCGGGATTCGGAAATGACGGATCTGATGAGAGCGGATATCGAGGCATTGTCCGCTGATGAAACGGGTGATGGTACGACGGAAATGGGACAAATATATGATGCCAAAAAAGTTCGAGAATGAAGTCGGTTTTTATATTTGTAATATGTTTATTTATAATAAGTTGCAATGGTTCTGCGTCTCGAGTCACTCATGCCGATTTCCTTGAAAATGCTCCCGGCGATTCGCTGCACGCCGTGCGCATTCCCGTCGGCGGGGACTTCCTGGGCGAATACCCGGTGCTGACCTTCGGGGAGCGTATCGTGATGCGGAATCCGTTCCGCTCGGACAAATGCTATTCGATCTACTGTTTTTCGGGCGATTCGCTGGTGAAGGAGGGGGAGTTCCTCTCCCGGGGGCGCGGCCCGTATGAGATGCTTTATTCGGAGATCGGGTTCGACCCGGCGTCGGGGAGCCTCAATCTGCTGGCGATTCATAATCAGGAGAATCGGTTTTGCCGCGTGCGTTCGGATGCTCCGGAATATCTCTACGATCTGTCGCACTGGGAGTATAAGTCGCTGGCGGGGATCGGCAACCGTACGTGGATCACTTCCTGTCTGCTCGATCGTTCCTCGTATCTCATGTTGGGCTGTCAGGCCGATTCGCTCGCCATGTTTTCCCGTTTCGATGTCGATAGCGGACAGGTTACGCCGCTCGGATTCGAATTTCCCCGGACGTCGCTGGACCTCTCTCCGCTGGAGCAGCACGTCTTGTGGACGGGGAAATTGTATCGGCATCCGCAGCGGCATCGTTTTGTCTACTGCGCGCAGGATTTCAAATATCTTTTCGTTTTCGACCTGACGTCGGAGGGGAGGATTCAGTTGGTCCGGGGTGTGTACGATCGCCTTCCGGATTTGAAATGGGTAGATGATCCTCGAGAGTGGCATTATACGTTCGACGAGGCATGCGAAGAGGGTTTCGAGGCGGTAGCCGTGGACGAAGCGGGCATTTACGTCGTTTACACGCAATCCACCCATGGCGAACTGCGCCATGCGGTGAGAACCGGCTCCGCGCAGCCCGTCCGACCTGTCCGGATGAACGTTTACGACTGGGACGGGAACTTCGTCCGGCGGCTCGTTTTGGACCGGCCCGTCGGCCCGATGGTCGTGCACGACGGCCGGCTGATCGCTTGGTCGGTCGATCCCGAGACCGCCGAGGAGATGTTGGTGAGCTACACGCTGTAATCGCCTGCAAGCCGGTTTTCGAGACGACGGCCCTTCTGACGGAGGGCCGTCGTCGTTTCGGGGCGGGAGCGCCGCCGCTTCCCGCCGCGGCTCCCGGATCAGTAGTGCCGCGGATATTTGTTGTTGAAGCGGTAGCCGATGCCCAGCATGAGGAAGTTGGGCATGTGGAAATCCCGGAGCGAATAGCCGATATGCGCGAATGCGTTGCGCGTGATGCCCACCTTGAGCGTGAGCGTCTGGTAGAAGGCCTTCAGGTCGCCGCCCTTGTGCAGGACGTTCATGCCCAGTCCCAGCCCGATCGTGAAGTAGGGCATGACGAACTCGGCACGGCCCGAGAGACCCAGCGCGAGCTGCCTGTCGATCGTCGGACGTGCGAATTCCAGCGGAGCTCCGCCGCCGAGCTCCGCGATGCGGTCCGGGACATAGACATTCGCGCTGCCGTCGTATACGCCGTCGAGCGACAGTCCCGCGCGGAACTTGTAGCCGAAATTGTACAGGGCCGAGAAGTTGAATCCCACGACCGGATAGGTGTCGGGCGAGGCGTAGAGCACGTCGCCGACCTCCACGCCCTTGCTGCACCACGATCCGAACAGCACCAGATCGTAGCTGAAGTGTCTGCGGAATTCCGGCGCCGGGGTGCGTTGCGGGATTTCGGCCCGCTCCCGGCCGAAGTTGTAGGTCAGTCCGGCCCCGATGCCCGCCGAGTTCAGGCCCGCGTTCGGAATCTTGGTGTTGCCGTTGGAGAAGTGGGTGAGCGTGGGGCCGAAGGTGAGGTCCAGTTCGCGCGTGAGCATCCACCGGAGGAAGAAGTTCACGTTGAGGAAGGCGTTGATCTTCGACCCCATCATGGTGTTGAGGCGGTTGTCGTCCCGGTCGTAGGGTTTCCATCCGAACGAAAGGCCGAAATTCCATTCGTAGTCGAGCGACAGGCGGCGCGACAGGCGGGCGATGCGCGCTCCCTGGAACAGGTAGGCCGCGACGGGATTGCCCAGCTCCTGCGGATTGGCGAAGTCGTAGTAGGCGATGCCGAACCCCTGATAGACACCGCCGTAAGTCCGGTCCGCGGGCGATCCCGGCCGGAAGCGGAAGGAGTATTTCAGGTGTGCCGCGAGCGAGAGATCGACGGGCAACTGCGCGAGGTTCTCGCCCCGAAGAAAGGGGTTGATCGTGAAGATATGCTCGGGCCGGAACTCCGCGCCGATACGGTGCGTCAGCCGCCGGGGCCGCTTCCCGTCGCACTCCGGTGCGAAGGACGGCGGGGCGATGCCTCCGCTCCGGTCGTTCCGCCGCAGGGAATCCCGGACGGCAGGTTTCGTCTTCGGACGCTTTTGGGCGGCGGATTCCGTTCCGCTCCGGATCGTTCCGGACTGTTCCGCCGCCCCGGCCGCCCCGGTGCGGTCTTCCGTCATTCCGGTGCGGTCCTCCGTCATTCCGGTGCGGCCCGTCGCGTTTCCGTTCCGGAGCTTTCCGTCCTGCTCCGCCGCGGGACCGGCGGCTGTCGTCCCGGCCGCATTGTCCGTCGCGCTGCTTGCGCCGGCCGTCGTTCCGACCGTGCGGCCCGTTCTTTCCGCCGGAACGGTAGCGACGGGGAACAGCGACAACGCCCCTGCGAGGATTGCGGCGTACAGGTTCCCTCTTCTCTTCATTTCGGCGGATTTTCGGTTTTCGAATGTCGAAGTTACGAATTTTTCCGCAAACTCCTCCCTTTCCGCACCGAAACTTCCCGTGCTTCTTTCGGCGTGTCCGGCGTCCGGGGTGTGTCCCGATCGTCTTTTTTCGTATCTTTGATGTAGTCTGTATATGTTTAATTGACTACGAGCATATTACGAAGGACGCGCATGAGATAAGCTAACGGATAAGAAAAAGGAAAGTGTTCAGAAACACTATATTCTTAATATTCTTATGCTATCAAATAACTCTTCTGCGACAAAGATAGGAATAAAAACCGAGAATTCGAGCGAATTGAGGCAAGAAGGTTGAAAACAAGGGGTTTAGAGAGTAACGGACTGCGCTGTCGTAGCCAAATCGAAGCCATCGAAAAGACAACTGTTACTATCCCGTTACTCTGTTCCGAGTAGTAAAGGCAGTTTCGGACGGATTTCAAAACGCTGAAATACAAGCTCTATTCGTCTTGTTCCGACTGCAAATATAGCCGAAATTCCGTAAGTATACATAGAAATACGTTTTGTATGTGCGCAATATGTATTTCTACGTATACTTATGCAGCAGTAGGGGCTTTATGCCCGTCTGTGGACGATTCAGGAAAAGTCCGCAGGCTGAACCGGATAGAATAACGGGAAGCCCGGATAATAGGCTATTATATCAGTTAGTAATTATATATCATTAGTCATCAATAATATAAATGCATTTTTGAGAGTTGTAGGTAACAAAATAGCACCAAATCTATTCGCTGTTAAATTACCGGACGAATGCTGTCCACTCAAGGTGCAACAAAGGAATGGATAGGTACAAAATGGCATTCCACAAGATGTTGTCGGAGCAAGATGAGGGAAAATGGAAAGGCAAGGTATGGTCGTAGACCAGTTTCCACCTTTTCTTTTCCCTTCAAGATAGGTATGTGACTTAATATATTTTATTATCAGATATATAATACGGCAAATACCTAATTGAATAACAGAATAGTAACAACTTGGCAATATATGGTTCCAACTAATTACCTATACGATTTTTTACCAGAATCTTGTTAATTAGAAAATCTATCGCAATATGTCAACAATGTATCTATTATTTCATATAAACAGGTAGTGTTTGCCATAGCCGGAATGAGTAACCAACTGTTTGTTTCTACTTACATGCTTCAGTTGCCAGATAAAACAAGTTTGGAAAAATTCCTATTATGTCAATTAAAGGAGTAAATCATTCACATATAAGATGGACTGAAAAGGAAGTATTAAAACATTAATTCCATTTTCAGTCCATTTTACAATTACAGTTTCCACCCGGAAATACTTTCCTGTATATTCCACAAATGAGCATAAAGTCCGTCCTTTTTGACAAGCCCATCGTGTGTGCCTTCTTCCTCTATCCGTCCGTTATCCAAAACGATTATCCGGTCGGCATCCTTGATTGTTTTGAGCCTGTGGGCAATGGCAATGACGGTACGTCCTTTAATCAACGAGTCGATGGCTCGTTGTACCTCCACTTCGTTTTCAGGGTCGAGCGAGGCGGTAGCTTCATCCAGCAGGATGACTTGTGCGTCTTTCAGCATGGCACGGGCAATGGATATGCGTTGTTTCTCGCCTCCGGACAATGTACAGCCTCCTTCGCCAACCATCGTGTCGTAGCCTTGCGGCAAGTGCATGATGAAGTCGTGGCAACAGGCTTTCTTGGCGGCGGCAATGATTTCCTCGTCCGTCGCATTCGTCTTGCCGAAACGGATGTTGTTGCGTATGGTGTCTTGAAACAGATAGACATCCTGGAACACCATAGAAATGTGGCTCATCAGACTTTCGGGAGCTATCTCGTCCATCGGTACACCACCAAAGAAAATGCGTCCCTGTTGCGGGTCGTAGAAACGGGCGCAAAGTTTCATCACCGTGCTTTTCCCGCTTCCCGAAGGTCCGACAAGAGCCGTCAAGGAGTTTTTCGGGAGCGTAATGTTTATATCATGCAACACTTCCTTGTCTTGATAGGCAAACGATACGTGTTCAAACCGGATATCGCCTGCTGCCGGGGATTGCCGTTCTCCTTTCATCTCCGGCTCGTTCATCAAGGAAAGGATGCGTCCACCGGCAATGGAAAAATAGCGGAACTCGGTAAAGTTTGTCAGTGCGGAAGTCAGCGGGTCGAACACACGAGAACCGACTACAAGGAACAGCACGAATACAAGGATTGAAAGTTGCCCTCCCAACAGAAGGTAAGTTCCACATAGCACCATCATTGTCAGCCCGGCACGTACTAAAGTGATGCTCAACAAGACGAATGGGCCTAACAAGGCTTCCTGACGGATGCAAGCACGGCGAAGTTCCGCAAAAGCATCGCGCAACCTAACAAAGCGGTCACCTATCAGATTGTACGCTTTCATTACACGAATACCCTGTAAGTATTCTTCCAACCGATTTCCAGCATTTATTTTTGCTTGAATTTGCCTGCCGCTTAACTTCCGCTGTGCCTTTGTGCTTGCCCACAGAACGAGCAAGGCAAGCGGCAAGGCGGCAAACATACTGACCGCCATCCTCCAATCTATCCATACAAGCGAAGCAAAAGCCAGTACAGGCATGACTATGGCACCCATAAGTTGGGGCAGGTGGTGCGAAATTCCGGTTTCTGCCATCATGAAGTCCGTAACAAGCATAGACGACAAATCACCCGGATCACGTTTCGACAAAAAGCCCAACGATAGTTTCCGCAAGTGCTCCGCCAGCGACAAACGCCCGGAAGCACTCATTTCGTATGCTCCTCTAAAATTGGCTCGGTAGGATGCCCGTTCTGCCAAAGCCATGACCAGCATATAAACAGCCATAATGCCGAATATCCACCACAGGCGGGTCGTGTCAAGCGGCTGTCCGCTCCCGTCAAATGCACTGAAAATGATACGTATCGCTTCTATAGAAAGACAAAACGGTACTATATTCACTAAGTTGGCAAGCATGGTGTAACCCACCGGCTTGTAAAGTCTTTCCGTGTGACCTATTGTAATATTCTTTATTGCATTCATATCTTATTTTATTTATATGCTATAATATGTATTTCTTCCTTTTTACGGATTGTTCTGATGGATGAAAATCCGGCTTCATGCAACCGCTCTTCCAATTCTGCCGGAGTATAGACAACCATACCGTCTATCCGTTCCGTCCACATCTTTCCCTGCTCGGGGTCGCTCGCTTCCAGACTAATAAGGAAACAACCTCCTTCTCGGAGAACACGCACCACTTCAGACAACGCTATGTTTACAGGCGACCAGAAATAGACCGTTTCAAAAGCCGTGATAGCATTAAAGAATCCATCCTCATAAGGTAATGAACAAACATTCCCTTGTTGTATGAAACATCTTTTATTCAAGTCTTTTTCGTTGTACTTTTGGGCGAATGAAACACTTTCTTCTGACAGGTCTATGCCGTAGATATTTCCTTTCGGACATAAATTCAATAAACGTTTCAAATTCGCACCACCGCCACAGCCTATATCAAGAACATTCCAATTCGGCTGCCATTCCACTTGCTTCATGCCACGATTAGCTAAAGATGCATGAAAACAATTCATTCCTCGCAAAATCATCCGTCCCCAAAATCCTTGCGGACAACTTGTGTTTTGCAAGACCTTGTTTAAGAAATTCTTCTTTCTCATATTGCTTTTAGTTTTTGTTCAATGTCCAATGGTATGCGCTCGTATAGGCATCCCACATATTTTTATATACACCCTCCGTCACGGACAGCTGTTCATGCTTTCCGCATTGCACAATGCGTCCTTCTTTCATGACGACAATCTGATGTGCGGAGATGATGGAAGAAAGGCGATGGGCAATCACAATGACCGTTTTATCCTTTATCAGTGACTGCAAAGCCATCTGCATTTTATGCTCGTTTTCAGGGTCAGCGAAGGCAGTGGCTTCGTCCAACACCAGTATCGGAGCATTCTTCAATATGGCACGAGCTACACATATCCGTTGGGCTTCACCGCCGGACAGGAATACACCTTTATCGCCTATCCTTGTTTCGTAGCCTTGCGGCAAACGCTCTATGAAATCGTGGCATTGGGCAGCTTTCGCAGCGGCTATCACCTTTTCTTTCGTGGCATCAGGAGAGCCTACGGCGATGTTCTCATAAAGGGTGTCGTAAAAAAGGAAAGTGTCTTGAAAGACGAATGAAACCATATCCATCAGTTTTGCGGTAGGTATTTGGCGTATATCTGCACCGCCTATACATATTTTCCCTTGCTCCACATCCCAGAACCGAGGTATCAGGTTGGCAACCGTTGATTTGCCGCTTCCTGACGGACCGACAAGGGCAGTTATCTTTCCTTGTGGTGCAATGAAGCTGACATCACGCAGGGCTTCCGTCCGTGTTCCCTGTTCTGTGTTCTCGTAGGAGAATGACACATGGCGAAATTCCACATCGTAGGCGGCAGGCACTTGCGGATGTTCCGGCTCCGGCACAGGTTTCTTTTCAAGTATGCGGTCGATACGGTTTACACCTTCATCGATGTCGCGCGTATTACCTCCCAAGAATGTCAGTTTATAAACGGGAGAAGCCATACCCGGCCCCATGATGATAAAAAACAGCCACACCACAGCCAATGAGAGTGATTGCGGACTGGCTTGCAACAACAAGATACCCATCGGCAAGATGAACGTCACCATAGAATTGAGCAGGACGGTAAATGCTATCATCCCGTTCTGGTAGGTGTCACAACATTTCAAGGCGAATGTCTTGTACGCCTGAATCTCGGCATTGAACTGACGGAACGAACGGACGCTCTGCCCGAAAATCTTAACTACAGGCATTCCCCGCACATATTGCACGGCGGATGCGCTCATTTTTTCCTGTGCATCGTAATAGATTGCCATAAACTCCCTTGCCCGTTTCCCCATGAAATTGGAAAATTGCAGGAATAAGCTAAGCACCACAACGGCCAGGCACACGACTGTCAGCCACACATCCAGCGAGAAAAGGATGACCAGCATTACCACTACCGTTGCCATTACATTGACCAAATCCGGAATGGTATGGGCGATGAAGCCCTCTATTTTCTCGATATTCTGGTCCATTGTTTTCTTGATGGCTCCGGTGGATGTATTGTTCAGATACCCTAACGGGAGTTTGCCGATGTGTTCGGACAAACGGACACGCAACCCATACAAGATACGAAACGCAGCCACATGTGAGGACATCAGGGCTGCATACAGCAATACCAATCCGCCAACAAGCCCTCCAAATGCAATCCATCCCCAACGCATCATGTCCGTTCCGTCCAAAGCGGAAAGATTGGAGCCATTCGACAGCAACTCTTTCAAAATTTCATAAACTGCCCAATAAGGCACAAGCATACACACCGCGCTGCCAGCCGACAGCAGACCTGCTAATATAAGCAGACCTTTCCTTTGTCCCGCTATCTCGAACAGACGGGACAAACCTTTTTTCTTTTTTGATTTTTCCATTGTTATTACGCTATTTTGATGTGATTTTATATCCGAGCAATGAACTGAATTTGTAGCAGAGCCAAGGCATGCGCCCCAATATCTGCCCGAAGAAGAATCCCCAGCGCGAACGGAAGAACTTCATGTAGTTAGCCTGTTCAATGAGCTTTAAAGACGGTTCCCATTGTTCCACCACATACCCGTTGCTTATGCCGGAACGGATTTGAGCCTCGTGTTTGCGGAGCGAATCGGGCTTCACACCATGTCGGCTCATTATCGTGCCGCACACGTCAAACCACAATTCACCTCCCCCGAAACGGTTTGCCACGTGATGCAGGAAGGATTTTACTTGCTTCTCGTAGAAGTACATCAGTACCCCCTCCACGATGAAGATAAATTCTGCTTCGGGGTGCTTCCGGCGCAGGTCATCCATCCAGTCGGTCTCCAACAAAGACGCTTCAATATAGACATTGTCCGGCTGTTCGGGTATCAATTCCCGGCGTAGAGCAATGACCTCAGGCAAATCCAAATCATAAAAGACTGCTTTCTGACTTCCGATACGCTGGAAACGGGTATCCAGTCCACATCCTACATTGACCACGACCGGATGCGAATGTGCTTTAATAAATCGGCGCACAGCGCAGTCAAAATACCATCCACGCACCACGCATCCCACTTCGCTCAACTTTGCCCCGTCGAACTGGGAATAATCGTATTCCAAACTGTCAACCAGTTGTTCCGCCGCCTTGTCGCACAGAATGGGATCGGCACGGCGGCTTTCTTTGGCTCTCATGTATAGCGGAATAAGCAATGTTTCCGCTACAATGCTCTTAAACTCGTATTTCTGTTTCATATTTTGGGATATTTAATAGTGAACGATATTCAGAATTGTTCATAAAAAAAGGAGGAAACCTCCGTGAAGATTTCCTCCTTGCCAACCGTTCTGATGCGGTTGAATGTTCGTATGTACGTTGTCTGTATCTCATATCTTGATAATAGCCCTCCAACCTTGGATTTCAAACAGGATATAATCGTGCAAAATAGCCTCCATCTCTTGCCGGGGTACGGAATGCATCAATAGCTCCTCGAACATCGTGAACATCCATACCGTATGCAAATGAATGATAAAATCGGACACAGCCGTATTGATTTCGGGATGTTTCCGCTGCATGGACGCGAACCACGCCTTAACCAATTCCGTGGAACGGTCGGTATAATTCTCACGGAAGCGTTCCAATGAAGAACCTTGCGCACGGAACAACAGTATTTCCATTAGCGAACGGTGTTTGTCTATAAGCGAAACATATTCGTCAATGCAGGATTTCAGGTATTTTTCCGACCGCATCATCATAATATCTTCGCCCCGTATGCCGTGGTGTTCTTGCAGCATGGCTTCCAAAGCGCACAAAACAGGACGGACCACTTCACGGAATAATTCATCTTTGCTTGTGAAGTAGTTATAGATATTCCCAACACCAACACTCGACAATTCCGCTATTTCGCGCATGGAAGTCTTGGAATAGCCTTTCTTCTCGAATTGCTGCCTGGCAATCGTCAATATCCGACCCCGTATGTCCTCTTTCAGCACTTGCATTTATAATGAACAATGTTTCTGATTTTGTTTCTGCAAATGTGCGGGGCTTAAATTTATCCGGCAATACCTATTTTTAGGGATTTTACAATATCCAATATATACTTTGGACTTTATTTTATGTAAGCGTAAATAAGAAGTAGAATAGTGTAAAATATAAAAAAGGACATCATAATTTTCGTCCAAAAACTTGATAGCCAAATACCTTCATTCTTTTGAAGGTGTTTGGCTAACTTTTTACTATGTTCCTCCAAAAGTTTTTTCTCTGCCTTGATGTGGTCGGCAGAACATTGGTTTACCTTTGCCAGTTCACGGTCATCAACCTTAGCATGGATGACGGTATTCTTTTCCACTTTGACAATGGCGTTGCTGATGCCGTCCACTATGTTGTCGGCACTTTCCTTGGCTGCTTCCAGAGCCTTGAAAGCCGCCCGCTCCCGTTGGACGGTGTGCTTTAGGCTGCCGTGTATGCCGTGCAGTTCTTCTTTCAAGGCTTGGATTTCATTCAGCAGATTGCGAAGTCCAACTATTTGACAGTTGACTTCTTGAAGCAGTCCGTCAAGCTCCTGCATATCCTGTTTCAACTCCTCTTCGGGTGTATAATTGGCAAGCCGCTCACGCAGGGCGGCGGTATCGGGTTGTTTCATATCCTCTGTTGTTTATTGGGTTTGTCATTTGCGTTTCATTCCTGATTTCTTCTGTGTGCCGAGCCTATGCGAAGCCTCACGCGCACAACGGCGGGCAAACTCTATCTCGTCCTCCTCCGGGTCGCGTCCCCATTTGAGGTCGGACTGCGAGCCGCCTCCACCGCCGCCGGATGTCATCTCGTAGGGTGACGCTATAAGGGTGAAGTAAGCCATCGCCAAGTTCTGCAAGTCCTGCCAGTTGGTAAGTTCTTGGTAGTCGAACTCGTTGTTGAAGAAGTCAAGCACCTTGTCGGGCAGATAGCGTTTGTAGGTTTTTCCGTCATGTTCAAACTCCGTGGGCTGGCGGTTCGGCTTATAGTCCGTGTAGTCCTCGTAAACCGAGTTGTTTCGCAGTACCAATGGCTGTGGCTTTTGTCGGGCTTCATTAGGAACGGATGGCTTCGGTGTTGCTGTGGCGGTCGGTTTCGGTGTCGGGCTTGCTTGTTTGGTTTTCTGTTTATCCTGTTCGGGATGCAGTTTCTCCCATGTCTGCCTGATGCGTGATGCGGTCAGGTTGCGCCCCTTTCCGAGTTCCGATGCCTTGAACCTTGTGTTGCCCTTGCAAAGCACATAGCCGCGTATCATGTCCTTCTTGTCCTTGCGCAGATGCAGTTCGTAGCCTTTGTCAGCAAGCCGTTCCTTATAACCGTCCCATGACCATCTGTCAAGTTCGCGCAAGGCTTTCATGCAGTCGGCACTGACCTGTGGAATGTTGGTTTCGTGTATGTGCATGGCGGTAGTCCAGCCCCTTTGCCTTGCAACCTTTTCAGCCGCCCGTTGCGCCCGGAGGTGGATGGCATGGTCGTTGTTGATGTTCCCGTCCTCGTCCACACGGCAGACGATGGCATGGAGGTGCGGTATGCCGCTCTTGGATTCCTCGTGCAGCCAGACGGAGGACTTGCTGCCCGATACGTTGGTGCGTGGAGAAACAACTTTGCCGTCCTTGTCACGGATTACCTGCTCGTCGAAAGCCGCCGCAAAGTCGTACCACAGTTGCCGCCAGTCGTCCAACGTAAAGTTCTCGGTATGTTCCATCGCCGGACTTATCTCCATGCGGATGACATTGTTCTTGATGTTGGGGTGGTTCATGGTTGCGAACTTCATTTCCGTCCAGATACCCGTAGCGTCCATGCCCTGCGGCATGAAGTTGTCGCAGATGCGCGTTATCTTTTCGGGATGTTTCTTGTTCCTCGATTCGCCCGATACATAGAGCATCGCCCTTATGCCGTGGGCTACCGCTTTTGCGTTGGCTATCATGCGCCGTCCTCCTTA
The DNA here is from genome assembly GCF_006542685.1 of Alistipes dispar. NCBI lineage: Bacteria > Pseudomonadati > Bacteroidota > Bacteroidia > Bacteroidales > Rikenellaceae > Alistipes > Alistipes dispar. The sequence continues at coordinate 426,114 of NZ_AP019736.1, read as the reverse complement.
GCTTCTTGGTTTGTTGTTCCTGCCGGATAGCTGTTCGCCGTCTGCGCGGACTGCAAGAAGTCGGCGACACGGTTTGTAACATGGGCCACTTTCTCGTACCATTCGAGCATGGTCTCTTCGTGCCGGAACAGGCGTATTTTCTCGTTGTCGCTCAGTCCGTGCAGGGCGTTGGCGAAGTTCACCATGTCCGTGCGGCAGGCCGCAAGCTGACGCAAACCGTCCAGTTCCCTGTCGGAAAGCCTTTGCCGTGGCTTGTAGCCGAGTACCCTTGCCCGGATGAAATCACTGCGTGTCATGCCGCATTGCTCGGCGGTGCTCTTGATTTGCGAAAGCTCCTGTTCCGTGACCTTGGTGACAACCACCCTGTCACGCCTTATAACGTGCTTCTCTTGCTCCTGCTCCTGTGCAGAAATATCTTTTTCGTGTGTCATAAACGAAAGTTGTTAAAATGGTCGTAAAACGTTTACTACAAAAGGGATGGTGCGAGCCTGCGAGCGGCACGGACAACAGTCTGCCGGACTGTTGCGAGGGCGTCGTGGTATTACTGTCCGAAGACGGTAATACCTCGGCATACCTCGCAACTGAACGCTACCGCTCCATGTCAATCCATCCGTCCGCTTGCCACAGCCATAACAGACTGGTGCCAGTGGAGTGCCGGATAATTGAACAAAGGAAAATGTTTTTTGCATCCTGTTTCTGTCAGCTTTTATTCTTCCCTCTATTTTCTGAATGAAGGGTTGTCGAATACAATCTTGTCCACCATCTCGTTCAGCCTGTCAGCAATCCTGTCGCCGTATAACTTGCGTATCTGCTGCGGTACGAGGTTGGTGGTTATGAACGAAAAGCCACGGTTCTCGTATCTTCTTGCAAGCAGGTCAGTCAGCGGCCTGTGCATGTTGCCGAACTCCTGCACCTCCACAGGCTCTATGCCCATGTCATCGATGCCGAGCATCTCCATATCACACAGCCGCAGGAACTCGGTATAGCTGTTCCGACACAGATGGGCAATATGAACGGCATTCACGATCGGCATACCATACACAGTCCTGTGGTAGTTGTCCGGTATCCTGATTACATTGAGCAGGTTCTGGAACGCCCTCATCACGGTGGTCTTGCCGTTGCCGCACAAGCCGCACAGCATCACCCCGCACCTTCTGCCGGAGGTAAGGCTCGCAGCAAGGTTCCTGACTTGTGAGTCTACCGCGTCAGGATAAAGAAATGTGCCTCCGAAACGGCTCACTTCGCCTGCGATGGCACATTTAAGCAGTTTCGCAGCCGTCTCTTCATCGAAAGGCAGTCTAAAACGCTCCTTCGTAGTCCTCGGCTGACACAGCCGTGACATCAGAGTCTCTATAAGTTGGGGATTTCCGTTTTGTTCCATATCGGGTTGTATTCAGATGTTTGATAATCCAATGGTAAAAATGGCTTCGGCAATCGCTCTCGTCCCGCTGCGCGTTTCCGCCGATTCTTTGCTCGTCAAAGAAGTCACGGATATTCCCGTGTAGCCTGTATCTGTCAATAATCCAGTTTTCTCTTTTCGCCAGCACTTCGATAATCTTGTCCTGCCAAACCGTATCGGCAAGCAGGAGTGACTCAAGCTCATCCAGTGATTTATGTCCATCTTCCCGCGCGTGTTGAGAGTTGATAATATCTTCGTCTTTATCTTTTATATTAGAATGGGGCAACTGTACGGTCAACTCATGGGTCAACTGTCGGGTAATCTGATGCGGCAACTGCCGGGACGGCTGTATGGTCAAGGAATATAGCGCAGGGGTGTGGATTCCTGTACCAACCTGACAATCTATCAGCCCACGTTCTTTGAGATGCTGCCGTGCCTTGCTGATATTCTGTTTGGTGGTCGAGAGCCGCACGCAGAGGATGGCTGTATGGCAGGCAAACGGCATGTTCCAGCGTAGGCGGTTTGCCTCATACAGGAGGTAATGATAAAGTGCTACCTCCGTAGGGTTGAAAGGGCTGCGCTCCGCTTCTGCCCAAAACTGGTTAATGTAGTCGTATATGCCCGCCATGACTTACCGCTTCGAACGGTTGATGATGTACTTCTGTGCCTGTTGGTCGAGTTCCGCCTGCGATGCCACGCGTACATTCTTCATCCATGCCTCCAGTTCGGCTTTGTCAAAGAAGCACAGTTTGCCGTTGGGCTTGTAGTAAGGTATGACGCGTCGCATCATCAGCTTGTGAAGATAACTCACTTTGATTCCGAGAAATTTCGCGGCCTCGGCCGTCGAGATTAATTGGTTCGTCTGTTCCATATTTCTGTCGTTTTTGATGTGATTTCTTAGGCTGTGAAAGCCGTCGTTCCGATAAGGAAGACGGTGCAAAGTAAGCCATCGGAAATCACACGACAAAGGCTGTTAATCTACTGTAAAACAGATGGAAAGCTAAGTGGAAAACTTTAAAAGCACGGCTGTAAAACAACAGCAAACAGACGAAAACAGGGAATAGAAAAAACAGATGTTAAGCGAGATGAGTCGCCTGAAACGATAAAGCGGTTAAATTTTGATATTTCTCTCCCAACTACGATATGCATCGGTATTGCGGATATTATCGTCGGCTTCCGCCACTTTCTTAAAAATGGAGATTATAACATCCTCTTTGTCGGCTTTGGAACCCCTGCGGTTCTTCACATCCAACAACTGGCGCATATTGTTCAGATGCCAATAGTCGCCAAAAATTTTCCACTGGCGGCTGATGTTGCAGATTGCTGCTATGCTGTCCGCGATGAAAGCCATCAGTGTGGCATTGCATCCATCATGCGGACGGTATTCTGCATCAAGAAAGCCTTCGTGACGCAAGGCTTCCATAAATATCATAGTTCTGTCTCCTTTCAGGGCATCCGGGAAATCCGGTGGAAAGGAAAACCGACATGCTGTCTCTGGTTCTGTGGTCGATTGAGACTTGCCAGAGGAACCGCTGCCGGACGGTGAAGAAGCCTTTTTAGATTTGCGCTCCGACAATTGCTCGATTTTCTTGCGATACTCCATATAGACAGCCATCGGAACAATGAAGATAACGAGCGAGATTACCACGAACATGACGACGGTAATAGCATCCGTCTCAAGCCGTGCGACCGCTACCTGTCCGGCAAGGACAGATATGAGTAGCCACACTGCTCCCGGCAGCAGGATGTTCACATTGAAATCATCTGGCAATCTTCTCATACTCTACATTATTATATCCGTTCAGGTATTGGCAAACTCCATGTCGATAAGGCTGATGGCATCTTCCTTTTTCTTGTTGATGATTTTGGCGTATATCTGGGTGGTCTTCACATCCGAATGGCCGAGTAGCTTGCATACAGTATAAAGGTCAGCACCGAGTGTCAGCAACATTGTGGCAAAGGTGTGGCGGCTGACATGATAGGTTACATGCTTGGTTATGCCCGCAGCCTTGACCCACGGTTTGAGCTGCATATTACAAGTGTCCTCACATGGCAATGTGGGAAATACAAGGTCTTCATCTCCTGCTCCGTTCCGTTCCGGCATCCATTTCCTTGCGTTCATGGAGAGGGGAAGATAAAGAGGCTGACGGGTTTTCTGCATGATGATATTGATGCGCCACTGCTCAGCGGAACTATCCACATTTTTCCATTTCAGGGCCAGTACATCGCTGATTCGCAAGCCGCAGTAGCAGGAGAACAGGAACGCTCCTTTGACATCCTCCCGTCTGCACGGAGTGTCTATAAGAATCTTGACCTCGTCTATGGTCAGGAACTCCCGCTTGCTCTCCGGCATCTTGATTTTCTCGTCCGTGTTAAGCCTGTTTACCGGATTCTCGGCAATGATTTCCTCTCGGACTGCCGTATTCAACGCTCCCCGGAAGCACCCGAAATAGGAAACACAGGTGAACTGCGACAGTTTCTTTCCGTTCGGGCTTACATAAATGTTGCGCAGGAAGTCTATAAAGGCAAGGCAGAAGTCGCGGTTTAGGTCCCGCATGGCCGCCTTTGCGTTGAAGGCACGCAGCACATTCATCGTGTTGGATATCAGTTTGCCACTTCCTCGCACTCCTTTTTTCTCCTGACTCTCTTTGTATGCCTGCATCCAGTCGAGAAGCAGCATCTTCGACCGCAGGGAGGTGTTCTTCAGCCCGGCCACCCCATTGGTCAACTCGATGATGCGCTGCGACTTTATGGTGTTAACCGCAGCAAGCGTGGCCTTATTCTGCGCCTTGGCTGCCGCATTCGTCTCCGGGATGAGATACAGTTTCAGGAACTCATACTGCCTTTTTCCGTCACGGTAGATGTCGAGATAGACGGACTGGCTCCCGTCACTGAGTGTCTTATAACGGACTCTGACAGGTTCCTTGGGCTGTTTGGGTGTCTTTATTGCTTTTGCCATAGTGGTGTCATTTATAAAAGATTTATTCTTAATCAAACACTTTGTCTATGAGATTGACTGCCTCGTCTTTCCTTCGGTTGATGATTTCAGCATAAATCTGCGTATTCTTTATCTGGGAATGGCCCAAAAGTTTGGAAACGGTATAAAGGTCTGCACCGAGCGTGAGCAGCATCGTGGCGAAGGTGTGTCGGCTTGTGTGATAGGTCACCGATTTGGTTATTCCAGCATCGGCAGCCCATATTTTCAGGATGTCATTGATGTGGGAGTCTCCGGGCAGATGCTCGAAGACAAGGCTGCCGGCATCGTGTTTCCCGCTGTCTTCACATCCGGGCATCCATCTTCTTGCCTGCACGCCGAGCGGTATATGTATTGGCTTTTCGCTCTTGTTCATGATGACGGACAGTATCCATCTGCCGTTGTCCTGCGTTATGTCACCCCATTTTAATTTACGGACATCGCCGAGCCGCAAACCACAGTTGCAGGCAAAGAGATATGCGTTCTTGACCATATTGTTTTTACAAGGTGTCGCAATCAGTCGCTTCACTTCGTCTATGGTCAGATAGTCTCTTTTCCCTTTGCTCGCTTTTGCCCTTTCGTGATGTGAGAGTAGGTTCATGGGATTGGTGGGGATGATTCCTTCCCGCACGGCAACATTAAGAGCTGTCACGAATGTGCACTGGCGGTTAAATGCAGTCTTTGGCTTAAGGTTTTCTCCTTTGGCTGTTTTATATCCGGTCTTCAGATATTCCACAAAGGCAATGCAAAAGTCCTTGCCGATTTCATTTACCTTTGTGTCACCGCAGTTCATTTTGGACAGGATAGCACATACCCGATCTATAGCATGAATATCATGTACACCACGGCTACGCTGTATCTCCTTAAAACGGGAAAGCCACTCCAGTATGGATATGCCCTTATTAGAGATATAGCCTTGCGTATCCATAAGCCGTCTGTTCTCGGCCGGTAACTTTTTCAATTCCCGCAATTTCTTCCTGCATGCGGTCTCGGCTTTCCGCATCGCGGCTTCATTCAGGCGCAATGATTTGTCGTCGGTCTCCGGCACAAGATACAGTTTGAGGTATTCATAGCTGCGATGGCCGTTACGGTAGCAGTCCAGATAAATGGATCTGCGGCCGTCTTTCATCGCCTTGAACCTTATCTTGACTGGCGATTTTTTGCTATCTTTGTTACTCCTGTCCGTCATAAGTGCGTTCGCATCTTGAAATCACACTGCAAATATAGTCTCTTTAGTCGAAAAAGAAACAAAAATGGGTAACAAAAATCCGTCTGAAATGGGATTTTTTCGGAATTGAAGAGAATCGTGATAGAAAATGCAAACAACTGCAAATAAGGATAATAAGTGAAAATATCTTCTCTTTAATTCTCATGGTTTATAGACATCGGAAATTAGGCTCCCCCGAAATGAATTTCGTGGCATACAAGCGAAATCTAATCAAAAGGGCATTGGCAACCGTCCAATACAAGAAAACAGTCCCAACCGCCGAAAGCTATCCGATAAAAATATAAGATATCTCAACGACTGATAAAACTTCTATCAAAGATTTTAATGATTGAATTATTTTCAATATCTTTGTTAGCAATCTGTTTTGAAGATAGAGATGAAAGAGGTAAACCGATTGAAAATTATTCTTGCTGAGAAGAATAAAACGGGCAAATGGCTGGCGGAGCAGTTGGGCAAAGACCCTTCGACTGTATCGAAGTGGTGTTCCAACTCGTCGCAGCCGCAGCTGGATACGGTGATTCGTATTGCCGAACTGCTGGATGTGGATATTAAGGAATTGATAAACAAATAACATATGGCAAAAGAACAGGAGCGCGCGGAACTCCACCGCACGATCTGGCAGATAGCCAACGACCTGCGGGGCAGTGTCGATGGCTGGGACTTCAAAAACTACGTCTTGGGAATGTTGTTCTACCGCTTCATTTCCGAGAACATCACTGCCTTCATCAATGCGGAGGAACGGCGTGCGGGAAACGCCGACTTCGATTATGCCGCGTGCTCGGACGAGCAGGCCGAATTCGGGCGCGAGGTAACCGTGCAGGAGCGGGGATTCTATATCCTCCCGTCGCAGCTTTTCGGCAATGTGCGCAGGCGGGCAGCGGCAGATCCCAACCTGAACGAAACGTTGAGCAATATTTTCCACGCGATCGAGAACTCGGCCAAGGGCGCGGCGAGCGAGGAGGATATGAAAGGCCTGTTCGCCGACATCGACGTGAACAGCAACAAACTCGGAGCGACGGTGCAGAAGCGCAACGAGACGTTGGTGAAGATTCTCGATAAAATCGGCGACATGAAGTTCGGCAACCTTGCCGACAACCAAATCGACACCTTCGGCGATGCCTACGAGTTCCTGATGACGATGTATGCCAGCAATGCGGGAAAATCGGGTGGCGAATTCTTCACGCCGCAGGAGGTTTCCGAGCTTCTTGCCCGTATTACGCTCGTCGGCAAAAAACAGGTGAACAAAGTGTATGATCCGGCCTGCGGCAGCGGTTCGCTGTTGCTGAAATTCGCCAAAGTGCTGGGCAAGGAGAACGTACGTCAGGGATTTTACGGGCAAGAGATCAACATCACCACCTACAACCTCTGCCGCATCAACATGTTCCTGCACGACATCAACTACGAAAAGTTCGACATCGCGCTGGGCGATACGCTGCTGGCACCGAAACACTGGGACGACGAGCCGTTCGAGTGCATCGTCTCCAATCCGCCGTACTCGATCAAGTGGGCGGGCGATGAAAATCCGCTCTTGATAAACGATCCCCGGTTTTCGCCTGCCGGTATCCTTGCACCTAAAAGCAAGGCCGACCTCGCCTTTACGATGCACATGCTTTCGTGGCTGGCGACCAACGGCACGGCGGCAATCGTCGAGTTCCCGGGCGTGCTTTATCGTGGCGGTGCGGAGCAGAAAATCCGCAAATACCTGATCGACAACAACTATATCGACACCGTTATCCAACTGCCCGCTAATCTCTTTTTCGGGGTCGGCATCGCTACCTGCATCATCGTACTGAAAAAGAGCAAAAAGGATAACGCGACGCTCTTTATCGATGCCTCGGGCGAGTTTATCCACGAGGGCAACAAGAACAAACTCTCCGCCGCGAATATCGCGCGGATTCTCGATGCGTTCGTCGCCCGCAAGGACGATGCGCATTTCGCCCGTCTGGTCGAAAACGGCAAGATTGCCGAGAACGATTACAACATATCGGTTTCGTCATACGTCGAACAGCCCGACACGCGCGAGGAGGTGGATATTGACGAGTTGAACAAGCGGATTGCCGAAATCGTCGCCCGCCAAAACGTGCTGCGCACGGCAATCGATGCAATTGTAGCCACTTTGTAAGAAAGGATTGAGTATGAACAATAAAGAGATAACGATTCGCAGTTCGGCCGCCGAATACCTGATCTTCGTAGCGGCTACGGGCGAAAATCCTTCCCGTGTGGAACTTCGGTATGAGGATGAAAACATTTGGCTGACCCAGCGTATGATGGCGGAGCTGTATGGCGTGGATGTACGCACCATCAACGAACATATCCGGAAGATTTACGCCGACAACGAATTGTCCGAGGCGGCAACTGTCCGGAATTTCCGGATAGTTCAAACCGAAGGCAGCCGTGAGGTCAGCCGCGAAGTGAAACATTATAGTCTCCAGATGATTATCTCCATAGGCTTCAAGGTCAATAACGAGCGTGCCGTACAGTTTCGCAAGTGGGCGAATGCGGTTGTCAAGGACTATACCATACAGGGATGGGTGATGGACGATGAGCGGCTGAAACGGGGCGGTACGGTGCTTACGAAAGACTATTTCGAGAAGCAGTTGGAGCGCATCCGAGAGATTCGTCTGTCGGAACGTCGTTTTTACCAGAAGATTACGGACATTTACGCTACGGCCATCGATTACGATCCGACGGCAAAGGCCACTCAGCGCTTTTTCGCTGCGGTACAGAACAAGATACATTACAGCGTGCATGGGCACACGGCGGCGGAGTTGATCTATCAGCGCGCCGATGCCGACAAGGAGCACATGGGGCTGACGACATGGGAGGGTGCGCCGACGGGCAAGATCCACAAATACGACGTGAAGGTTGCCAAAAACTACCTCACGGAAGAGGAGTTGCAGACGCTTGGCCGCATTGTTTCGGCCTATCTCGATCTGGCGGAGATACAGGCCATGCGCCATATTCCCATGACGATGGAGGACTGGGAGAAACGGCTGAACGGCTTTTTGTCGCTGATGGATCGGGAGGTGCTTGCCAATGCCGGCCGCATCTCGGCAGAGCTGGCCAAAGCCCATGCCGAAAGCGAATGGGAGAAATATCGCATTGTTCAGGATCGTCTCTATACGAGCGATTTCGACCGCTTCGTGCAACTGGAGGAGCGCGCAGCCGACAAGGAGAAAGGAGGTGAGCAATGAGCCATATCGAGGAGATGATTCGGGAGTTATGCCCGAATGGGGTAGAATACAAAAAGCTGAAAAATACAACTACCATAACGAGAGGTGTGCGCGTTGTTAAAAGTCAATTACAATCGATAGGAAGTTATCCTGTTTATCAAAATAGTTTAACTCCTATGGGTTACTATGATAAATACAATTGTTCAGCTAATACAACTTTTATCATAGGAGCTGGTTCTGCTGGAGAAATAGGATATAGTTCTGTTGACTTTTGGGCTGCTGATGATTGCTTTTTCTTTGTGTGTCCAGATAATCTACAAAGCAGGTTTCTTTATTTTGTGTTGCTTAGTCAACAAAACATTATTCGATCTCAAGTTAGAAAAGCCAGTATTCCACGATTGGGGCGAGCGATTATTGAAAACATTGAGATTCCCGTTCCGCCTCTTGCGATTCAGAACGAAATCGTAAATATCCTCGATAAGTTTACGGAGCTGGAGGCGGAGCTGGAGGCGGAACTGGAGGCACGGCGGAAGCAGTATGAATACTATCGCAATAAGTTGTTGAATTTCAGTAAATTCGTGGGGGGGGGTATTCTGAAGGTGTAAAATGGTGTAAATTAAGCGATATAGGCACATTCTATGGAGGTCTCACCGGAAAGAGCAAACGCGATTTTATAGCAGGAAATGCCAAGTTTATCACTTATATGAACGTATACTCCAATATTGCGATAGATGTCAACATGAATGATATGGTTCAGATTGCAGAAGGAGAGAAACAAAATAAAGTCGAGTATGGAGATGTTGTATTTACTGGTTCATCGGAAACACCTGATGATTGCGGGATGTCTTCCGTAATGACTACACGTCCGGATGGGGATTTATATCTCAATAGTTTTTGTTTCGGATTTCGTATGAACGATAGAGCATTGCTATTGCCCGATTTTATGAAATTCTTATTTCGCAGTGAAGAGATACGAAAACAGATAATAAAGACGGCCAGCGGTGTTACTCGTTTCAATGTATCAAAAAAACGGTTTGGGGAGGTTGTCATCCCCATTCCTCCAATGAAAGAGCAGCAACGTATCGTTGCCATTCTCGATAAATTCGAGACATTGGTAAACGATATTTCGGAAGGACTGCCCGTCGAGATTGCCGCCCGTCGGCAGCAATATGAATATTATAGAGATAAACTACTGACATTTAAGCGCAAAGAAGATGCAAAAATACAACCTGGTTGCTGAAAATCCCGAAAGTACGGTCGTCAGTGACTACCGGGCAGAATACCGCACGGAAAAAGAGTACCAGTCGGAGGCCGATCTCGAACGGGCATTTATCAAACTGCTGACCGAACAGGCATACGATTACCTGCCGATTCATACCGAAACGGAGTTGATTGCCAACCTGCGCCGTCAGTTGGAGAAACTCAACCACTATACGTTTACGGATGCCGAGTGGTCGCGTTTCTTTACGGGTTGTCTTGCCAACAAGAACAGTGGAATTGTAGAGAAGACCGCCATCATTCAGGAAGACCATGTGCAATTGCTGACGCGCGACGACGGGACAGTCAAAAATATCTACCTGCTCGACAAGGCCAATATCCACAACAACTCGCTTCAGGTCATCAATCAATACGAAGCAGATAACGGTGCACGCTCCAACCGTTACGATGTTACCATATTGGTGAACGGTCTGCCGTTGGTTCATATCGAGTTGAAACGGCGCGGCGTAGACATCAAGGAGGCTTTCAATCAGATCGACCGCTACCAGCGGGAGAGTTTCTGGGCCGGCAGCGGGCTGTTCGAGTTTGTGCAGCTCTTCGTCATATCGAACGGAACCTATACCAAGTATTACAGCAATACCACACGCCAGAGCCATATCAAGGAGGCTTCGGGCGGTAGCAAATCCAAGAGCAAGCAGACGAGCAACAGTTTCGAGTTTACCTCGTGGTGGGCCGATGCCAACAACCGGCCTATTGCTGACCTTATGGGCTTCGGCCGTACATTCTTCGCCAAACATACGTTGCTCAATCTGCTGACCCGCTACTGCGTCTTCACCTCCGATCGGTTGCTGCTCGTCATGCGTCCTTATCAGGTCGTGGCGACGGAGCGCATTTTGAGTAAAATCGGTATAGCAGACAACTATCGGCTGTACGGCACAGTAGAAGGCGGCGGATACGTCTGGCATACGACGGGCAGCGGCAAGACGCTCACGTCGTTCAAGACGGCGCAGTTGGCGAGCAAACTGCCTTACATCGACAAGGTGTTGTTCGTGGTCGATCGCAAAGACCTCGACTATCAGACCATGCGCGAGTACGACAAGTTCGAGCGCGGAACGGCCAACAGCAATACGAGTACGGCGATTCTGAAACGACAGTTGGAGGATCCGGAGGCGAAAATCATCATCACGACCATTCAGAAACTTTCGGTTTTCATCGGCCGCCATGCAGAGCACTCTGTGTTCCGGCAAAAAATCGTCATCATTTTCGACGAGTGCCACCGTTCGCAGTTCGGCGACATGCACACGGCCTTTACCCGGAAATTCAAACGTTATTTCCTTTTCGGCTTCACCGGAACCCCGATTTTTGCCAAGAACGCCGTAAGCGGCGGCAAGCCGAATCTGCGGACGACCGAGCAGGCGTTCGGCGAGCAGCTGCACACCTATACGATCGTCGATGCCATCAACGACAAGAATGTGCTGCCATTCCGCATCGAGTACGTTCGCACCATCAAGGAGAAAGAGGAGATCGAGAACTCGATGGTATGGGACATCGCCCGCGAGGAGGCTTTGGCGGACAAACGACGTATCGCTAATATCGTCGCCTACATCCTCCGGCATTTCAACCAGAAGACGAAGCGCGCCGCGAAATCGTATGAGTTTCACGTCGTGACCAATATCAGCGAGGTAGCATCGGCAGGTCGTCGCAATAAGGTGGAAGAGGTAAAGCGGCGGACTCGCCTGACGGGTTTCAATTCGATCTTCGCAGTCTCCTCTATCGAAACGGCGAAGATGTATTACGCTGAATTCAAGCGGCAAATGGCGGTGTTGCCGGATGCGCAGCGACTGAAAGTGGCGACCATATACAGTTTCGGCGTGAATGAAGATGCGGACGGCTTCATCATCGACGAGAATCCCGAAGATACGAGCGGGCTGGATCGGAGTTCGCGGGATTTTCTCGAAAGCGCTATCGTGGATTACAATGCGATGTTCGGAACTTCCTACGACACATCGAGCGACAAGTTCCAGAATTACTACAAGGACGTATCGCTCCGGATGAAGAATCGGGAGTTGGATTTGTTGATCGTCGTCAATATGTTCCTGACAGGCTTCGATGCCACGACGCTCAATACGCTGTGGGTCGATAAAAATCTGCGGATGCACGGGCTCTTGCAGGCCTATTCGCGCACGAACCGCATCCTGAACTCCATCAAGACGTTCGGCAACATCGTATGTTTCCGCAACCTCGAAACGGCTACGAACGAAAGCCTCGCCCTGTTCGGAGACAAGGAGGCGGCAGGCATCGTGCTGCTCAAAACCTTCGATGAGTATTACAACGGTTATACACAGAACGACAGGGAGATTCGCGGTTATGCAGAGTTAGTCGAAGAATTACAGGCGAAATACCCCGTCGGAGAACAGATCGTCGGCGAGCAGAACAAAAAGAACTTCGTGCGGTTGTACGGTGCGATTCTGAAACTACGGAATATCCTATCGACATTCGATGACTTTGTCGGACGCGAGATTCTGACTGAACGCGACATACAGGATTACCACGGTGCGTATATCGACTTGTACAACGAGTTCCGCCTACAGAAACACGAGGCGGAGCAAATCAACGAAGATGTGGTCTTCGAGATGGAGCTTATCAAGCAGGTAGAGGTCAATATCGACTATATTCTGTCGTTGATTCGTAAATACCACGAAGAGCATCTACAGGACAAGGAAATTATCGTGTCGATCCGCAAGGCGATCGATTCGAGTGTTGATTTGCGCAACAAAAAGGAGTTGATCGAACGATTCATCGAATTCCTCACGCCCGAATCCGACGTGGACGAAGATTGGCTCGCTTATGTCGAGGAGCAGCGTCGTGCCGAGCTGGATCGGATTATTGCCGACGAAAACCTGAATCATGACGAGGCATACAAATTCATGGACAACGCTTTCCGTGATGGATTCGTGCAAACGACGGGAACGGCTATAACCAAAGTCTTGCCGCCCGTCTCCCGTTTTACGCCCACCGGCGATCGCACGAAGAAACGCGAAGCCGTCATCGAACGACTGACCGCATTCTTCAATCGGTTTTGGGATATAATATCAGAAACAAAAGAATAACAATTGTATGAAACTTTTTTCAGAGAGATACGGTTACACCAAACCTTCGGATGTAATTATTAGAGAAAAAATTACGCCTGAGATACAAAATGCTATTTGCTCTTGCTATGATAAATTAAAAAATAGGCTCTTTTTAGATTCAGGCTTATATTTTGATACAGATCCATATATTGCATTGGAACAGTATTTATGGACTTATTTTTTGAATAATCGAGAGGGCGATTTTCAAGATGGAAGACGTTATTATATCGTTGCAACTGCATTTTTGGAGGATAAAAATAATTCTTGGTATCGAAAATTAGATATAGTCGAATGTACTATTAAATATCTTCAAGATATTGACAAACGATATAATAATTGGAGGACTCCTGTAAACCAAATGTTCATCAAACAACTCAATTTTGAATTTGAGCGTTTGAATTTTGCCTATCGCATTATCGGACAAGAGATTGTTGAGATTACGTCAAAAAGCGAGATTGCTACAATTGAAGATGCAATGGCAAATACTTCTCGCAACATTAAGATACATCTTAATAGGGCATTGGAATTATATGCACAACGCCCTACGGCAGATTATCGTAATTCCATCAAAGAGTCAATCTCGGCTGTAGAAGCTTTTTGTAGAGAAAAGACAGACGAAAACTCTTTGGGAAAAGCATTGAACCACTTGGAAGCCAACGGTATTATTATACCCAAACTCTTAAAGGTTGCTTTTGATAAATTATATGCCTATACGAATCAACCTGATACTGGTATTAGACATGCCTTGATGGACAGTGATGGAGCATATACTCCTGCATCTGAGGAGGCTTTATTTATGCTTGTTTCGTGTAGTGCTTTCTTGAACTATCTTTGCAGGAAAATTAGATAAATGGGCATGGAACTGTTGAATTGGAAATTACTAATAGCGTGTTTCCTCCTTGGAGGATACCTAACTGCCTTTATTATGTTGCTGTTTTTTGAAAATGAACACCTCAAAAAAATCAGTCTATCTAAAACAATAGACTTTACTTTATCATGGCTATCACGATTGTGGTATCCATTCATTTTAATATTTTCTACTACATATGTTTGTTGCAATTATCCTGAATGTTTTAATTTTCAATTCTTTTCTGACTTTCAAGGAGATAATCTAATATTTCTTATTTGTGTATTGTTATGGTTGCTGCCATTATTCGAAAAATTCGAGATATTTAATGCAAATTTCAAATTGAGATGGCAAAACGAAGTATCCAAAAAGGCCGCAGACGAGGCTATTATGACCAATGGAACAAATAATGCAGAACAGTTAGAAAGAATGATGGCAAGAAAGGAGGATAAAGAACATGAATAACAACATTCCAATACAACAAGTAATTGACCAAGGGCTAAAAATAATGCAAAACGGCCAAGTGACAGACGCTATGTATCAAGTTTGGGTTGAATATTCAAAATCAATATTGAACATGACTACAAAAAATCCATCAATATATTCTAATTATTTATCCGTTATATTGGCAGCCTCTAATCCCAATATACAACCCTATCAGCGATTGAGTATGTGTTTACAATACTTAATCAAGATTCAACCAATTATTTAGACATAGTAAGAGCCTATTCTTTGATGCCAAAGGATAGGCCTTGTTTCCTGCCCAATAGAGGACTAACCGTAAAAGCGAATAATCGGTTTAATACGACCTCAAATAAAGTTATGATTTCTCTAATTATTCAATTCTTCAGTACATATCTCATTTGTTGGTAGTGATGTCGAATTCATAGCTGACGGCTGATGGTTGTTCATACTGAACTCTGATGCGATGGTCAAATTACAGTGAAAAGAGATAGTATCAATAAATGAGTACTTATTTATTCTCTCTTTTGGCTGTATGCTGTAGAATGAAATGGATGGCAAAACGACATGAAGATTCAGTTTACTTTAGTCGGTTAGCTCTATTATATAAGCTAAACCGAATAAAATACAGGTAGGCATATCTGCTTTTCTATATGTCTGTGGTTTTTATGAAAATATCTTTGCCTGAAGACCGATGAAAATAGCCTAATATAGAAATCCGACTTTTTTCTCTTGGCTGCAACACCCCGGGATATTCAGCCGTAACTCCATTGGATAAGCAATCGATAGCAACCTCGGATTGCCCCAAAAAGTCCGAGAAACCTAACAAGTGAAAGGAAGGGAAACAACTGCAAGGTGAAAAAATAGAAGAACTGCTCAAACCTTTGGTTTTGTGCCTGCTTTGTTGTTTATTCACACGGGATTGAGATTTAATATTGGAATATTAGCAAATTGACAAACCGCTATTAAAGACTTACTACGATTTGCATAAAGTTGTTCTACGAGTTGTAAAATACAGCATTCAGCGCAGTTACACAGTCGCTAAATCATCACAGACAACTTTCTTAACCTCCACTTAACTCTGTCGTTCAGGCAGGTACATAAAAAATTCTTACCATTATAAAAAGATTATACTTTTTTGGTAAAGGCGGATTCGCATCCACTCGTGGTCGGAAGATTTTTCTTCCGGCCTTTTTTTAGTTTCATGCGTATTTATGGGTGCCACTATGAGGTCGTTTTTTTGTATTATTTTATTGATTATTAGGTGTTTGTATTTTTTTATTATGCGTTTTTTTGATTATCTTTACATTGATAATCAAAAGTTATGGCAAGTTTTAAGGATCACAGAGTACGGGTTAATGATCTATTGGGATTCATTCCAGAAAGCCTACTTTCTCACCTTTCCGCTACGACAACTGTCGATTACTATACTAAAAGTTCTTCACGGCAGAAAGATGTTCTACCTACTGCTGTACGGTATTCTGGAGAACGACCGTTTAAGTCAACGCACACTCGAAGACATTTTTAACGATTCGGTATTCAAAATTCTGTTTGGGTTAGAAACCGATGAAAAAGTTTGTCGCAGTTCCCTTTCGGAGCGGTTATCGAAGATCCCTGCGGATTATTTCCGTCAGATTTACGATTGTGTCTATGATCGATTCTCGGAGTGTTATTCCAGTTCGGAGATGGAACAATACAACCTTATCCGGGTCGATAGTTCGATCGTTTCAGATACATCGGGTAGGATGGTTGAAGGCATCGACAACAAGCGCGGTAAATTGGCAGTAAATATAGTATTGCATTAGATAATATGTTGCCATGCGGTGTAAATTTGTTTGTCGATCCGATTTACGGAAGCGAAGATATTGCCATGCCCAAAGTGGTGTCAGAACACGTTAAGCGGCAACAGGGACATCGTAACATATACGTGTTGGACAGAGGATTGCAATCAACAAGGAATATGGCAGCCTTCAGCAAAGAGTCGATATGCTTCATTGCCAGATCAAAAGAAAACCGAAAATATGTCGAACTGGAGCAAATTCCGTTTACTGACAGCGATTTAGGAGGCTTAGAACTTATCCGTGACAGCAAAGTCTATCTGTACACAGGGCAACCTGTAATGGACAAGCGAGGTAATAAATATTACCGACAGGAGTTAGTTGAAGAACCCTTGAAGCTGATCGTAGCTCGCAGTAAAGACGAATCGGCTACCGAGTATTGGTTCATAACCAATGACTTTGAGCTTAGGCCCAAAGAAATTGCCAATGCTTACCGAAGAAGGTGGGATATTGAAGTCTTCTTTCGTTTTATCAAGCAGGAATTAAACGCAAGTCATCTCATATCGTTGAACAAAAACGGAATAGAGGTAATCTTTTATATGACTTTGATAACCGCTATGTTAGTATTGATCTACAAACGAGCAAACAATGTCGGATATAAAACCGCTAAACGACGGTTTGCTATGGAAATTCGCGATCTGGCTATCGCAATGATAAGCGTACAATGTGGAGGCAATCCGGCCTTATTCTTCAAAACATAAAAAGGCCGGAAGAAAAATCTTCCGACCACGAGTGGATGAGAATCCGCCTTTATTTTTTCAGGCGGGCAATCTTGTTCCGCTTCCTTATGCGGGAGCGTCATTCTTCCTGCACATCCACTACTCATACCGACTGTTCGGGAGCTTGGCAAGGACGAATATCCGGACAATATCCGCGGCGGAAGGTAGTGTCCCGGGGCGGTCGAAACGATAGTCGTTCCGACCGTTCGTCGTTTCCGCATTTTGCCCGCACCGACGCCAACCTCTTCCAACACCTGTTCCAACCGAGACAACGGGGGCGGCCGGTCTGCCCGGGCCGTCCGCAGGCGGGTTAAATTCGTCCCCTGCACCGCTATTGGTGCTAATCTAATATTTCGCAAAGATGGACGAAAAAGTAAAGAACGACGAGAAGAAGGTAATGCTCGTCAGGCAGACCGGAGAAGGTCAGGACGGCAGGCTGAAGGCCGTCGGCAGTATCGACGAAGACGGAAACATCGAGACGCTCGATCCCACTGCGGCGAATGTCGCCAAACTGTTCGACGTGAACACGAACCAGCCTGCTTTGGAGGCGTTTTTCACCAAATTCATGGAGCAGTCGCAAGACCCTGTAAAAACGGGTATCTCGGAGATCTTCATCATGGCCGAAAGCGTGCTGAACAAACTCATCAGAATCGACCTCGATCCGCAGCTGCTCGAAAACTACCGCGTCGATCCGGCCGAAGAGCTCGCAAAGATGGAACCGCAGATCGCGGTTCCCCGTTTCGAGCCTATGGATATTTCGAGAATCGACACGGCGGATATGGAGCGCATGGGTATCCGTATGGGAGACCTCGAACCCCATTTGAAGGCGATGTCCTACGGGCACAAATCGCACGGACTGATCGAAATGCGGCCGGAAATGGAACCCGGCGGCATGCGCGTCACCACCAAAGGGCGCGTATCGCTCGAAGAGCAGGCCGACGGCTCGCTGAAAGTCGTGCCGCACTACTATCGGGAGAAGTGCGACCTCGACGCGCCCTTCCACAACGTGCTGCTCGACGACGAGGCCAAGCGCAACATCGTCGAAACCCGTCATGCGGGCAAGGTGATCGACCTGGAGCTGGAGCCGGGCAGGATGACGCCCTGTTACGTTTCGCGCGACAAGTGGACGAACGAACTCGTTGCGATGCCTGTCTCGGAGTTCGATAAACGCGCATCGATCAAGAATGCCGACCTCTCCGAGGGCGAACAGCTCGACTTCTACTCCGGACGTAAAATTCTGCTGAAAGGCTATACCACCCGTTCCGGCTACAAACGCGATGCTTACATCCAGATCGACGCCTCGGAGAGCAATATCGAGTTCGACCACAGCGGCCTCGACAAAAGGCGCTATCAGGAGCATAACCGAGAGGTATATGCCGCCAAACGTTTCGAGCAGGGCAACCCTTTGCCGGAAGGCCCGCGGGCCATGTTCATTCCCAAGCGGGTGTTCGGGGTGGAACTGCCCCAAGAAGCCTACAATCAATGGCTGGACGCCCTCAATTTCCCCGAAAAGCGCAAAGATGTCAAAGCGACCTATTTGCAGGGATTACAATTCCCCGGAAGCCCGGAACGTGCGGATCGCTGGGTAAAACCCGATTACGAGGCCGGAAAGATCAAATCTTACCGTTGGAACCCGGATTACTCGCGCAAACAGTCCTCCTCGCAGTCACAGGCTCCGGCCCGAACCCCGTCGAACGAGCCGTCCAAGCAGACCGAAGGACAGCCGCAGAAGCGGCAATCCGAACGCGAAGTGCGTCAGGTCGCCCCGCCGAAGCCTCAGCCGAAGAAGTCCAAGAGCGTAGGAGGCCTGTAACATGCTCGCAGTCATCCTGATTATCATAGCGGCCTCGGTATCGCTCTCCGTCGTGACCCTGCTGATTCTCTATTATGTCGGCAAACGCCCCGATGCGGAACGGACGCAGGACGACGACAGCCGGTATTACGACGAGAACGGCAACCACCTCTACTACGACCGCAAGCTGATCGCCCGCCTCGAAAAGGAGCAAGAGCGGGCGGCGCAGCAAAATAAATAGCCACTGAAAACATCCGAAAAACCGAACCATGAAAGTCATCATAGCAGAAAAGCCCTCGGTAGCGCAGCAGATCGCCGCCGTCGTGGGCGCTACCGCCCGTAAGGACGGCTATATCGAAGGGGGCGGCTACGCCGTCACATGGGCCTTCGGCCACCTCGTAGGCCCGGCCATGCCGGAAGCCTACGGCATCGAAGGGTTCAAGAGGGAGAACCTTCCGATCCTTCCCGAAACCTTCGTCCTCGAACCGCGCCGCGTCAAAAGCGGCAAGGAGTACAAGCCCGATCCGGGAGCCGTCAAACAGCTCGCCGTCCTCAAGGAGCTGTTCTCCCGCACCGAGCGAATCGTCGTGGCTACCGACGCCGGGCGCGAAGGCGAGCTGATTTTCCGCTTTATCTATCACTATCTCGACTGCAAGACGCCCTTCGACCGGCTGTGGATCAGCAGCCTCACCGAGCGGGCCATCCGCGAAGGGTTGGCTAACATACGGCCCGGCAGCGAGTACGACGACCTCTACCTCTCGGCCCGTGCCCGCTGTGAGGCGGACTGGATCGTGGGCATCAACGCATCCCAAGCACTCGCCATCGCTGCCGGACGCGGTGCATGGTCGCTGGGCAGGGTGCAGACCCCCACGCTGGCGCTGGTGTGCGGGCGCTATCTGGAAAACACCTCGTTCACGCCGCAGACCTATTTCCGGCTCAAGCTCCACACGGCCAAAGACGCTACGGCCTTCGCCGTTCTCTCGACGCCGAAATACGATACGAAAGCGGCGGCGGACGAAGCCTGTACCGCAGTCCGGGGCAGCGACGGCGTGCAGGTTACGAAGGTCGAACGCCGCAATGTCACCGAGCAACCGCCGCTGCTGTACGACCTGACCGCTCTCCAGAAAGAGGCCAACACGCGGTACGGATTCTCGGCCGAAAAGACGCTCGGCATCGCGCAGGAGCTTTACGAAAAGAAGCTCGTCACCTATCCCCGCACGGGGAGCCGCTACATTCCGCAGGACGTGTTCGACGAAATAGCCTCGCTGCTGGCCTCGCTCTCCGGTCATACGGGTTTCGGCCATCAGGCCGCCGACCTGTCGGGCGGGGAGCTGAACCGCCGCTCGGTGGACGGCAAAAAAGTGACCGACCACCACGCCCTGCTGATCACCGGCCATACGCCTGCGGGACTTGCGGCGGACCATGCCAAAATCTACGATATGATCGCCGGGCGCATGGTCGAGGCGTTCTCGCCCGCGTGTCTGAAAGAGATCACCTCCGTCCGTATGGAGTGCGCGGGCATCCCGTTCGAGGTGCGCGGCACGGTCGTAACGAGTGCCGGATGGCGCAAAGTATGGGGCGAGCCGGAAGAGCGTACGGAGGAAGATGCGGCGGCTCTGCCCGAGCTCGCCGAGGGGGATATGCTCACGGTGCGCGGCTGCGACCTCGTGGAAAAGCAGACGCGCCCACGCCCGCTGC
Organism: Alistipes dispar; assembly: GCF_006542685.1. Classification (NCBI taxonomy): domain Bacteria; kingdom Pseudomonadati; phylum Bacteroidota; class Bacteroidia; order Bacteroidales; family Rikenellaceae; genus Alistipes; species Alistipes dispar. The sequence continues at coordinate 405,635 of NZ_AP019736.1, read as the reverse complement.
ATACCGAAAGCAGCCTGCTCGCGGCAATGGAGACTGCCGGTAAGGAGCAGGAAGACGAGGCTGAGCGCGAGGCCATGAAGGATTCCGGCCTCGGCACTCCGGCCACCCGTGCGGCGGTGATCGAAACACTCTTTTCGCGCGAGTATATCAAACGTGAAAAAAAGTCGCTCGTGCCCACCGAGAAGGGCCTCGCCGTGTACGGCATCGTCAAGGATATGCGGATCGCCGACGCAGCCATGACGGGCGGCTGGGAGCTGGCCCTTGCGAAGATCGCCACCGGGGAGATGAACGCCTTCACCTTTCGTAAGGGTATCGAAGTTTACGCCTCGCAGATCACCTCCGAACTGCTCAAGGCGCAGGTCGGGTCGGTCGCCGGGCGTACAGGCGCTCCGTGTCCCCGCTGCGGGGGCCGGGTGACGTTCTACCCGAAGGCCGCCAAGTGCGAAAATGCGGAGTGCGGCCTGACCGTATTCCGGACGATAGCGAAAAAGGAGCTTACGGACGGCCAGCTGGAAGCCTTGCTCGTCAAGGGACGGACGCCGACGATCGAGGGCTTCGCCAAGAAGGACGGGGGCACGTTCGAGGCCGCCGTAGTCTTCGACGGCGATTACCGCACCGCGTTCGCCTTCGAGCAAGGCGGCAAGACCCGCAAGCCGGGTGCGGCGAAAGTCCGGAAATAATCCTTATCTTTGCCGCTGGACGACTTGTCACAGACGCTTTCGGCGTTCGGCAGGGATGTTCAGTGGCGGCGCTTCGGGTAGGAACCCGGAGCGCCTTTTCTTCCTTCGACCTTTGCGTTTCACACCACAGAACAATCCACATCATGCCGAACGATCATCATAACGCCCCGCAGACGGGGTTATCTTATTACGGCCTTTCGCTGCTCTCTTATCTGCGGGAGAGCCATCCCGACCTGGCGGACGATGCCGACTTCATCCGCACGCGGGCGCAGTCTGCGGCCGAAACATACAGCCGCATCATCCGCAGCGGAGGCTCCCGCATCGAAGCGGCCGAGGAGGCCGACGCCGTACTCTACCGGGGGCTTCATTTTTCGCTATACAGTACGCTCGCAAACGTTATCCGCAGCGAGTTCGCGGAGGACATTCCCGAAGAGGATGCCCGCGAGGCCGCCCTCATCCTCCTGCCGCAGGCCAAAGAGGTCGCCCGAAGCTACGAGCTTACGGACGACTTCGCCGCTACGCCGCAGTACGAGCGGCTCTACACCGAACTTACGGGAACCGTTCAAATCCTGCTCGACAATGGCGTACAATAAGACCGAACACCTGCGCCGCAATATCGAAGCGATCCGCACGGCCTTCGCGCTGGAGAGGGAACAGCGGGCGGCCACGCCCGAAGAGCGGGATGTGCTGCGTGCGTACAGCGGCTTCGGAGCGATCAAGGAGGTATTGGAGCCGCTGCCGCACAAAAAGGAAACGGCGCTCACGCCCCTGATCGAAGAGCTGCACGCCGTGCTGAAAGAGAACACCGGTGGCGAGCGCGAGTACAAACGTTATCTGGACAGCCTCAAAGCTTCGGTGCTGACGGCCTTCTACACACCGGAACCCGTGACGGACGCCATTATGCGGATGCTCTATAATGCGGGCGTCGTTCCGGTGCGTGCACTCGAACCGAGCGCCGGAACGGGGGCTTTCGCGGAGTACCTGCGCCGTTATAACGAAGAGGCCGAGATCACCTGCTTCGAGAAAGACCCGCTTACGGGTTTAATCCTGCGCCACCTGCATCCCGACGATACGGTGCGGGTGCAGGGTCTTGAAACCATAGAACCCGCCTACGAGGGGCACTTCGACCTGATTACGAGCAATATCCCCTTCGGGGACGTTTCGTTGTTCGACCCGGCGTTCTCCTCTTCGCGCGATCCGGTGCGCCGGCAAGGCGCATGGGCGATACACAACTACTTCTTTATGAAGTCGGTCGATCTGGTGCGCGCCGGGGGCCTCATCGCCTTCATCACTTCGCAGGGTATGGCCGATGCGGAGCGCAATCGACCCGTGCGGGAGTGGCTGATGGAGCGGTGCGATCTGGTCGCGGCCGTGCGGCTGCCGAACAACCTCTTTACAGACCATGCCGGAACGGAGGTGGGCAGCGACCTTATCGTCCTGCAAAAGAACTCGGCCGCCCGACCCCTCTCCGAGCGGCAGCGGGACTTTATCGAAACGCGCACGCTCTCGAACGGCATTACGGTAAACAACAGCTTCCGATCGCTCGACCGCGTGGTGCAGACCTCGGCCAAAGTGGGCACGAACCCCTACGGGAAACCGGCGATGGAGTTCACCCACGCCGGAGGCGTGGAAGGCATCGCCCGTGCGCTGGCGGATATGCTCGCGGAGGATATGGAGCGGCATTTCAACCGGGAGCTGTACGAAAGCCATGCCCCGAAGACCGCTCCGCGTCAGTACAGGGAACGGCAGACGGAGACGGTAAGTCCGCGACAGGCGCACGACGACATCGGGCAGGCACGGAATACGGAGCTGTCCGGGCAAACGGCATTACGGCAACACGGGAACCGAGAGATCGCACGGGAAATTCCTGCGACGGAGCGTGACGGCATCGGGCAGGAGCAAAAAGCAGAATTATCCGGCCAGACAGTCCGGCAGCAGACGCGGCAGGCAGCACCGTCCGCGGCGCAGGCTCCGGAAACTACGGCCGGTATATTCGACGACGAGCCGCCGTACCCTCCCGATCTCGATCCGTTCTGGCAGGCCATAGAAGACCATTGGTTTCCGGACGAGGCCGAGGCGAGAATCCGGACGGAAGAGGCCCTCCGCGCCGAAAGGCGGCAGACGGAACCTTCATCCGCGCAAACGACGCTCTTCCCGGACGCTCCGGCTTCGCCGCATCCTTCCCGGCAAACCGCCGGATTCCGGCGGCCGGCAACCTCCGTCCCTCTTCCCGAAACAACTCGCGGCGGCGGCCCGCGCCGAGCCGGAGAGGTATTGCAGGAGGTACTTTCCGACCTGCGGCAGAAAGCGGAACGGTATCAGGCCGGCCGGATGCAGGAACCCGCACCTTTCGATGAGCAGCCGGGGCCGTTCTGGCACCCTACCGAGGAGGAGTGGCGCGACCTTAACCGCTGGATGGAAGAACGGTATGCCGTTACGCAGGCCGCCTCCGACGGCTACCGACTCGACCCCGAAACAGGAGAGATGATCCCCATAGAGGATGCCGAAGCGGAGGAAATACGGGACGAAGCGACCGTGCAGGTCGAGGGTGCCGCCATGCCGAACGAATCCCTGCCCCCTCTGCCTACGCAAGAAGCATGGCAGCCTGCCGGGCAGGATTGGGCGGAGTTCGGCGCGTGGCAGGAGGAGCGGGAGAGGCGGTTTATGGAAGAGTACCCGCCCTCGCCAGAAATGTACGGATACGCCGAACCCGCCGTACAGACGGAAGCGACAGTCGTTCCGAATGAGGATACCGGGGCTGCCGCGACGCCGGATGAACAGCCCGATACGGCAGAATTGCGTGGGGAACCCTCCGTACAGAATGTACGGGCAAACATATCCGAACCTGCGGTTATGGAACCCGCTGCACGGCGGACAGCAGCACACGCCCCTGCCTCGGCGCAAGAGCCGCAGTCCATGCAGGAAGCGGAACGGCCTGCCGGCAGCACGGTACGTCCGGCCGACGACGGGCGGGAAGAGGCGGTTATGGAACCCGTTGCACGGCGGACAGCAGCACACGCCCCTGCCTCGGCGCAAGAGCCGCAGTCCATGCAGGAAGCGGAACGGCCTGCCGGCAGCACGGTACGCCCGGCCGGCGACGGGCGGGAAGAGGCGGTTGCGGAACCCGCTGCAACGGCAGCGCAGGCACGAGCGGCCGGACAACCCTCGCAGGATGGGTTCGCAGGATCGCTGTTCGATGCTTTCGATACGCAGACCGAACCGGAGCCGGTGCTGAACGTACAGCAGGAACCGGTGCTTACGCTCTACGACCTGTTCGGGTTTTCAGCCGAAGAACGCAGTCAGGTGAACCGTCCCAAGAAGCGCGGCCCGAAACCGAAAGCGCAAAAGCAGACGACGGCCCGACCCCGGAAAGAACCCGAAGAGGAACGCTTTATTGAATGGCGCGAGGAGCTGATGATAGCGCGTCAGGAGCGGTTGGAAGCGAAGCAGCGGGCCGCAGCGGCAAACACGGCATTGTCCCCGGCCGAGGCGCTTCGGAAAGCCGCTGCACACTTGGCCGCCGCGACACCGATACAACCCCCGCAGAGCGCACAGGCCCCGAAGGCGGCTAATGTTTCTCGGGAGGAGGAGCGTCCTCTGGACTGGCGGGAGAGGCTGATGCAGAATCGGCCGTATCAAGAGGAACGACAGCCGGCAGAGGTATTGACCGCCGTACCTGCGGAGCGCTCCGCCGTTACGTCCGCAGAAAATCAATCGAGAACGATAACCGTAAACAGGCAGGCTGCGGCGAAGCCTGCGACAGGGCGATCCGGCGTAGCCGGGCAGCCGCAGGCCGCGATCCGAACGGAATACGGAAGGGAGCGGCCGGAACCGTCTCGTAAGGTTCCCGACAGTGCTGCGGACGGCAAATCCGGAGACAGGGCGCAGCTATCGGACGCATTGTCGCCGCAGGCCGATCCGTTCATTGCGACCGGCTCTCCGCATCCGGCGCCGGATGCCGTCGCCGTCACAGGGCCCGCTGCGGACAATCCGGCACCCGCAGGCAGTGCGGTACGGCAGGGCGTCCCGTCCGCGAGCGTTTCCGGAAAGCGAGCCGAAGCCGCTATGCCGCACAATACGGCACACGGCGACGAGGCGGCCGAAGACCCGCTCGCACCCCGGCCTTTCAAGGGAGAACGGCCGGAACATTACCGCGACGGGACGCTCATCGTGGATAAAGAGAACCGTGTAGGATACCTGAGCGACCTGAAAACCCTACGCCCGATGTTCCATCCGCTCGACCTGCCCGAAGAACAGCGGGTGAAAATGTCGCTCTATATCGAGGTGCGGGACACCTATTATCACCTCTACAACGTGGAGGCCGACACACTGGCCCCGCACCCCGCGCTGCGCGTAATGCTGAACAGTCTTTACGACAACTTCGTGGAGCGGTTCGGCCGGCTGAACGAACCGCAGAATATCGACCGGATACGGATGGATCCGGGAGCTGACGAGATACTCTCGCTGGAACGCTACGCCGACGGTATCGTGAACAAGGCCGACATCTTCGACCATCCCGTCGCATTCAATCCGGCGGAGATCGAAAAGACGGACGATGTGCATACGGCACTGGCGGCCAGCATGAACCGTTATGCGGACATCGATATCGAGTATATATCGGAACTTACCGGGGCGAGCGAAGCGGAGGTGCTGGAACAGCTCAAAGGGCGTATCTACTTCAACCCCGACAGCGGGAAATACGAGATCGCCGAACGTGTCATCGCGGGCAACGTCATCGAGAAGGCCGACCGCGTCGAGCGCTTCCTCGACGAGAATCCGGATCACGAGGGCGCACGGGAGACCCTCGCGGCGCTGCGAGAGGCTACGCCCAAGCCCATCGCTTTTGAAGATTTGGACTTCAACTTCGGCGAGCGGTGGATACCTACGGGTATCTACGACAGTTATGCCTCGTGGCTCTTCGAAACGGAGGTCAAGATCGGTTACATTGCCGATCTGGACGAGTTCGGCATTACGGCCAAAGACGAGTACAATATCAAGATACAGAACCAGTATGCCGTTCAGGGAGAGTTCCGCCGTTATACCGGACTGCATCTGATGAAACACGCCCTGCACAACACGATTCCGGACATCACCAAAAAAGCCCGCAAACTGATCGACGGCGAGTGGAAAGAGGTAAAGGTACGCGACGGGGAGAAGATACAGCAGGCCAACATCAAGATCGACGAGATCCGCAGCGGTTTCACGGACTGGCTGTGCGACCAGTCCGCCGACTTCAAGGAGCGTCTGGCCGACATGTATAACCGCAAGTTCAACTGTTTCGTGCGCCCGAAGTACGACGGTTCGCACCTGACCTTTCCCGGCCTCGACCGCAAGGCGCTGGGCATCGAAGACCTCTATCCGAGCCAGAAGGACGCTATTTGGATGGATATTCTGCTGGGCGGCGGTATCGTGGACCACGAGGTCGGCGGCGGCAAGACGCTTATCATGTGCTGCGGAACCTACGAGAAAAAACGCATCGGACTGGTGAACAAACCGATGATTACGGGACTGAAAGCCAATATCCATGAGATCGCCAAGACGTTCTGCACAGCGTATCCGATGGCCCGCGTGCTCTATCCGGGCCGCGAGGATTTCACGCCGAAGAAGCGCGAGCAGATATTCCGGCAGATCAAGAACAACGACTGGGATGCGGTGATCCTCTCGCACGAGCAGTTCGGCATGATCCCGCAGTCGCCAGAAATCCAGCAGGAGATCTTGCGGGCGGAACTCGACAGCGTAGAACAGAACCTTATGCTGCTCAAGGCGCAAGGCAAGAGCGTATCGAAACGTATGCTGACCGGCTACCTCAAGCGCCGGCACAATCTGGAGGCCAAACTGCAAAAGATTCAGTACGCCCTCGACCACCGCAAGGACGATGCGGTGGACTTCCGCCGTATGGGTATCGACCACCTCTGCGTGGACGAGAGCCACAAATTCAAAAATCTGATGTTCAACACGCGGCACGACCGCGTGGCGGGCCTCGGCAACCCCGACGGGAGCCAGCGGGCACTCAACATGCTCTTTGCCCTCAGAACCATACAGGAGCGCACGGGGCGCGATCTGGGGGCGACATTTCTGTCGGGGACGACCATTTCCAACTCCCTCACGGAGTTGTATCTGCTGTTCAAATACCTGCGTCCGAAAGCGCTCGACCGGCAGAACATCCGCACCTTCGACGCATGGGCCGCCGTATTCGCCAAAAAGAGCGTCGATTACGAGTTCTCGGTCACCAACCAGATCGTGCAGAAGGAACGGTTCCGCTATTTCATCAAGGTTCCGGAGCTGGCGGCTTTTTATTCGGAAATTACGGATTTCCGCACGGCCGAGGACATCGGTATCGACCGCCCGCGCAAGAACGAGATACTGCACAACATCCCGCCCACGCCCGACCAGCAGGCGTTTATCGACCAGTTGGTGCATTTCGCCAAGACAGGCGATGCCACCGTGCTGGGACGGGCACCCCTCACGGAAAGCGAGGAGAAAGCCAAAATGCTGATCGCTACGGACTACGCCCGTAAAATGTCGCTCGATATGCGTATGATCGACCCGGAGCTGTACGGCGATCATGTGGACAATAAGGCGAGCCACTGTGCCGCGCAGATCGCGCACTATTACCGCAAGTACGACCAGCACAAGGGCACGCAGTTCGTCTTCTCCGATCTGGGGACATGGAAGCCGGGAGACGAGTGGAACGTGTACGCCGAGATTCGGCGCAAGCTGGTCGAAGACCACGGCATTCCGGCTTCCGAGGTTCGTTTCATACAAGAGGCAGCCGGCAGCGAGGGCAAACGCAAGAAGATGATCGAAGAGATGAACACCGGACGCATCCGCGTATTGTTCGGCTCGACCGATATGCTGGGTACGGGCGTGAACGCCCAGAGGCGGTGCGTGGCAATCCACCACCTCGACAGTCCGTGGCGGCCCAGCGACTTGGAGCAGCGCGAAGGGCGCGGCATCCGCAAAGGCAACGAAGTGGCCAAGCTCTACGCCGACAACACGGTGGATGTTATCATCTACGCCGTCGAAAAGTCGCTCGACGCCTACAAGTTCGGGCTGCTGCACAACAAGCAGCTCTTCATCCGCCAGCTCAAACACAATAATCTGGGAGTGCGTACCATCGACGAGGGCGGTATGGACGAAGGCAGCGGCATGAACTTCTCGGAATATGTGGCCGTGCTGTCGGGCAACACCGACCTGCTGGAAAAGGCGCGCCTCGAAAAGAAGATCGCGGGGCTGGAGAGCGAGCGTCAGGCGTTCATCCGCGGTAAGTCGTCGAGCCGCAGCCAGTTGGAACATACGCTCGGGGAGATCGAAAAACTCGACGACAAGATCGGGCGCATCGAAAAAGACCTCGAAGCCTTCAGAAGCCGTGCGGAACTCAACGAGGACGGTTCGTACCGCAACCGTATCACGCTGGACGGGGTGGAGAGCAACGACCCGCAGTTCATCGGCAAACAACTGAACCATATCGCAAAAACCGTCGATACGGGAAGCGGGGAGAAGCGTATAGGCTCCATCTACGGGTTCGAGATCATCGTCAAGAGCGAAAAGAGCATGAAGGAGGGGTTCGAGTCCATTCGCAACCGCTTTTACGTGCGGGGAGAGGGAGAATACCTCTACCAGTACAACTACGGCAATCTGGCCGGAGACCCGCGCACGGCGGCGCTCAACCCCCTGCACGCGCTGGGCACGATCGAACCGACGCTGGAGAAATTCCGCAAGGAGCGCACCTTGCTGGAAAAGGACGTGCCCCAGCTCCGGCAGATCATCGAGGGTACATGGCGCAAAGAAGCCGACCTCGCGGCTTTGAAAAAAGAGATGGAACGACTCGACCGGCAGATACAACTCGCGCTCAAACCCGTAGGCAGCGACCGTGACGGCGAAGAGGCTGGAGAGCAGCAGGAACAGCGTCAGGAGAAGGACGCGCGACGGGAAGCACCTGCCGCCGATGACCTACAACGGCATATTCCCGCACGCCTGCGGCAGATCGCCGATGCCTCCGGCGGACGTATCGTCATCGGGGGCGTGCCGCCCCGCACGGACGATGATTTTTCATCCAAAAAAATCAAACTATAAACAGGAAAGCCTTGCATTTTATCCTTGCAAGGCTTTCCCGTTTCATCGGTTATCGGGGGCCCGATCAGGCTGTTTATTCCTTATCCGAACCAAGCGGCGGCAGTCCGATCGTGTCCTCGATCAGTCCATCGGGATTCTTGTCCAGAAAATTCTGGCCCGATACGACACTGTGCCCCAACTCCCGTTCCGTCTCCTTGCGGGCCACTCCGGCGACGTTGCCGCCGCGCCGGGCGACCCGTTTGCTTTCGGCGAACGTATCGGGTTTCTCCTGCTGTGAGATTTCGGTCGTCACCCGTTCGCCCAGCATCGTGAAGATCAGCTCCAAATCGGTCATGTGGTCACGCAGGTTTTGGCCCTTTTTCGTCAGCCCCTTGATCGCCCTGTGTTCCGAAGGCGTCACGCCAAATGTCGCACGCGCGATCTCCGCCGTCAGGATAGCGAAATCCCTCTCTTCCCGAATGCCGCGCTCTTTCCATTCATCCGTCAGGTTCTGCCGTATGGCGATGCCCCGCAGCCGTTTGTCGATCCAATCCTTCGGATAACCTTTGGCCTCGTAAACGGCCTTCATGCGTTCCTGCGCCAGCTCAGGGTTCTCGATCTCCTGCACACGCTCATATCCGACCTGTGCCAGCCATTGCTTGAATGGCTCGGCCTTCGGAGAGGGGATCGACTGGATGATACGAAACAACCCTTTAACATCGGCAGCCTGAACAGACCTCCGGCGACCATCGGCGGCGATCATCGCAACTGGGGTACAAATTGTACCCCAGTTGCGATTAAGCAAGGGATCGCGTTGCCGCATACGCTTGATATACTGTTTGACATCTACGCTGTCCGTCAAAAATTCAACGACATCGGCAATGGAAAAATACCATTGCTCATTCATCCATGCGCGGCGGATCTGCTTGTCCTGAAAAACGACGATCTTACTGTCTGCCATAACGAATTTATTTTATTTTTCCGAACCGCTGCACACGACCGACTGTCGGAGCGGACGGAATGCGAACTATTTCACTTTGGCAGCAAAGGCTTTCGAGGGCTTAAAGGCCGGGATCGTATGGGCAGGAACGATCATCGTCGTATTCTTGGAGATGTTACGCGCCGTTTTGGCCGCCCGATGTTTCAGCAGGAACGTGCCGAAACCGCGTAGGTAAACATTCTCACCGCCGATCAGGGAGTCCCGGAGCTGCTCCATGAATCCTTCCACTACACTCGTTACGATTCCTTTCTCAATGCCGGTCTGCTCCGCGATCCGGCTTACGATGTCAGCCTTTGTCATATCCTTATCGTTTATAGGTTCATTATGATTTATTCCGGTTGCGCTTCGGGCAGGAACGCCGCGAAGATTCTGCGCAGTTCCTTTTCCGATAACCGGTTGCTGCGGATCGTTACCACGCCCTCTGCCGCCTCGGCTGTCAGACGGCCTCCCGTTACGGCACGGCCATCCGCCCCGACATAGAAAGCCGAAGGGTCTGCCTCGACCGCCCGCCGCAATATCCGGTCGCATTGTCTTGTTTCGATCGTCAACTTCGCCATAATTCCAATCAGCAGTGCAAAGATACTCTTTTTTCCGCCAGTTCGCAGCGTCATGTCCGTTCTCTGTGCCAACGGCTGCCATGCCGACGCCAACGGCTGCCACGGCGGCACCGCACCGCCGTCCGCAATCCGCATCGTCTTAAATTAGCGTAGAACCATTTAATAACGAGTCGATTATGTCGCAGGAAGACGATCTGAGGGGTTTGGCCAAGGTCATGGATTTCATGCGGGCCCTGAGTATTTTATTCGTGGTAATCCACATCTACTGGTACTGCTACGGGCAGATTCTGGCGTGGAACGTCGATATAGGCGTGATAGACGGGATTCTGCTCGGCTTCGACCGCACGGCGGGACTGTTCGGCAGCATACTCTACACCAAACTTTTCGCCGTGCTCTTTCTCGGCCTCTCGTGTCTCGGTACCAAAGGGGTCAAGGAGGAGGAGATCACATGGCGCCGGATCATCGCGGCGCTCGCGGCCGGCTTCGTACTCTTCTTTTTCAACTGGTGGCTGCTCGACCTGCCACTGCCGCTGTCCGCCGTCACGGGGTTCTACATCCTGACGCTATCGGCCGGATATATCTGCCTGCTGATGGGCGGCGTGTGGATGAGCCGGCTGTTGAAGAACGACATGATGGACGATCCTTTCAACAACGAGAACGAATCGTTCATGCAGGAGACGCGCCTTGTCGAGAACGAATACTCGGTGAACCTACCGACGCGGTTCTACTATAACAAGCGGTGGCACAACGGCTTCGCCAACGTCGTAGTGCCGCAGAGAGCCTGTATCTGCGTCGGCGTTCCGGGGTCGGGCAAGAGCTACGCCGTCGTCAATCAATTCATCAAGCAGCAGATCGAAAAGGGGTACACGATGTACGTCTACGACTTCAAGTTTCCCGACCTCGCGGAGATCGCCTACAACCACCTGCTGATGCACCAAGAAGGCTACAAGAAGGTACCGACCTTCTACGTCATCAATTTCGACGACCCGCGTCGCTCGCACCGCTGCAACCCGATCAACCCCTCCTTTATGAACGACATCTCGGACGCCTACGAGAGCGCCTATACCATCATGCTGAACCTGAACAAGACATGGGTGCAGAAGCAGGGCGATTTCTTCGTCGAAAGCCCGATCATCCTCTTCGCCGCCGTGATCTGGTTCCTGCGCATCTACGACGGGGGACGGTACTGCACCTTTCCGCATGCCGTCGAGTTTCTGAACAAACGCTACGAGGACATCTTCCCGATTCTGACGAGCTATCCGGAGCTGGAAAATTATTTGAGTCCCTTCATGGATGCGTGGCTCGGCGGGGCGCAGGATCAGTTGCAGGGCCAGATCGCCTCGGCCAAAATCCCGCTCTCGCGCATGATCTCCCCGCAGCTCTACTGGGTCATGTCGGGCGACGACTTCACGCTCGACATCAACAACCCCGACGATCCGAAGGTACTGGCGGTGGGCAACAACCCCGACCGGCAGAACATCTACGGCGCGGCCCTCGGGCTGTACAACAGCCGTATCGTAAAGCTCATCAACAAGAAGGGGCAGCTCAAATCGTCGGTCATCATCGACGAGCTGCCGACGATCTACTTCAAGGGCCTCGACAACCTGATCGCCACGGCCCGGAGCAACAAGGTGGCCGTGCTGCTCGGATTCCAAGATTTCAGCCAGCTCAAACGCGACTACGGCGACAAGGAGGCCGCCGTGGTGATGAACACCGTGGGCAACATCTTCTCCGGGCAGGTGGTGGGCGAAACGGCCAAGATGCTCTCGGAGCGGTTCGGCAAGGTGCTGCAAAAGCGACAGAGCATGACCCTGAGCCGCAACGACAAATCGACCTCCATATCGACGCAGATGGACAGCCTGATCCCGGCCTCGAAGATCTCGACGCTCACGCAGGGGATGTTCGTCGGGGCCGTGGCCGACAGCTTCGAGCAGCCTATCGAGCAGAAGATATTCCACGCCGAAATCGTCGTGGACAGCGCGAAGGTCAAGGCCGAGACGGCCCGCTACGAGAAGATACCCATAATCACCGATTTCACGGACGAGAACGGCGCGGATCGCATGCAGGAAACGATCAAAGAGAACTACGACCGCATCAAGGCCGAAGCCGCGGAGATCGTCGATAAGGAACTCGACCGCCTCCGCAAAGACCCCGTGCTGTGCAAGCTGCTCCCGCCGGAGCAAGGAGCATAAAGAGACGGAATTGTGTCAAAACGCAGATTTTTGATACATCCCTATCTCGGTCAGGGTTTAGTAAGATAACGAGCGTGCAGAAAAGAGCAAGTATTTTATTTACAGTATATTAGTTCTCTGTTTTGCATATGCTTGGAGTAATAGAAACAGCAAAACCGGGCAGGTTTAACGGTAAGTTCGGCTACTTATCCGTCACTTGTCCGAAATGCTTTGTTTTTTGCAAAATATTATTTTTCAACATTTTACATCGAACTTCCGCATAACAAATAACTTGACTTAACGTTTGACAGACCTTCAATGTTCGAGTTATCATGCAACGCAGCGCTTTCCAAGTCTTTTTCTACGTAAGAAGGCTGTCGGAAAAATACGGTCAGGTCCCCATTATGGTTCGGTATCACGATCAACGGCACGATGTCGCGGTTTAGCTGCAAACTCTCCGTTCGCGCCTCACTCTGGGATACCAAGGCTAACCAAAGCGGCAGGCAAAAGCCTCGAAGCCCAGCACATCAACGAAAAGCTGGAAAATATCAAGACCAATATACCGGTAAATGGGATCAACGCCTCTGCGATCGGAATTCGTATGTCACGGCCGAAAAGATCCGCAACGCCAGCCTCGGTATGGGCGATGACTGCCGCTTGCTGCAGACCTTCAACGAATACCTTGCGGACTTCCTCAAACGTGTCGATAAAGATCGTGCTTATTTCACCTACGAGGATTACTGTCTGCGTCGCAGGCGTCTTGCCGCTTTCCTCGAATATGAATACCATGTCAAGGACATTCCTTTCAAAGAGCCGAAAGGTGACTTTATCGACAAGTTCGTCGTTTACCTCTCCACGGTAAAAGGTATTGCTTCCGGAACGATCCATGCCGGGGTCAAAAAACTTCGTCTGATGACCTATACGGTGTATAAGAACGGCTGGGTTTCCGTCGACCCTTTCGCGGGATTCCATGTCAAACCGACATACGCCGAACGTCGTTATCTTCCCTGTAACTGGAGCAGTCGTTCATCGTAAAATTCCACGCCTATCTGCATCATGACCTCGGCATGTTCTCCAACGACTTATCCGGATTCAACTGCCTGAAATACATGGTCAATACGGTCTTCAACAACGGCTGGATACCTCGCAATCCCTTAGTACTCTACCGCTTTACTTTTCCGCAATGTGCGGAATCTTTGCGGTGGCCGGGCGACGAGGCCGTATCATTGCTGCCGATGGGGTTCTCGACAGACCGCAGCTGAAGATGATACAGAACGTTGGCGGCGATTTCAGCACTTTCTATCGTACACTTATGCAGGAAGCGTTCGCAAAGAGTGCCGTAAACGGGCTGTCGAAGAAAGAACGTTTTAGACTCGAAGATAAAGCAAATTAGAAGGCGAAGCATCATATGACATAGCAATACGGTATTGGAGAAATAAGCTGTAAATTATATCTTTGCCCCTGCTAAAACAATCCTCCTCATTATGAAACGAACGATAATTCTATCTGTTTTCACCTTGCTGGTGTTCGGCAGCTGCCAGAGAAACAGTACTGTTGAATTACGGTTGAATCATGCGGAAGAACTGATGTCGGAACATCCTGACAGTGCTTGGCATATACTCGAATCCATCGACCGGAAAGCACTCGATTCCCGACGCATAAGAGCCCGTCACGCTCTTTTGTCGTCACAGGCACTTGACAAAAATTATATAGATGTAAACAATGATTCTTTAATCCGTATTGCTATTGACTATTACGCGAAACATGGCAGTTATGAAGACCGGGCTAAAGCATATTACTATCACGCGATAGTTCAAGGTAACGCTTCAAATACAGAGGCAGCCATCAAAGCTCTCGTTATAGCCGAGGAATATGCCAAGAAAACGAGAGACACTCTCTTGAACGGTTTAATATTTTCGTATCTCGGGGACCAGTACTATAGTCAATATAGCTTTGATGGAGCCATTGCAGCTTATTCTTCTGCAATTCCCTTCTTCGAAACTCTCAATAATAAAACTTACCTTTTATACGTATTATGGAGAAAAGGTGTATCGCTGAATTTGGCCGATAATCCACAACAAGCTATCGAGTGTCTATCCGAAGCGCAAACGATCGCGGTAGATTTGGAAGACCTCCCCGCAATCTTGGATATTACAGCTTCCATCGGAGGAATAAAAATAGGTAGGAACGACGATATAGTATCCTTACAAACTTATAAACAAGATATATTCAATATATATAACAGATATGCTGATGGAGAAATTCCGGTGGAGCATTATCCTCTTATCGGATATATTTATTGGCAGGAGGGACGGATCGACTCCGCCCGTATATTGTGCAATCGATACTATTCGCTCCAACCTCATATAACATCATTGAATGTGGGCGTTTTGAGTATTCTGTCTCAGGTTGAAGAATCGGATGGCAATTATAAAAAAGCGTTATTTTATGAACGTTTGTACTCCAATTATTCCGATTCTCTCAATATGGAATGGCGTAATAATCTGGTGCAAAATCTCGAACGGAAATATAGAACCGAATATTTTCAAAAGTCGTATGCCGCATTGAAAAAGACGAGCTGGTATGCAATGGTATCTTTGATTTTGGTTATTGCAATAATCATAATTCTTGCAGCTGTTGTAATTGCGTCTTACAAACGGGCCATATTTCGGAAAAATCAGGAACTCAGCGAATATGAACATTATATAAAGGAAAGTAAAACGCATTATGCGGAACTGACCCATGAGTATAATGAAATCAAAAGGAATCTGAAGATTCCCAATGAGCATTCTCAAACCTTATTTGTCATCTTGGAGAATAGGATTAAAAGCCTGCAAAAATTACTGGAATTGGCATCTATTTGTGAAACGAATCCAGATAATTTTTACAGACAATTCAAGGAACATCTCAAGGTCGCTTCCGGGAAAAATCAAGAATTGGCGAATGATGTGATTGCTATCGCGAACTTATCCTGTCATGGAATAATTGACTATTTACAAAAGTCATATCCGGCACTTTCACAACGCGAACTTTGCTATTGCGGGTTTATTTGTTTGGGATTTTCTCCGGAAAGTATTCGGATTTTATATAATCATACGAATACTTATAGCATCTATACACTGCGAAGCAAGATTCGCAGTAAATTGGGAATAACGAACGATTCGTCGAACCTTGAAAAATACATCGTAGAACTGAAAAAATATCTGGGCAAAACAGTTGACTTCATATAACTATTTGTATTTCAACAAAATACCCCCCCCCGCAGAGCTACCTGTGGGGGATTTTTATTTTATTATACTGAAAATCAAATACTTACACATAATACTTCGGTATATAATATGGGTATATGATTTTTATTATACATATAATTGATAATCAAATAATTGCAAATCATAGTATAATATCGAAATGTATGGTTTTTTAATATTTTTCCCATTTCAAATTTTTAAATTTGACATACACAATTACTAATATAAACATAGAAAAATGAAAAGGATTATTCTTCTTATGTTTCTGAGTTTTCTTGCGTGTGGAGAACTCGTTGCGGCCAATGAAATTAGCCGGGAAGTAAAAATCAAAGTTGTTATTTTAGGAGGAGACAGGCCTCGTCCCCGATCAGAACAAAGCTGGGATATCGTAGCTGCCGAATTGAATGGCAACCTATTATTTATTAATTTCTATGAAACCGTCGGCAAGGTTACAATTACGGTGAAAAATTCATATGGACAAATCGTCTGTTCGCATCCTTGCGATACGACATTCGAGCCGGTAGTAATCATGAATGTCCCGGTTGATAAGGATAATTATACCATTAATATCATTGGAGACCAGATAGAAGCTTACGGGGAGTATTACTTGTAGAACGCCCATTATAGTAATCGATTGAATGTGGCCTGACATAAAGGGCATTTAATTCCAGAAATTCGGATTGCGCAGTCCTGAGGGAGGTTGTCGAAAATCCTTAAAAAGAGTAGACGCTAATACTAATTTTTACAATGTTATGAAACGTTTTGAAGTAATCAACGGTTCGAAGTTCGAACGTTTATCGTACACTGAAATGGCCCAAACCAAAGGTGGGCAATTTTGTATTTCCTGCATGAAACGGGGGCGGGCTATTCGAATCGGCTGGAAAACACAGGAAGAATTACGCCAAGAAAATATTCCGACTTCTTTCCCGATGCGTTAATTAGACGAAATAGAGGAGAGGGAGAATTTCCTCTCCTCTATCGAAACAACTTCTCCATTATGAAAATGAATATATTTGTTTTCGCATCGATTTTATTAATTATCACGTTTAATCACATCGGTGTATATGGAAACTCAGCATATCAGGATGCAGATAGTCTCGCACAAATCTGGAAAAATCGAGAAATAAAAATTAGCGGCAAAATCGACATAACGGATATTGCAACGCCGGCGATGGAGATACCCAAGTTTCTCTCATTGTCAGGCCTACCTCATCCTTCCAATGATTCCATACCGGAATATATATCGGCTCAGGTAACACTCCGAAATAAAAGTTTATCTAAGGACTCATTATGTAGTGCAGACTTAATGTGGGTACTTCGCCCCTATCTGCAATGGCTACAAAACATCGATCCTCATTTTCGGGTCGAACCGCAACCCGTTCATTTCTCGGATGCCAAAAAAGCCGATGATATTTCCGTATTCGGTTTTTTATCGCTCAATGTCAATGATACGCTTATTGTAGATCGTTCAATCGATCCTCTCTTTCAACAAGGCGATCGAATCCTGCGCATCAATGATGTCCCAGCCTCACAATATCTTCAATACTGCTATGACGACAGACATATCTACCCGTTCACCCTTTTAACCAATTATCATTATGCGATTATTACAGCATTGGATTACAAGATTCGTTTGGCTCGCAAAGGCAATATTTTGGAAATCAACACATCCGGATTCCCGTGGAAAGACGTGTATCTCAAATTGAACCGACAACGTGAATTTCAAAGTCGAATCTTCAAAGATGCCAAAACAGGGTATTTTTCGATCGGAGAGTTTTATCCCAACAATAATCTCCTGATTCGCAAGCTGCGAACGGCCATACTTCAGGCTCGGCGAGAGGGATGTACCTCGTTCATATTGGATTTAAGAGGCAATCCGGGCGGTAACGGACATTCATTCGACAGGCTGCTATCCATATTCATCAATCGGCCGACCATTCCGTATTTGAAGAACGAACGATTAAAAGTCTCTCCATGGACCTTAAATGATTACGATTTTCTAACTTCCGATATGCTCGGTTCGGTCGTAGAGGTTCCAAGTCAACACATGAATAAAACCATATATCTCGATCAACAATTATACATCCCGGGGATGCAATACTATGTATTGATGGACAAAGATACGAGTTCAATAGCCGCATCGTTCTGCAATATTCTGCAATACAATGGCGCCGTCCAGTTAGTCGGAGAGCCATTACGTCATAATGCGTTGAAGTATGGAGAGACTGTTGATGCCCGATTCGGAATTTCCGGATTATATCTCTACGTATCGACGGTCGAATTTGACGAATACACCCGCGCCGTCGACGGAGTGCTGATGCCCGACATCGCCATTCCATATGTCGCACGGGATTACCTTTCGGGACGGGATGCCATGCTCGACAAATTGCTGGAAATCATTGAATCCAACCCAATAAATTAAAAGTACATGACCGATCTGAAATGGTCTCGTTTCAATTTTCTGGTCGAGACGGAAAAACATCGGAAATATTTGTACAACAGTTACTCCAATAGCTTAATCGCATTGGATGACTCGTTGTATGCGAGCCTCTTGTTTTTATCTCGGGATAATGGAACGTCAATTTTGTCGGCATTTTCCGAAGAGGAAATAGAATATCTGAAAAAGATATATGCACTGGTCGAAGATGATGATGCTTTGGTAGACATTCTTCATCATCAAAGCATGTCTCGGTTGTATTCGAAAAAGACCATGGTTTTGACCATTGCACCTACTCAAAGTTGCAATTTTGCTTGTACGTATTGTTTCGAGAAATGGCGTCAGTCGGGTGCGCTTTCGAATCGGACCGAAGATGCGATTATAAACTATATCAAGCATCTAAAGCAGGAGGATGGCCTTGAATCAGTCAATCTTACATGGTATGGCGGGGAGCCGTTATTACAATATAAAAGGGTTATCTCATTAGCCCGAAGAATTGATGAACTGGGGCTAAAAATCAATGAAAACCTACTGATAACCAATGGATATTTCTTCACGCCGGAAGTTGTCGAAAAACTGGTCGAAGCTAAAATCTCGGAAATCCAGATAACTCTCGATGGGTTTAGGGAAACTCATGATATTCGGCGACCTTTGATTAATGGAAAAGGAACATTCGATACGATTATCAAAAATTTGGATGATTATTATAACAGCCGCTTCAGGGGTGCATTCGCCATTGCGATTCGGGTAAATATCGACAATCGGAATTACAAAAGCTTTATGGAAATATACAGATGGCTGAATGACAGATATAAATCTAAAAAGCTAATCGTATACCCCGGAATCGTGGTTCTGGATGAAACCGATTGCAACGCTTCGACGTGCTTGAGTCGAAATGCCGTAACGGATATTTTCCTCGATTTATTTACCAAATACGGAGTAGTCACGGAGGAATTATATCCCGATGATGTGAATATGGAATGCATGACCCGCAGTCCGTATAGCATGCTTATCGGCAGTCAAGGCGAAATTTATAAATGTTATGAAGACCTCGGAAATAAAGAGCTGACCGTAGGGAACATCAATGACCCGGAGGTATGGCACAATTACGAATTAATTGCGAAATATGCCGTAGGAATTGACCATTATAACGATCCGGAATGCCGTAAGTGCAGTTATTTGCCTATATGCCGAGGCGGTTGTCCCATTCGTCGTTTCGAGAATGTATATAAAGGGAAACATAACGATTGTTGCACGCCGTTCAAAGGCCGCATAAAAGACTATATTGAACTATACTCGAAAATTCTTAACGACTAATCGGATATGGTCTTCCCCTCTTTTACCCAGCTCGATGCGATGGATTGTGGCCCGACGTCGCTGAAAATCGTCGCGCAATACTATGGCAAGCACTACTCTCTGCAAAATTTGCGCGAGCGGTGTCACATTACGCGCGAAGGAGTATCACTCTTGGGTATCAGCGACGCCGCGGAGTCGATCGGTTTCCGCACCACGGGGGTAAAGATGACTTGGGAACAATTGCGGGAGAAGGCGACACTTCCCTGTATCGTACATTGGAACCAACAACATTTCGTAGTCGTTTATAAAATCGTCAAAATCCATAATGGTTGGGAGATTCATATTTCCGATCCAGCCGCAGGACTGTTGAAATACAGAGAAGCCCAATTTCTGAAATCGTGGATACAAAGCGATTGTAAATCATTCAACATATCGGACAGTTCAGCAGCTGCGCCTTCTGCTGCATCCCGATATGGCATCGCCCTGCTTCTGGAGCCCACACCGGCCTTCTACCGCGAGAAAGGCGACGAAGACAAGCGGCTGAAACTGGGTTATCTGCTGCAATACCTGCGTCCCTACAAAAGCTACCTTGCACAGCTTGCGCTGGCGATGCTCACAGCCAGCATACTGAGCCTGATCCTGCCGTTCCTCACGCAGTCGGTCGTGGACAAGGGCATCGGCACGGGCAACCTCTCGTTCGTGGTGATGATGCTCGTCGCTCAGGTGGTGCTGACACTGAGCCAGCTGGCCAACAACCTCATCCGCTCGTGGCTCATGCTCCACATGACCGTGCGCATCAGCATCTCACTTATCTCGGACTTTCTGGCCAAGCTCATGCGTCTTCCCATCGCGTTCTTCGATTCGAAGATGGTGGGCGACATCATGCAAAGAATCGATGACTACGACCGCATCCAGTCGTTCCTCACGGGTTCGCTGCTGAGCATGGCGATGGCCGTCGTGTCGTTCGTCATCTACGGAGCCGTCATGGGCGGCTACGACCCGACGATACTCGGCATCTTCCTGTCGGGCAGTGCGCTCTACATCGGCTGGATTCTGCTCTTCATGAAGCGCCGCCGCAAGCTCGACTACATGCGCTTCCAAGAGGCGGCAGCCAACCAGAGCAATATCGTGCAGCTCATCGACGGCATGCAGGACATCAAGCTCAACGACTGCGAAAAGCAGAAACGCTGGGAATGGGAGCGCATCCAGGCGCGGCTGTTCCAGGTCTCCATCAAAGGGCTCGTGCTGGGGCAGACGCAGGAGGTGGGCGGCACGTTCATCGATCAGACCAAGAACGTCGTCATCTCGTTCCTCGCCGCCTCGGCCGTCATCGAGGGCCACATGACCCTCGGCATGATGGTCGCCCTGCAATATATCATCGGCCAGCTCAACGCACCGCTGTCGCAGTTCATCCAGTTCGTGCAGGCGACGCAGGATGCGAAGATCTCGCTCGAACGCCTCTCGGAGATTCAGGAGAAAGACGACGAGGAGCCAGCCGAGGAAGAGCGCATCCGCATGATTCCCGACAATGCCGACATCGAATTCCGGGGCGTAACGTTCCAGTACGACGGCCCGCACTCGGCCAAGGCGCTCGACGACGTGTCGGTAACGATCCCGGCGGACAAGGTTACGGCCATCGTCGGGGCGAGCGGCTCGGGGAAGACCACGATGCTCAAGCTGATGCTGGGCTTCTACACGCCGACCTCGGGCGAAGTGCTGCTCCACGACCGCCGCATCGCGCAGTACAGCCCGTCGTGCTGGCGCCGGGCGTGCGGTACGGTCATGCAGGAGGGATATATCTTTTCGGATACCATAGCCGGTAATATCGGCGTCTCGGACGAACGGCCCGACATGGAGCGGGTGCGCCGTGCGACGCGCATCGCCAACATCGACACCTTCATCGACGAACTGCCCTTGGGCTACAACACGAAGATCGGTACCGACGGCCACGGACTGAGCGTCGGGCAGAAACAGAGGCTTCTGATCGCAAGGGCCGCCTACAAAGATGCGAAGTACCTCTTCTTCGACGAGGCGACCAACTCTTTGGACGCGAACAACGAACGCACGATCATGGAGCGTCTCGACCGGCTCTTCGAGAACAAGACGGTCGTGGTGGTGGCGCACCGCCTCTCGACGGTCCGCAATGCCGACAAGATCGTCGTGCTGGACCGCGGACGCATCGTCGAGCAGGGCACGCACGACGAGCTGACGGCCAAACGGGGATATTATTACGAACTGGTGAGAAATCAGTTGGAATTAGGTAATTGAATTGGATCGAAAAATGCTTCAAACCATGAGAATCAAAGTATTGTTTATCTTCATTTCCCTGCTTGTTGTCTGCCCGACACACGGACAGGACAGCTATGTCTCTCCCAAAATAGAGGAGTATGTCGATTTTATCAACGACTGCAACACCTCACCCGTAGATTATGTAATGGGGCTGTTCGACAGATACGACGTCGTTATTCTGGGTGAACGGGATCACCGGGACACGACGCAATACGACCTGATCGAGCAGATTATGTCCGATCCCCGGTTTATCGATCAGGTCGGGCTTATAATGACAGAGATCGGGGTTTACAACATGACCGGAACGGTCGATTGCATCGTCAACGCCAGTTATGCGTCGGATCGGGAGTTCGAGACCGCGCTATGGGATGCCTATCAAAATCTGGATTACACGCCTTTGTGGGAGAATACCAATTTCCATCAGTACCTCTGTTCCGTTTATCGGATCAACAAGCGTCTCCCGGCGGAAAAAAAGCTGCATATCTCATGTACCGACGTTCCGTTTTCATGGCATCAGACGGAAGGGTTGACGCACGAACAATTTCAGGATTTCCTGCACATATGGGATTACAAAGACATCGTTATGGGCAACAACGCCTTGACGGAGTTGTATAAATTGTTCGACGGCCCCGATCCACGTAAAAAAGCATTGATCATTTTCAACTCGCCGCACTCCTTTTTAACCGGTCCGAACAGCCGACCGGCCCCCTACGCCGGGCAGATCATCGCGGAGCGATTTCCGGGCCGGGTCGCCAACGTGGCGATTAACTGGGCAAAAAGGCGGAATGAGTATCGGGGCCTGACGCAAAACGGGAAATGGGATGCTGCATTTGCTGCGTGCGGAAACAAAAGCATTGGGTTCGATCTGGCGGGCACGCCTTTCGGGGAGGATCGGTTCGACTTACGTCCCGGCTTCTTCAAAAAACGACTCGAATACAAAGAGGTTTATACCGGATTTATTTTTTATAAACCGGTCGGAGAGTGGGTTTTCGGGATTGGGATTCCGAACATGGCCGATGCAGGCTTTGTGGATGAACTGGTCCGCCGCGACAGCGAAATCTGGAGTGGGGAGACGATGAGCAGCCCCGAAGAACGGTCCGAGATTTATGATTATTACGCCAGAACCCGAAGTTTCCGAATTCCGGATTTGTCGGGGCAAACCTCATTTATAGAAAAAATCGACAGGCAGATCAGCCGGTACTATAAACCCGGAGTCCGAAAAGGGGAAACAGAGTAGGAAAAACCCAAAAATCTTGATTTTATGAAGGAGCAACAAGTTGTGAATCCCAAAACAATTTCCAACGGGCCGTTGGAGAAAACGGAGTTGTTGCACATTCTCGGAGGTCGTCCGAGCTTGAGTGAATCTCCCTTGAATTTTACAGAAGCGAAATGTGGGGATGGATGCAGAAAAGCTTGTAAAGACGGCTGTAAGAGTACTGCAAAGTAAATGAATCAAGACCCCGGGCTGATACCAAATATGTATTCAGCCCGGGTTGAAAAATATCAGGAAAGCTAACAATGGATATAAATGGAACCTACATATTGAACCCGGCATATTATCTTCGGAATGACGTTAAAAGATGTCTAATCGGGGCTTATGATGAAGCTCGATTCCCCGATTTGGAATTTGACAGTAATATAACTTGCCATATTCATCCTGCAAATGCTCAAATGCTATCGTTTTTTGATGGTAAAAGAACACTGGCAGAGTGCATTACAGATATTGCAGGTTATTTTGATTTGGAGCAAGAACAAATCAAAGATATACTCTCCAACTACATAGAGAATCCTCAAAGAATATTCTGGCCATATAAGAATCAGCTTATAATACTCCCTAAAAATGTGCTTGTCGATGGAGGTAAATATTTAAGAAGAGAATATTATAATGTTGATGATTTTATTTGCGGAGATGACATTGATTTATCATACGGACGGCAATATAAACCACTGTCTGCTATTTTTGAACTTACGATGACATGCTACACGGATTGTATTTATTGCTATGCAGACAGAAAGAACCCATGTGCAAAAAAGGCGTTGTCCGTAGAACAAATAAAAAAAATCATACGCGATGCAAAATCAATTCAACTCCCAGAATTAGATATCAATGGAGGTGAGGTGTTAATGCATCCGCATTTTAAGGAGATTGCCCTTGAATTAGTTGCCAATGGTTATTTTCCATTGATATCAACCAAGGCTCCTATATCCGAAGAAATGATGGTTTTTCTAAAACAAAATGGATTAACAAAAGTTCAAATATCCATCGATTCAATCAACCCCAAGACTCTGGCAACCATCTTAAACACAAATCAACAGTATTTCTCCCGGATTAAGAGCACTATGGATATGCTTGATGAAATGGGATTTGACTGGCAAACCAATAGTATTATTACCAAATTCAATAATTCACTTGAAGATGAGATAATCCCCCTGATGAGTTTACTTACTCAGTATAAAAATATAAAAAGCATTAGAATCGGCCCTGCAGGTTTTTCACTCTATAAATCGCCTGACTTCTATAATTCTATTAAGCCATCATTAGCATCCATTGAAAGAATCGAGCAATACATTCAAGAACTCGAAAAAGAAGAGCGACTTAAAATAGATTTTGTAATATCTTCTCCAGACACGGAGAATGATTATAACTCAAAGCGACACAAGGAGCAACATTTTGATCATCGCTCCGTGTGTACGGGAAACCAACGCTCATTTGTCATTTTGCCTGATGGTAAGGTAACGATATGTGAAGAATTATATTGGCACCCGAATTTCATTATTGGAGATTTAACAAAACAATCTATTCTGGAAGTTTGGAACTCTGACAAAGCTATTAGTTTGTTTAATATAACACAAAACAAAATGCAGCCAGAGAGTCAGTGTAAAATGTGCGGTGTATTTGACAAATGCAGAGGTTATCAAGGGGTATGCTGGAAAATAATTGTCGGTGCATATGGACCAAATAATTGGAGTTATCCCGATCCGAGGTGCCCGCAAGCCCCTGCGTGTTTACGAAAAATATATTTGGAATAATCTATTTCAATATACGATGCCAAAACTCAAATAACATGCCGCAAAGAACGAATTTTTACAGCGACGAGGCCCAGTCGATTCTGGGTCGTGCGCCGTCATGGGTGGTACGCTGGGGAATCACGGTCGTGTTTTTGATTTTTGTAGGAATCATCGTCGGCTGCTATTTTATTAAGTACCCCGATACGATCGAGGCTCCGGCGGTCATCACGACCGTCAATCCGCCCTCCGATCTGGTGGCACGCTACGACGGGCTTATCGACACGCTCTGCGTAAAGGACAAAGAGCTCGTCGAACGGGGAGAGCTCATCGCCGTGCTGCACAATGCCGCGGAGCGACGGGACGTGGAGCGTCTCTCGGAGCATCTTCTCGCCGCCGATACGCTCGCGCCTGCCGCCCTCGCAGCCAGTCCGTGGCTCGACGGAGAATATGCGCTCGGGGAGCTGCAATCCGCCTTCGCTGACCTCCAAAGCCGCTGCCGCGACTACCGCCACTACCTTGCGACGGACAATATCGCCCGCAAAAAAGAGCTTCTGCGCGAACAGATCGCCAAGAACCGCGAGTATTACGCCAAACTCGAACGGCAACGTTCGCTGCTGCTGCAGGATCTCGACTACGGCCGCCGCACGCTGGAGCGGGATTCGCTGCTTCTGGCCGAAGCCGTGATCTCCGCCGCCGACTACGAAACCACGGCCCAGAACTACCTCTCGAAGCAGAACGCCCAAGCGGGGTTCGACGCCACGCTCACCTCGACCGAGCTGCAAATCATCCAGTCGGAGCAGCAGCTCGTGGAACTGACGCTCCAACAGGAAAACGAAACGGCGGAATACGAGCGGACGCTGGAGCAGAGCCGCCAGCAGCTCGCGGCCCGGATCGCCCAATGGCGGCAGCAGTATGTGCTGGAGGCCCCGGTCACCGGACGCGTAACGCTCGTGAACTATTGGAGCGAGAACCAGCACGTCGCCGTCGGCGACAAACTGGCGAGCATCGTTCCGGACGGTGCGACGGAAGTTATCGGCCGCCTGCAGGTTCCCTCGGCGGGTTTCGGCAAAGTAAAGGTCGGCCAAGGGGTGAACGTGAAGCTCAACGGCTATCCCTACATGGAGTTCGGCGTGCTGCGGGGGCGGATACGTTCGCTGTCGGCCGTACCGGAACAGATACAGACCCAGAGCGGCACGGCCATCGCCTATACCGCCGAGGTCGTCTTCCCCGACGGCATGACCACGTCGTACCGGCGCGAGCTGCCGATGATTCAGCGGATGGACGGCACGGCGGAGATCGTAACCGAAGACATGCGGTTGATCGAACGCTTCATCCAGCCCGTCGTCTCGCTTTTCAAAAACCGATAAGCCGTATGAGACGAACGTACATCGTACCGCTCGGCCTGCTGCTGCTCTCCTGCATGCCCGGCTTTGCACAGGAGCGGCGCTGGACGCTGGAAGAGTGCATCGCGCATGCCTACGAGCACAATATCGAAATCAAAGCACGGGAGCTCACGGCCGCGGAGAAACGCATCGCCCTCGCCGAATCGAAGTGGAGCTATGCCCCCGACCTCTCCGTATCGAACAGTTCATCCCTCGCGACGGGGCGCGTGCTCGATGAGACGACCTACGAATTCGTGGAGAACGAGACCGTGGCGGGCAACAGCTCTTCGCTCGGGGCGAATATCCTGCTCTTCGGAGGGCTGAAGAACTACTACAACCTCAAACGCGCGCAGCTCGATCTGCGGTCGTCGCTGCTCGCCGTGGAGAAGATGCGCAACGACGTGAGGATGAACGTTACGGCCTATTATCTGGAGGTCCTGTGTGCCGAGGAGACGATCCGCGACGCCGAACAGGTCGTGGCGGAACTGAGGATGCAGGAAGAGAAGACGGCGAAGAAGGTCGAGGCCCGCAAGGTTACGACGGCCGACCTGCTGCAGATCCGATCGCAATTAGCCGATGCGGAGAACGACGTGCTGACCGCGCGAAACACCTACGACATCGCACGGCTGAACCTCTGCCAACTGCTCGAAATCGACGACTATACGACCTTCCGAACCGTTGCGCCCGATGTCGGGGTGCCGGCTCGTTCCGGCATCGCGGACAGTCCGGCGGAAGTGTTCGACGCCGCGCGGGAATTGCCCGAACTGGAGGCGGCACGCGTGGGCATAGACATGGCCCGCCGCGACCTGCAGATCGCACGCACGGCCTACTGGCCGACGCTCTCGCTCTCGGTCGGGTACGGGTCGAGCTATTCCGACGTGCGGCAGAAGATGTTCCGGAATACCGACGGCACCTATCGGTATGAGGCCTATCCGTTTTTCGAGCAGTACAAGGACAATGCGAGCAGCTATGTGTCGCTGTCGCTCAACATCCCGATTTTCGGGAAGTTCACGGTCCGCAAGAACGTGCAGCGGCAGAAGCTCGCCATACGGCAGGCCGAATACGCCCTGCGAACGGCCGAGAAACAGGTGGAGAAGGAGGTTGCGCAGGCGCTCATCGACGCCCGAACGGCGTGGGAGCGATACCGCGGAGCGCAGCGGTACGTCGCCTCGGCCGAGGAGGCCGCCCGGCAGATCGAACGCAAGTACGACCTCGGCGCCGCCACGGTAACGGACTACAACGCCGCCGTAAGCGCCGCCGTCAAAGCTCGATCGCAGCGCCTGCAGGCAAAGTACGAATACCTGTTCAAGATAAAGACTTTAACCTATTATACGAACTACGACTATGGGGAATGAAGGACAGAAAACTAAAAAGCAAGTCATTTTAGGATGGGCGCCACCCGCAAATGTTTATATGCCTTCGCCGGCTATGTCGGTGTTAAAAGCCTATCTCCAAAATTTCGGATACAATGTCCGCATCGAATATTGGAACCTTTATTTGCGGAAGCTCCAGAACGAATTTATGTGGAGTGACGGTACTTTGGCAGATGAAGGAGCCGAACATCTGTTGCTGTACTACAATTATTTGGCGATCAAACATAAAGACACTTGTGCATATAATCGACTGAAAGTTTTGCTGAAGGCTATCAAACCTCAGTATATCAATATGTCTCCTAATTTTTGGGATGAACATATGCATCAATATGCTCAAAAGTTCGAAGATCTGTTGAATGAAATCATAGATAAATACGATTTCGACAAAATTCTGTATTTCGGGCTGGAGGTAAATTTGTATCAATGGGTTTGTTCGAGTATTATCGCAGAAAAAATCAAAGAGAAAAATCCATCTGCAGTAATCGTTGTCGGAGGCATCGGCACCAAAGAAGCGGCGATTGCCTATTTGCAAAATTTCGCACAATTCGATATCGCTATGTGGGGCGAAGGCGAGATTCCGCTGCTTCATTTGACTGAGAAAATTTCCGAGGATAAAACGGATGAATTATCCTCGATAGGCAACATAGCGTACAGGGTAAACGGCGAAATTCTGACATCCCGAATACCTAATATGGAGTTCGCCGATTTATCGTCTAAAGCCCTCCGGCCGGATTATTCCGATTTTTTCGATAAGATGGACTGCTATGGTGTTCCCAAGCAATATGCATTGTTATCTTTTGAAAACAGTAGAAGCTGCCATTGGAAGAAATGTCATTTCTGCTACTTAAACATGGGTTATAAATTCCGGAAAAAAGATATAGCCGTCACATTGGATGAAATCGCCGATTCGGTTAAGAAGTACGGAATCTACAGAATTCAGTTTTTGGATAATGATCTTATCGACAATGACTTTGCTCGCTTCGACGCTTTCCTTGACGGACTGATGGAAATCAGAGAGCAGTATCCTCGATTATCCATCGATTTAGGTGAAATCATATCGCACGGAGTCAATGCACGGATTGTAAAGAAGATGGCTTTGGCTGGATTCAATCATGTGCAAATCGGATATGAATCTCCTTCAGACAATCTTTTACGAAAGATCGACAAGAAAAATACATTTTCCAGTAATCTCTTATTCATCAAGTTCGCTTATAAGTACAGAATTCATGTAAACGGAGCGAACGTTTTACGGGGCTTGATAGAAGAAACGGAAGACGATATAATCGAGAGCATTGACAATCTGCATTTTTTAAGGTTCTTTTATGCCGAAAACTTTTTCAAGCATAACATATCTCAATTAGCTGTAATCAAGTCCAGTCCATATTATAACAAGATAAAGGACGAATTGCCATACCGATGGGCTGAAAATCCGATGTCTATGCTTCTGCCACGAAATTACTTGCAGGCCGAGACCAAGATCATCCTTCTTGAACATCTGAAATTATCTCAGAATTTATTGTGGGATAAATTTATAGAAATCGAACATTATTATAAAAGCCAGCATTATTCCTATCTTTTCGTTTCCTACGATGATAAGGCTATATATAAAGAATACTGCAATGGAACACTGATAAATGAGTTGGAATTCGATACGCATTCGACGGAGTGGAACGTATTGCAAAAAGCCAATGAGGAAGTCATTTCACTCGCTGAATTGGCCAAAGAATGCCATATCGAGGAAAAGAGTCTCATTCCCATTATAGATGGGTTGTTTGCGGAAAGGCTGATTTTCCATAGCAGCGATTATTCGGAAATTGTTTCTGTCGTCGATATATCCACTTCAAAATGATAAAGCCATGGTTATTCGTAAAATCATCGGTCTGCTGTTCGCAGTCCTTCCGGTGCAAATCGGGGCCGCCCAAGAAAACCCGTATGACAATGCAATCGGAGAGGCTATCTCCCGAAGCGACTGGTTCGAAACGAGAGCCCGTTATGAACAGAGTGCCGACAGCCTGAGCGATTACATGCGGCTGTTCTCGGGGGCGCTGCTCGACCATAATTTCAACAATCCGGCGGGCGCCGTCGAGAAAATCCAGCACATGTACGATGAGTACAACGCCCAAATGGGCGGCAACTTTTTCTCATTGTTCTGGATGATGTCCGACAATCTGGCGAAACTCGGACACTTCAAAGCTGCCCACGATATTTGTACGAGCTTGCTTGCGCAAGGCCGGGACTATATGGACGAGGGGACGCGGACTGCTTTCGAGACCAATGCCGTCCTTTTCGGGCTGAAATCCCAGTGGCCCCGTATGGGTATATCGGATGCCGACGCGAATTACGACATACCGTTCGGCGTCGAAGACGAACAAATCAAATTCACGGCCGTCCGCGGCATGCAACGAATCGGAGCGATGCTCGACTCCGGAGGTCAGATGACGATCATCGATAAACAGTTGGCATCTCAGTTGGAATTGCCCATGTCGGCGGATTCGATCCGATTCAACGAAACGCGGTGTCCTCTCGCATTGCTCGACACTCTGCGATTGGGAACAGCCGTGTTCGTCCATGTTCCGTGCGTGGTTCTGCCGCTCGGAGATACGGGCGTTACGGATTGCGGTCTTATTCTCGGAAACGACATATTGCAACTCTTCCCCGAAATCGAACTGGACTACGAACTTCGGAAATTGCATTTGAGATCCCGGACAGTCTCTTCGCCCGATGCTCCCCGGAACCTGATGCTCAACAAAGTGCCTTACATTCGGGTCGAACTGGACGGAATCCCCGCAACGATGGTTTGGGATACGGGAGCCTCGAAATCGTCCGTCGAACCGGAATTCCATGAGGCGCATCGCGACCGGCTTCCGCCGTTGCAGGCACACGGACGCAAACGCGGGAAAACCGCGACCGGATACAGCCCGGTACTCGAATACGCCATACTGCCGCAAATGGAACTGACAATCGGGGATAAAACGGGTGTGATGACTAACCTGTATGTGATCGAAGATATGCCCCATTCCCAGTTGATGGGAATACCCTTCGACGGAACATTGGGTGTACTGCCTCCCGCTGAATTCAAACAATTGACGATCAACTTTCAGGAAATGTATTTTGTCGTAAATTGATATACGGGGTGGGCTCCCGTATATTAAAGCTATAATTTTTTATAACTAAAAATTTAAGGAGCCTTAATAGTTCAGACAGTATTCAAATAAACTAAAACTTAAACTGCTATGAAAAAGAAATTCAATTTATCGCTACAAGATCAGCAGAACCTTTTTGATCGAATTTCAAGAAGGGAAAGCGGGGAGATTTCAGGCGGTAATATCGATCAACAGCAAAGCACCATCGTCAACAAACCGCCGGAAGGAAATTATTCATTCAATTATGATCCTCCTCCCAACAATTTTAATAATAGGATAAGCCCGGGGACGGTGGGTCATACTCACAGATTCTAATTTCCCAAAATGCAATTCATCCCCGCCAAAAATACTTTTGACGGGGATGATTTCATAAAACAATCGGGTTCGAAACATGGGCTGTCTCAGCAGATGAAGACGGGTCGTATCAGGTAGCGTCCCGCAATGTCTTGTCCGCATGGAGAATACGTTCAGGGTGAACTACGACCGTATCAAGGCCGAAGCCGTGAAGATCGCAGCGAAGGAACTCCGACGTCTGCGCGACGCCCCGTGCCGTGCAAGCTGCTGCCACTGGAATCGCTCCGAAAGTGCAACCCTTTTTCATGGAAAGTCAGTCCCGTCGGATGCGGAAGCGAGGCTGCCGTATAAACCCATCTTTTTTGCATAGGAATTGCATTATACATCGTGCAATTTTGTTATCTTTGTGCAAAACGGACAAAGCAAGTAAGTATGGATACTTTGATAAGAACCTTCCGGACGCGGCTTCAGAACACGCCGACCGAATATGTGCGCGACATTCACGACAAGATTTTGTGGGAGAGCCGCCTTGTGGCTATCCTCGGAGCGCGGGGCGTCGGCAAATCGACCCTCGTATTGCAGCACATCAAGCTGCACGAAGATGCGGCGGCCACGCTTTACGTGTCGGCCGACGACCTCTATTTCTCGACGCATACGCTCGTGGAGCTGGCCGGACAGTTCTATCGGGAGGGTGGCAAGGCGCTCTATATCGACGAGATACACAAATATAAGAACTGGTCCACCGAGATCAAGAACATCTACGACACCTATGCGACGCTGCGCGTGGGCTATACGGGTTCGTCCATCCTCGATCTGGAGAAGGGCGGGGCCGACCTGAGCCGCCGCAAGCTGGAATACCGCCTGCCGGGGCTCTCGTTCCGGGAATACCTGGCTATCGGCAAGGGCATCCGTATTCCCGCCCATACGCTCGAACAGGTCGTACAGAACAAGATCGACTTCCCCTATGCGGAACACCGTCCCGTGGCGCTGTTCAAGGAGTACCTGAAGGAGGGCTACTATCCCTATTTTCAGGAGAGCGGTTACTACCTCCGGTTGCTAAGCGTCATCAATCAGGTAGTAGATAACGACATTCCCGCGTTTGCCGAGATGACGACCTCCACGGCTCAGAAGCTCAAAAAGCTGCTTTATATCGTCGCGCAGAGCGTTCCTTTCAAGCCCAATTACTCGAAGCTGGCCCGCGACCTGAACATCAACCGCAACATGGTGGCCGATCTGATGGTTTATCTGGAAAAGGCGCAACTTATCAATATTTTGCGCGACGACACGCATGGGATCAGCGCGCTGGGCAAGGTGGACAAGATATACCTGAACAACACCAACCTCGCCTACGCCCTCTCGGACACGACGCCCGACGTGGGCAACGTCCGCGAAACGGTATTCCTTTCGTTGTTGGCTCCGGCGCAGACCATAACTTCTTCTTCGGTGGCCGACTTCCGGATCGGCGGGCTCACGTTCGAGGTGGGCGGCCGCAACAAGACGCAGAAGCAGATCCGCGACATCGGGAACGCCTACCTCGTGAAGGATGACATCGAGTACGGGCACCGCAACACGATACCCCTCTGGGCATTCGGACTGACCTACTGACCCTATACGCAGGGAATTGCGGTTACGACCGATCCGGATAACAGTCAGGGCAAAATTTTCCGGGACGAAGTCGGGTCGGCATATACTATACGACGAAGCGCAGCGCGAGAGATATATGCACGGATGCGGGTTTCGATGCCAGCGTCCCCTACCGCTGTATCGACAGAAACGGTCTGCCCTGCCGCAATGCGATAGCGGCCGATTCCGCACTCGTGCCGTTCCGGAACGGGCATCCGACGTGCGGGTATGCTTACCGGAGATGCTGCCGACAGAGCAGGCCGCACCCCTGCCCGGCGGCAGACGAAGATGCTCCCCGCAATCGTCTCCTACTACGAACATCTGAACTATTTCAAGGCATACAGGCTACCGATCAAGTAGTTCTGAAAATCGCTGCAGAAAAAGTACTTATCCGATGGAAACAACGAGGATAATACGCGGCTCTACCCAAGAACTCCAGACTATTTACAGGATGAAAAATGAACCGATCATATCAACCGGAGGCTCCAGCATCCCGAATCCCCAACCGAAGACGACGGAGCGATACCGCGAGGTCGTCGAACTCTATCGCTCGACCCGCCTCTCCTGCTGTGAAATCAGCCGGACGTGCAGCGTGAGTCTTTCCGGGCTGAAGGGACATATCTGCAAATACCACCGCACCTGATGCTGGCACGATACGATATTTCATGCGACAAGGAGGAGGCCGGAACTATCCGGCTCGGCCAGCTTCGAGGGCAGCAGCCTGCCACCCGTGCCGAATACAAGGAGGCGGTCGAGGCGTGCAGCAGCATGGATTACATCGAATACAACGTCTCGCAGATCGCCCGCCGCTTTGGGCTGGACGGCACGAGGAAGCACAGAAGCGGCGCAGGCGGGTACGAATCTGAAGCCGGCTTTCGGGCCTGAGAAAAACAAGGCAGCCATACCTTGCTTTACACTCCGTCGGTTTTCCGAGTCGCTGCACACGACCGGCTGCCGGAGCGTTCGCGGCAGAGCCGCGTTTACAGATCGGAGCCCCCCCCAAAAAAAACCGCCTTGACGGAGGCTTCGGACAAGACCCGCTTCGGCAGTCGGGTTTCGGAGGTACGGCGGTGTAAGGCGGGATATAGTTGCCAAAAACAGATATAAAAGGCAGGCAGCGTACACAGATTCCGTACCGATCCCTTGCGGACGACGGCTCCGCAGCCAATGGCAGCGGGGATCGTTCCTGTATGTCCATACCATAGAAAGCCTTCGAGCGTATGTTCCGGAGGCTTTTTCGGTTCGCAGGGTGGCGGCGCTTCCGGAGCGCGGAGGGTTGCCGGAAGGAGCGGATTTCGGAGTGCGGACAGCCATTGCGGAGTTTTCCGTACCGGCCGTCCGAATAATTGCCGTTGCAATTCATCGCCGCATGCGACCTCCGTTCGTCCGACGAGGCGGGCGGATATGCGGGCGAGGCCGTTGATATGCCACCGCCACACGGCAGGCCGGGAGTGGCATGCTTCAATTTCCCCAGCAGGAGGGCTTCGATGCGTTTACGCATCGAAGCCCTCCTGCGTTTTTACCCGCCGGAACGAAGAACACCCGCGATACCTGCCGCGCGGCGATCTGTGCCATGCACCAGTAACGGAAGCACTACGAATCATTACGAATCAAAAAATCAGAGATCATGTTACTGGAAAAAGAATATTTCGATATATGGATGCGCCGCATCATGGAGCGGCTCGAAGCAATAGAACAACGCCAGAAGCCGCCCAAAGCGCAGGAGTATCCGACGCTGGAGAACGGCGAGAAACTCTTCGACAACTACGACCTGTGCCGGATGTTGCACGTAAGCAAGCGCACGCTGCAACGCTACCGCTCGAAGTGCGGCCTAAAGTACCGGATGCTGAACCAGAAGGCTTTCTACAAGGAATCGGACGTGCAGGAGTTCATCCGCGACAATTTCGCTATGTTCGCCCGGCGCCGTGAAGACCAGCGTCCGTAGCGACTGAAAACCCCCACGCCGGATGAGCTGTGCTCATCCGGAAACAAAAACCCCCTGAGGGGTCGCCGGACTTCCGGCGGCCCCTTTTCGATGCGAGGCTATTTCCGGCGCGAGGGATGTGTCTTCCGAATTTGCGGTCTGCGCCGCGACTGCCGCAGCCGTTCGGGTTCCGCGTTCCGGCCGGCGGCGAACCGTTCATGCAGCGCATTGGCCGAGAACTCCTTGCCCAGCCGCGAGCCGTTGAGTACGCAGCGGGTTTCGTGGTCGATGAAGGTGACGCCCGTGATCCGTCCCGTGTCGTTGCGCCGCAGGTAGAGGTCGATATGCCGCTCCCGAAGCCGTTCGCGCAGCTCCGTTTCGTCCGTCGCATCCAGCAGGGCTTCCCCGACGCGGTGCCGTGTCAGAGCGAGCAGTTCCTTTCCTGCGATCTGTTCCCCGGAAGAGGCCATGACACGTTCGATCTTCGCCAGCGAGGCGTCGTCACCCAGTCGGGAGGCTTTCAGCGGCGCAGCCTGCGTCCTCTCACCATTCTCGTCCAGCACCGTATAGAGCACTCCCCGGTACGACCGTCCGCCCCGCGTACCCCCGACCTCCTCCACGCCGATACGATACAGCGCGAGCAGAGCCCGCAGTTCGCCGAGGGTCTGAAAGCGGTACATCGAGAGGGCGGGCTTCACCACCGAGGCGATCTGCCGCTTCAGGTCGCCTTTTTCAGGTTCCACGGGCGCGAGCCGCCACAGTTCGCCCCGCTTCCGCCCTTTGGCGCGGTGCAGGCCGTATTTACGTTCGATCCTCTCCGTTTCGGCCACACTCCGCTCGTTGCGCCGGTTGTCGCCGATCTTGCGTCCGGAACTATCCACCTGCACCGTGACGATATGGATGTGTGGGCGGTCGATGTCGGTATGTTTATAGACGACGTAGGGCTGGCAGCCCCAGCCCATACCCTCCATATATTCGGCGGCGATGTCGGTCAGTTCATCGTCCGAAAGCCGGTCTTCGGGGTCGGGGTTGAGCGAGATATGGACGACCGGTTTCTCGGTGCGAACGTGCGAGGGCATCCAGCGGAGCAGCTCGTCGGCGAGGGCCGCGACGCCGAAGCGTCCGTCGTCCGGCTCACGGATATTACTCGTCGCAAGCACCGCCCCTTTGCCCCGATCGACCTTATGCTGATTGTAGGCGAGCGCGCCGTAGATGTCCTTTCCGGTGGTGATATTGGCTACCATCGCTGTCGAAATTCGTCGGCCAGAGCCGCTATTTTCGCTCCCACAGCGACCAGCTCGCGCGTTTCGCTCTCCAATTTATAGAGCAGAGCGAGCGCCTTTTTGGGCGAAAAATGCGCGTGCAATTCCTTTACGATCTGGTTGTAATTCACGCCTATTTTTCTGAATTGGGCGTTGAAAGCGGTCAGCCGCGCGGCGAATTCCATCGTCCCCCGGTCGGATCGTATGACCCGAAACTCGTCGCCGAAGACCCGTGCTTTGACGAAAGCGGCCTTCGAGAGCGTGCCCGACTGCTCGAACAACGCGAGGAACCGGGCATATTCCCCGTCCGTGAAGCGCACCATCACGCAATTTTTCGCCGTGTCCGTTTTGGGCGGCCTGCCGCCCCTGCCCCGGACGGGGGCTTCGGTTTTTTCCATGCCTTTCGATTTTTACCGAAGGCCGCAAGGCCCCCGGTGCGGTAAAAATTCCGTTCCGGCGCACGGCGGCGCCCCGTAAAAAGCGACGACTTCGGAGGAGCTTTCTCCCCCTTGCGGGCAAGCTGTTTTCCGTTACCGAAATCGTTTCGGGTAACGGAAAACACAGCTTGCTGTGTCCCGAACATGAAATGTTCTCCGGACACAAGGGACTGCCCTTTGCGGAGGCAGTCCCGCCACGGTCGCCGGCCAGCACGAAGAGGCGTAACCGTAAAGACCGGAATCGGTTCACGGGACAAAGATACCGGCCTATGCAATCCGTTGTATGCCAGCAGGCAGCGCAGACCTATGCCAAACCTGCGCCAAACGGTGCCACGAATGTTCGCGGCCGCACGCTCCGGGTGCCGGAGGGTGTTTCTTTGCCGTTGCGGACAATCGGCAATGATACGCTGCGACGATTCATTACCGACGTACGGAAAGCGTATCGGCGCGTATGTGCAGACACACGACACCTATAGCCGATCCATATATCCATATCGAAAGATATACGGACAATCCATAGCGGTTCATGCACGGACGTATGGACGGACGATACCGATGCAGGCATTGCCGTACGGACATGCAGGAATACAGACATGGAGGTATGCAGGTATGAAGACATGGAGGCATACGGCCGCATTTCCGCAAAGCGCCGTTCCCGTACAGAAACGGGGCGTCGCAGCCATAAAGGAACGAACCCGCAAGGGTTTACATACACGGTCAAACACTTTAATATTTCAATGCTTATGGAAAAAGAACCTGTTTATCTGGCCTTTTCCACCCAGAAGGGCGGAGCGGGCAAAACCACGCTCACGGTGCTGGTCGCCTCGTACCTGCACTACGTGAAGGGCTACGACGTGGCGGTCGTGGACTGCGACTACCCGCAGCACTCCATCGCAGGGATGCGGCAGCGCGACCTGAAGCTGGCCATGGAAGACAACCATTACAAGGCGCTGGCCTACGAACAGTTCACGCGCCTCGGCAAGAAAGCCTATCCGGTCGTGGAGAGCAGCACGGAACGGGCCATAGACGATGCCGAGCGCATCACGGGGCAGGCCGCGTTCGACCTCGTATTCTTCGACCTGCCCGGCACGGTCAACAATCCGTCGGTGATCCGCGCCCTCTCCAACATGGATTACATCATCGCCCCGATCAGTGCCGACCGCGTGGTGCTGGAGAGCACGCTGCGCTACATGACGGTCGTGAACGACGTGATCCGCAAAACGGGGGTTTCGAACATCAAGGGAACCTATCTGGTGTGGAACATGGTGGACGGGCGCGAGAAGTCGGAGCTGTACGAAGTGTACGAGCAGGTGATCGCCGAGCTGGGCCTGCATGTGCTGAAGACCTTCATTCCCGACAGCAAGCGTTTCCGGCGCGAGTTGTCCGCAGGCCACCGCCCGCTGTTCCGCTCGACGCTGTTCCCGGCCGACCGTTCGCTGCTCAGAGGAAGCAACATCGAGGCGCTGACGGACGAGGTACTGACCCTGCTCAACCTCCGCGACAATGGCTAAGCGCATGAAAGCCGGGCCGCTGGACGAATCGCTCATCATCCAGTCCTTCAAGGATGCCGACCTGCTGGCCGATCCCGCAAATGCCGTGTTGCAGGAGGCCGGAGAGCGTCCGGCGGCATCCCGCAGGGACGGAGAGGAGCAGACGGCATCGCGCAAGGACAGAGCAGAACCGGCGGCATTCCGCAGGGACGGAGAGGAGCCTGTGGCGGACGAGGCCGCCGTACCGGCCGACGGCACCGCGAAGGGCAAGTCCCGCCGCCGCAAGGGAAGCTACGACGAGGTATATCTCAAACGCCGGGAACTCAAGACGCGGCAGCCCGTTTACATCAGTCAGGAGATACACCGCTCCGTCATCAAGCTGGTACACCTGCTGGCGCTCGCGGGCAAGGAGATCAGCGTAGGGGGATATATCGACAACGTACTGGCCGAGCATCTGCGCCAGCACAAGGACGAGATCGCCGAGCTGTACCGCAGCGGAATAGACGATATACTGCAAACCGATCATTAAAACCTTTTCAGTTATGACACACTACACGACGACGGCCTGCATCCTGCTGGCCGCAGCGGCCGCAGCCGCGGCCCTCTTTATCCGCCGTGCGGCGATTCACCGCCGGCGTTCGCACCGGGCGGGAACCGCTCCGCAGCCGCAGCCCCGCCCCGATACGGCGCAGGACGACGGCTACCGGAGACGTTATGTCCTGAACCGGCGGGACGGCGCTTTCCGTTCCGGCAAGACGGTACGCATCCGTCCGGAGCATTACGAACGACTGCGGCAGATCACGGCCCGGAGCGGAGCGGTGTCGATGATAGCCTATGTGGACAACGTGCTGCATGCCCACTTCGAAGACTACACAGAGAGCATCGACCGCTACTGCCGCAGTCGCAAACCCTCACGAGGCCGAAAGCAATGGACGCGCTGAGAACCGCCGTACCGGTCGCCCTCGCGCTCTTCGCCGCAGGCTACGCGCTATGGGTCGCCCGCTGGTTCCTGCGCGGGCAGCGGACAGCGGGCACGAAGCAGGCGTCGCCCTCGAAAGCGGAGGCGCGGCCCGCGATCATCGGCAAAAGCCGCTTTACGATGCCACATCGAAGCCAAGCGACGCCAACCGCTGCCACAGGTTCGGAAAACGTAAAAGAGGCCGAAAAAGCCGGTATATTTGCCGGAGCAAGTGTGCATGAACACCCCCGGCAGATTCCGCCGGAGAAATTGGACGAAGTGTTCGGCGTCCCGCCCGCAGGCGAGAACAACGATCCGGAACCCTACGAGGCCCCGCTCTACGAAGAAGAACCTTTCCCGGACTTCGAAGCGGAGATAGAGAGGGAGATGGACGAGGAGGAACACGACGATACGCAGCCCCCTGCGGGCCGTTCGTTAGCCAAGGGTGTACGTTTCGAGCAGATCAGCGAAGCCTACCGCACCGTAGCACACGACAATCCCCTTACAGACGAGCAGCAGCAGGAGACAGGACGCACCCTGCTGGGGCTGAAACAGACCGATATGTTCGAGGCCATCGTTTCGGCCGCTCCCGACGGGAACGACAAAGTGAGTCGTCTGATCGACGCCTACCTCACGGCATTCCAACGGAGGATCGCCACGGAGGATGCGGGAGGCCCATCCCCGCAGGCGCCGGTTCCCGAAGGGTTCGATGTCCGCGATTTCGCATGAACCGACACCAAGACAATATGAAAGAGAGAGATTACGGATAGGTACGCCCTGTCCTCCGAGCCACTGAAACATCCATGTCGAACCCCGGCGCAGGGGCTTATCCGCCCCCTGCGCCACAAAACAAAAAAGCTATCCGAAGTCTATGAGAAACAAGAAAGTTCTGCTGTCGGCAGCCCTCGTCGTGTCTGCCGTTTCCTCGGCTCTGGCCCAAGGCAACGGCCTTGCCGGCATCAACGACGCGACCAACATGGTCACCTCCTATTTCGATCCGGGCACGAAGCTCATCTACGCCATCGGAGCCGTGGTCGGGCTGATCGGCGGAATCAAGGTCTATAACAAATTTTCGTCGGGCGACCCGGACACCAGCAAGACCGCCGCGAGCTGGTTCGGGGCGTGCATCTTCCTGATCGTAAGCGCCACGGTGCTGCGTTCATTCTTCCTGTAAGCGTGTCCGCCATGAAGTACACGATCAATAAGGGCATCGGGCGCAGCGTGGAGTTCAAAGGGCTCAAGGCGCAGTACCTCTTCCTCTTCGCAGGAGGACTGCTCGCCGTATTCGTGCTGCTGGTCATCTTCTACACGGCAGGCGTCGATCAGTGGGCGTGCATCGGCTTCGGCGCAGGGGCCGCCTCGGCGCTGGTGTTCTACACCTTCCGTATGAACGCCAAGTACGGCGAGCACGGACTGATGAAACTCGCCGCCGCACGCCGCCGTCCCCGCTACCTGATAAACCGCAAAGGCGCATGCCGCTTCCTAAACCGCAGGAAGGAGGTGCGTCATGCGTAACGTGATGAAAGCCTCCACCATAGAGAGTAAGTTCCCGCTGCTGGCGGTCGAGGGCGGCTGTATTATCAGCAAGGACGCCGACATCACGGCTGCCTTCCGCGTCGAGCTGCCCGAACTCTTCACCGTGACGGGTGCCGAGTACGAGGCGATGCACGCGGCCTGGTGCAAGGCCGTGAAGGTGCTGCCCGAGTACAGCGTTGTGCTGAAGCAGGATTGGTTCATCCGCGAGCGATACCGTCCGGAGGTGACGAACGAAGCAGAAGCAGGCGCATCCGGCTCCGTCCGGCAAGAAGGAAGAAGGAGCAGCCAAATCGGCGGCGAGCAGGCGAGCTTCCTTTCGCGCAGCTACGAGCGCCACTTCAACGAGCGCCCTTTTCTGAACCACGCATGTTTCCTCTACCTGACCAAGACGACCAAGGAGCGGGCCCGCATGCAGTCCGACTTCTCGACCCTCTGCCGGGGCAACATCATTCCCAAAGAGGTAAATCCGGACACGGCCCGCGCGTTCCTCGAATCGGTGGATCAGTTCGAGCGCATTATCAACGATTCGGGACTGGTGACCCTCACACGCCTGACGGACGAGGAGATCACCGGCACACCCGACAGTCCGGGGCTGATCGAGAAATACTTCTCCCTCTCGCTCGACGATACGACCGTGTTGCAGGATATGGAACTGAAAGCCGAAGGGTTCCGCGTGGGCAACAAGCACGTCTGCCTGCACACGCTCTCCGACACGGACGACCTGCCGGGGCGCGTGAGTACGGAGAGCCGCTACGAACGTCTCTCGACAGACCGTTCGGACTGCCTGCTCTCGTTCGCGGCACCGGTGGGCCTGCTGCTCGCGTGCGACCATATCTACAACCAGTGGCTCTTTCTGGACGACAGCGCCGAGAACCTGCGCCGCTTCGAGAAGAGCGCCCGCAACATGCACTCGCTCGCACGCTACTCGCGCTCGAACCAGATCAACAAGGAGTGGATCGACCGATATCTGAACGAGGCGCACTCGTTCGGGCTGACCTCGATCCGGGCGCACTTCGACGTCATGGCGTGGAGCGACGACGCGGAGGAGCTGCGCCGCATCCGCAACGACGCGGGCAGCCAGCTCGCCAAGATGGAGTGCCGCCCCCGCCACAACACCGTGGACGCCGCGACGCTCTACTGGGCGGCCATGCCGGGCAACGCAGGGGATTTCCCCGCCGAGGAGTCGTTCTACACCTTTATCGAGCCGGCCCTGTGCTTCTTTACGGGCGAGACGAACTACCGCTCGTCGAGCAGCCCCTTCGGGATCAAGATGTGCGACCGCATAAGCGGCAAGCCGCTGCATCTGGACATCTCGGACGAGCCGATGCGCCGGGGCTGGATCACCAACCGCAACAAATTCGTACTGGGGCCTTCGGGGTCGGGCAAATCGTTCTTTATGAACCACCTCGTGCGCCAATACTACGAACAGGGAACGCATATCGTACTCGTGGATACGGGCAATTCGTATCAAGGTTTGTGCGAGCTGATACACAACAAGACCAAGGGCGGCGACGGGATTTACTTCACCTACACCGAAGAGCATCCGATCAGCTTCAACCCTTTCTACACGGACGACTACGTGTTCGAGACGGAAAAGCTGGACAGCATAGCCACGCTGCTTTTGACCCTGTGGAAGAGCGCCGACGAGAAAGTGTCGAAAACCGAGCTGACGGAGATCGGCAACGCCGTATCAGGCTACATCGGCCGCATCAGGGCCGACCGTTCGATACGCCCCTCGTTCGACACCTTCTACCAGTACCTCAAGGGGGAGTTCCGCGAAGAGCTCGAAAGCCGCGAGATCGAGGTGCGGCGCGAGGAGTTCGACATCCGCAACCTGCTGACCACGCTGCGGCCCTACTACCGGGGCGGGCGCTACGACTTCCTGCTGAACTCGCCCAGCGAGATCGACCTGCTCTCCAAACGTTTCATCGTCTTCGAGATCGACGCCATCAAGGACAACAAGGAGCTGTTCCCGATCGTGACGATCGTGCTGATGGAGGTCTTCATCAACAAGATGCGGCGACTCAAAGGCATCCGCAAGATGCTGATTATCGAGGAGGCATGGAAGGCGCTGGCATCCAACAATATGGCTTCATACGTCCAATATTTGTACAAGACCGTCCGCAAGCACTTCGGCGAGGTGGTGACGGTCACGCAGGAGGTGCAGGACATCATCTCGTCGCCCATCGTGAAGGAGGCGATCATCAACAACAGCGATTGCAAGATTTTATTGGATCAGCGCAAATTCATGAACCGCTTCGACGCCATCCAAACCCTGTTGGGTCTTACGGACAAGGAGAAGGCGCAGATACTTTCGATCAATATGTCGAATCATCCGGGCCGCAAGTACAAGGAGGTCTGGATCGGGCTGGGCGGCGTGCAGAGCGCCGTCTATGCCACCGAGGTCAGTAAACAGGAGTACCTCGCCTACACGACCGAGGAGAGCGAGAAGATCGAGGTGCAGCGCCGGGCCGAATCTCTGGGCGGCGACATAGAGCTGGCGATCAAACAGCTCGCCGAAAAATAGTCATCAACCGGGGCCGACGCCCCGCAAACACCGAAAACATCATGTCGAAAATCATAAGTTGCGAACAACTCCGCCGTCTGGCCCGTCACCACGCGGGTATCGGCGAGATACTGACCGAAACGCTCCTGTCCCCCGATCATCGGGAACCGATGCCAGAGACGATCTTCGGCGAGATACGCGAACTCTGCGACCCTCCGGCCTGCGGACTTTCCGCCTGCGGACACGAGGCATCCGACCCCGCACCGGCTCCTTTCGAGGAACCCGCCGTAACGTCCGGCTGGCGCGAAGAGGAACTCCGACGCAGGGAGCGGGAGATGGGCCGCCTGTGCGGCAGGTGGATGTCCGCGCCGAACCGCTGCGACATCGAGATCGTCCGCGCGGGGGAGCACTTCGTCCTCAGATACCTTAAACGCAACGGCCGTCCGACCGGCGAGCGTTATGTGCTGGTCTGGCTCGACGGGGATATTCTCTATTACGGCTCCGGCGACCGGATTACGATTCTGGCGCTCGACACGCAGACCGATACGCTGATGGTATCGCCGGGAGAGGATTACACCCGCCAGCGGGAAAACGAAAGATAGGGAGGCGGCCATGTGCAGGAGAAATAACGAATACCCCATACCGGCCTCGCACCTCTACTTCAGGATGTCGGAGATCGCGGGCCGCTGGTGCAGCCGCGAAGGGTCGCCGGAGGTACGGATATACCACAACGAAGCACGCCGGGCCGGCGGCTACCACGTGGCCTTCGCCTACGATGCGAAGACCGTGCTGCGGCGTCCGCTGCGGCAGATGTGGGGCCTCTGTTACTTCGACCTGTGGGGCCGCATCGGTCTTTCCTACGACCACGAACGCGACGTACTGACCCTCGCGGGATACGGCGACTACTACCGCGCGGAGGAATAAAATCCCGCGAATGTAAAACCCATAAAACAACGAAAGAAAATGAAACGATGGATATGGCTCATGTGCCTCGTTCCGGCCTGCTTCACCCAGCGGGCCGCGGCGCAGTGGACGGTCATCGACCC
The DNA here is from genome assembly GCF_006542685.1 of Alistipes dispar. Lineage (NCBI taxonomy): Bacteria > Pseudomonadati > Bacteroidota > Bacteroidia > Bacteroidales > Rikenellaceae > Alistipes > Alistipes dispar. Next base: position 361,919 of record NZ_AP019736.1, on the reverse strand, counting down.
GTCCAACCTCGTACAGAACATCAAGAGTGCCGTGCAGAGTTCCACGACGGCATCCAACATGATTAAGTCCCTGCAAGAGAGCGTAAAGATTTATAACCAAAGCAAGGCGTATTACGACGCCCTGAAATCGGTGCACAACATCATCAAGGACGCCCGCAAGGTGAAGCTCACGATCGAGATGGTCAGCGAGATCACGGATATTTACATGTCGGGATTCAACCGTATGGTCACAGACCGCAACTTCACCCCCGGCGAGCTGGCGGCCATCTCGGCCGGTTACGCCCGGCTGCTGGAGGAAGGCGGGGCGCTGGTCACGGAGCTGAAGAACATCGTGACCTCCGGCAATGGCCTCTCGCTCTCGGACAAGGAGCGCATGGACGTAGTGGATCAGATCTATACCCGGATGCTGCGCTACCGTAACCTCACGCGCTATTATACCGACAAGGCGATCTCCGTTTCGTTCCTGCGCAGCCAGTCCAAAGGCGATGCCGCCCGCGTGCAGGCGCTCTACGGCAAACCCTCCGAAAGATATTGGTAGCCATGACACCGCTCGCAACAAATTTCGACAACCTGCACCAAGTGCTGCGCAATCTCTATCAGGAGATGCTGCCCCTGTGCGGGGATATGGTCGGCATCGCCAAAGGCGTGGCCGGTCTGGGAGCGCTTTTTTACGTGGCCTATCGGGTATGGAAGGCGCTGGCCTCGGCCGAGCCTATCGACGTGTTCCCGCTGCTGCGCCCCTTCGCCATCGGGCTGTGTATCATTATGTTTCCGACCGTCGTGCTGGGGACGGTGAACGCCGTGCTTTCGCCCGTGGTGCAGGGCACGCACGCCATCCTCGAAGGGCAGACGACGGACATCGCCGCCTACCAGAAGCAGCGGGACGATCTCGAATACGAGGCCCGCGTGCGCGAAGGCAAGGCGTGGCTGGTGGACGACGAGGTGTACGACCAACAGCTCGCCGAACTGGGCATTACGGATCTGGGCGAAATAATCAGTATGTGGTGGGAGCGGACGTGGCACGGAATCAAGATGTGGTTCCGAGAGCTGGTGCGCGACTTCTTCGAGCTGCTGTTCAACGCCGCAGGACTCACGGTGGACACGCTGCGGACGTTCTTTCTGGTCGTGCTCTCCATTCTCGGCCCGCTGTCGTTCGCGCTCTCCGTTTACGACGGTTTTCAGGGAACGCTCACGCACTGGCTCTCAAAATACATCTGCGTCTATCTGTGGCTGCCCGTAGCCGACCTCTTCTCGGCCGTGCTGGCCAAGATACAGGTGTTGATGCTTCAGGCCGACATTGCGGCGCTGCAAGACCCCAGCTACATCCCGGACGGCTCGAACGGCGTCTATATCATCTTCCTGATTATCGGGATCATCGGCTATTTCACCGTGCCGACCGTAGCCGAGTGGATCGTGCAGGCGGGCGGCGGTTCGGGACTGGGCGGCGTCAACCGCGCTTCGTCGTTCGCTGCCGGTGTCGCGGGCGGCGTGACCGGAGCTTTGATCGGCAAAGCCTTTGGGCGCGGCGGCAAATCGAAATACGGCGAGAGCGACGACAGCGGCCCCCAAGGCGATAACCTCGCCACGAAGGATGGCGGAGGGTCGTCCGGCGGCCATTGATGGAATGCAGCCGATCGCTTTTGTAGCGATTGAACCGCATGTCAGCCGCACCTTTTTCTGTGCGGCTCAATAGAAGAGATAAACCCGATAAAACGACAAAAAATGGAATTCAAATCGTTGAAAAACATCGAAACGAGCTTCCGGCAGATACGGCTCTTCACGCTCGTCTTCCTCGGACTGTGCGCCGTGGTGGCCGTGTTCAGCGTCGTGAAGAGCTACCAGTTCGCCCAGCGCCAGCGCGAGAAGATCTATGTGCTCGATCAGGGCAAGTCGCTGATGCTGGCCCTCTCGCAAGACCTCAGCCAGAACCGGCCCGTCGAGGCGCGGGAGCACGTCCGCCGCTTCCACGAGCTCTTCTTCACGCTGGCGCCCGACCGGGCGGCCATCGAGAGCAACATCAACCGCGCCCTGTTCCTATGCGACAAGAGCGCCTACCACTACTCGCAGGATCTTCAGGAGAAGGGCTACTACAACCGCGTGGTGGCGGGCAACATCAATCAGCAGGTGCAGGTCGATTCGGTGGTCTGCGACTTCAATACCTATCCGTACCGCGTAACGACCTATGCACGGCAGATGATTATACGCGAGAGCAACGTTACCGAACGCTCGCTCATCACGCGCTGCAACCTCATCAACTCGGTGCGCTCGGACAACAACCCGCAGGGTTTTACAATGGAGCGCTTCGAGATTGTCGAAAACCGCGATCTGCGGGTCATAGCACGATAAATTATGATACGGAAATGGATAAAACGCGCCGGAGAGCGGATCGAGGATCGGCTGCGGCGCGTGTGCGGGGCGATCAGTCCCGACAAGAGGGTTATTGCGATCATTACGCTCTTCGTGCTCTTCGCCGCACTGTCGCTGTATAGCACCGTTTCGGCGATATACTCTCTGGGGCGCAACGACGGGGAGCGGATACGGATCGAACACCTGCGACGGCTTGCACCGCAGCCGGAGCAGAGGCTCAAGCCGGAATCCTTCGGAAATTCAGATCCAAAGCCGCAGCAGGAAGCAGCCTTTCCCGCTGAAACAGAACGAACACAGTCCGGGGCGGACAGCTCCGAACGATTAAACACGACCGATTATGAAAGAGAACGAGAAACACGGCAGTAACGAACAGCCTGCGCCGGAGAAGCCCGCGAAGGAGCTTACCGAGCAGCAAATACAGCAGCGGCGCAAGATGATCGTCTTCCCGCTGATGCTGCTGGTCTTCGCCGCGATCATGTGGCTCATTTTCGCCCCTTCGGGCGGTGAGGAGGCCACCGAACAGGCGGGGCTCAATACCAGCCTGCCCACGCCGGAGCAGAGCGGCATTGTCGCCGACAAACGCGACGCCTATGTGCAGCAGGAGATGAAGGCCAAACAGGAGGCCAAGATGCGCTCGCTGGAAGATTTCGCCTTCTCGCTGGGCGAGGAACCCGAGAGCGAGGAGGAACGGACCGCACGCGAGGAAAGGGAGATGCGCATGGCCCCCAAACCCGTAGAATACTACGAGAACCCCTCGCGCTTCGAGAGCGGAACCCTGCACTCATCGGTGGGTGCGTACCACGACCTGAACCGTCAGATAGGCAGCTTCTATGAAGAGACGCAGAACGAGGCCGAAAGCGACAGAGAGAAGGAGTTGCAGGAACGCATCGACCGGCTCGAAGCGCAGTTGGAGGACGAACAGGCCCGGCAGAGCGCCGAGGAGCAACAACTGGCACTGATCGAGAAATCCTACCAACTGGCCTCGAAATACATGAACGGAGGGCAAAATGCGGGCGGTGCGGCGGAAGCCGTCCAGACCACCCCGACGGGCGGTGCATCCCGCAGCGGCAGGAGCACCGTGCAACCCGTCGCCCAAGTGCGCCGAGAGGTCGTATCGCGCCTCGCGGCCCCGATGCCCGATTCGGTATTCGTCGCGGAGTTCACGAAGCCTCGCAACTGGGGATTCAATACTGCGGCGGGTAACGAGAACCCCGTACAGAAAAACAGCATCGGAGCCTGTATTTATCGCACGACGACCGTGACGGACGGCAAGGAGGTACCCCTGCGCCTTACTGAGTCGATGAGGGCCGGCGGCGTGCTGATCCCCGCGAACACCGTACTTACGGGCACGGCCCGCATCGACGGAGAGCGCATGATGATCACGGTCAGCGCCGTGCAATATCGGGGCAGCGTGATACCGGTCGAGTTGCTGGTTTATGACATGGACGGAGGCGAGGGCATCAGCGTCCCCGCATCCGACGAGATCAGCGCCGTGAAGGAGATCGCCGCCAATGCGGGTTCAGGATTGGGAAGCAGTATCACCATTACGGACGATGCGGGGACGCAACTGCTCTCCGATCTGGGGCGCAGCGTCATACAAGGCACGGCGCAGTACGTCGGGCAGAAGATGCGGCAGGTCAAGGTGACGCTCAAAGCAGGGTACCGTGTCCTGCTGCTGCCCCCGCTGGAATAACACGCAAGCCACTGAATATCCATAAACCGAACACATTAAAGAAAGACGAGTTATGAACCGAAAGAAAATCGAGAGCACAGTCCGCTCGCAAAACCTTTGCTCGCCGGCAGCGAAAGAAAACAAGCCGGGCGCAGTTAAAAAAATCCTTTTATCGTTCGCACTTTTAGGATGCGTAACGGGCGCTTCGGCGCAGGAGATAGCCGAAACCGCAGCGCCGGACATACCGGCTGCCGCGACACCTTCGACGGGCGACTACTTCGGCGGGCTGACCCGTCCGCTGACCTTCGACCGCATGATCCCGCCTTACGCGCTGGAGGTGACCTTCAACAAGACCACGCACGTTATTTTCCCCTCGGCCATCCGCTACGTCGATCTGGGCTCGGCAGACCTTTTGGCCGCCAAAGCCGACGGCACGGAGAATGTTTTGCGCGTCAAGGCAGCCCTGCGCGACTTCTCGCGCGAGAGCAACCTCTCGGTGATAACGGAAGACGGCGCCTATTACACCTTCAATGTCAAGTATGCCGACGAGCCTGTGAAACTGTCGGTCGAGATGACCGACTTCCTGCACGACGGCGAGGCGGTGAATCGCCCCAACAACGCGCTGGAGATCTACATGGAGGAGCTGGGGAGCGAATCGCCGCTGCTGGTGAAGCTCATTATGAAGTCGATCTACAAGAACGACCGCCGCGAGGTAAAGCATATCGGCTGCAAGCGTTTCGGCATCCAGTATCTACTCAAAGGCATCTATTCGCACAACGGGCTGCTCTATTTCCACCTGCAACTGAAGAACTCCTCGAACGTGCCTTTCGAGGTCGATCACCTCACCTTCAAGATCGCGGATAAGAAGGTCGCCAAGCGCACGGCCATTCAGGAGCAGGTCATCCGGCCCCTGCGTGCCCACAACAACGTGCAGGTGATTCGGGGCAAGAGCAGCGAGCGCATGGTCTTCACGCTTCCGAAGTTCACCATTCCCGACGACAAGCACCTCGTGGTGGAACTCTACGAGAAAGAAGGCGGACGCCACCAGACCTTTACGGTCGAAAACGCCGATCTGGTGCGTGCCGAGGTCATCAACGAATTAAAGGTCAAATAGCATGAAACGGTTGGCATTGCTGCTATCGCTGGCCCTCGGTCTGGCTTTGGCTCCGGAGGCCCATGCCCAGCGTACCCTGCCCGGAATGCGGGGGCTGGAGGTACGCGCGGGCATGGCGGACGGCTGGTACTCCGCCTCCGGGCGCAGCACCACGGGGTACTACTTCGGAGCGGCCATGAACCGTTATGCGGGCCGTGCGAACAAGTGGGTCTTCGGGGCGGAGTACCTCTGCCGCAATTACCCCTACAAAGCAGGGAGTATCCCCGTGGCGCAGTTCACGGGCGAAGGGGGCTACTACTATAAGTTTCTCGCGGACGGCTCCAAGACCTTCTTCCTCTACATCGGCGGCTCGGCCCTGTTGGGGTACGAGACGGTGAACTGGGGAGATAAAATGCTGTACGACGGCTCCACGATCCGAAGCCGCGAGGGATTCCTCTACGGAGGCGCGGTGACGCTGGAGGCCGAAGCCTATATCACCGACCGCATCGTGCTCTGCATATCGGGCCGCGAGCGTGTGCTTTGGGGCACGACGACAGGGCATTTCCACACGCAGTTCGGAATAGGACTGAAATTCATCATCGACTGACATTCATCCACCACTTTTTATTAACCGCCGCACGAAACGGCATAAAATCAATTAAATCTATGAAAAAGATGATTTTGGCAGCCACGGCTGCCCTGGCCATGCTGGCCTCCTGCAACAAGCACACCGACGAGATCGCAGACTCGGCGACGGGCAGCGTAGTGAAAATCACCCTGACGGACAAGACGCCCGAAACCCGCGCCTTCTTCGACCAGACGGCCGCGGCCGAGAGCTGGGAGAAGAAGATAGGCACGCTCACGCTGTTCGTATTCGACGGCAACGGGGACGCCGTACTGCAACGCAAGTTCACCGCTGCGGAGATTTCGGGACAGACGGCGACCATTCCCGTACCGGACGCCGCACCGGGGCAAACGTACCGTTTCTATGCCATCGCCAACGGCAGTGCCCTTTCCGGGATCGGCACACTGGACGACCTGCGAAGCCAGGCCGAGAGCGAGATCGCGGACTATAACGGTACGTTCGACGAGGTGACGACGAAGGCCAAACGCTCCGCAGGGTTCACTATGACCGGTTCGGCGACGCAGGCCATCGCTGCGGCCGGGCAGACGACCACCGTGCAGATCGCGCTCGAAAGGCTCGTGTCGAAAGTAGCCGTACAGGCCACGACCGACAGCAAGTTCGCCGCGACTTATCCGGGTCGCGTGCGGATCGCTTCGGCGACCGTTTCCCGTGCGGCATCCTCGGTCTCCTATTTCGACGTCGGCACGTCGCATTCCGGAGGAACCCAGAACCGCGAACATTCCGGGGGAACCATGCCTCTGTTCGCAGCACAGACTTTCAGCCATACGCAGGCAGCGAAAGAGCAGAGCGGGAAATATGCCAATTTGTTCTATATCTACGGCAATGAGGACAACATGGCTGCCGAGAGCGTACTGCTGACCCTCGAAGGCATTTACGATCATGACGGGGATTTCGGAACGACGGACGACCAGATGCCCGTAAGTTACGAGAGCGAACTTGCCGGGGATTCGGGTAAGGCTATCAACCGCAATACCTACCGCCGCGTAACGGTGAACATCAGCGGCCTGACGGGTGCCGACGTGGCCGTGACGATCACCCCCGCAGACTGGGAAGGGCCGTTCAATCAGGATGTTAATATCGGTATGTAGCATCAGAAGGGAAGGGACAGGGTGCAATCGTCCCTGTCTTTCCCCTTTTTCCATTTTTCATTATGAGAAACCTACTGATTTTAATTATGCCGCTGCTCGCTTTGGCGATCGGTTGTTCCAAAGAAGACATTGTTCCGGCTGCGGAGTCTGCGACCCGCTTTACGCTGCGGGTGTGTCCGGAAGAAACGCAGGCGGTTACCCGGGCCGCGGACGAACGGGCCGTCAAGGACATGAACGTTTTCCTCTTCGATCCGCAGGGCATACGCCCGTCGCAGCACTTTTACGTGCAGGGCGGCGTATTGGAGCGTTCCATTCCCGCCGGCCGGTACGATGTGTATGCCGTAGCCAATCTGCACGAAGACATGGGCCCGATGAGCCGGGAGGCGTTGTCGGACTATGAGTTCCGCGTACCCCGAAGTTACACGTCGCTGCCCATGTCCGGATATGCGGAATGTACGGTCGGGAAAGGGACGCCGGAGGCTACGGTCACCGTCCGGCGCAACGTGGCCAAAATCGTCTGCAACATCTCCTTCTACGGGGTGGACTACGACCTGAAGCTCCAATCCGTGCAGGTGGTGGATATGGCAAGTGTCACCACGCTGTTTGCGGAGGATCAGCAGGCCCGTGAGCTCACCTCTTCCGAGCTTTCGGCGATCGCATCGTATGAGAACCGCAAGGCATCGCGCACGTTCTTCTTGGCGGAGAACTGTCGGGGCGAAGTGCCGGGAATAACCTCTCAGGAGCAGAAATGTGCCGGCAACGCACCCGAAGGAGCGACTTTCCTGCGGATCAAAGCGCAGCGTGAAGGCAAACTGCTGACGTACGACGTATATCTGGGAGAGAACAATACGACCAACTTCGACGTGCGCCGCAATACGGTATATACGCTCAATATCGTCATCAAGGGCGAAAACGCGGTCGATACCCGTGTAGATGCGTTCGAAGTCGAGATTTCGGACAACTTCCCTTACGAGGGCTATCGGTTCGAGGGATATTGCCTGTACGACCCCGGCCGGCAGCTTACGATCACCGTGGACGATCCGCAAAAGGCCGGCGACCTTTCGGCGACGGTTCGCTTCGTCGCAGGAAAGAACGGGGCCTTCTTCTTCAACGGGCAGCCGCTCACCTCGTCCGTCACCTTCCCGCTCGACGCCCCTTCGGGCGTTTACACTCTCCCCGTGGACTACTTCCCCGGCGATTGCTATACCGCCGACAATCATTGCCTCGTCTATGAGGTGGCTGTAAGCAACACGGACGGGTACAGCTATACGAAAACGTTTACGCACGACTTTTATAATCTCCTGACGATATATACCTACTGGAAGCGTGGGACTACCCACCGCGGTCGGGGAAGCGTCGACAAAGAGAATATGACGGTCGTAAAATGGAGTTCCTCCTATACGTCCGAAGACAATCGCATGATGATATTGTCGTTGGACGACGGGCCGCTCGTGCCTCTCAAACCGGTGGACGGATCGAAAGTCGGAGGTTGGTATGCGGATCGCGGCCTCACGCAGTTCGTCTCAGCGGAAAACCCGTACCGCCATCCCATGAAAAGGTTTCGGGATACGCTCTACGTGGACTTCGTGCAGGAAGCCGTCTATATCTATACCCATGTCGATCTGGTCGAGATAAGTTGCGACGGCGCGTACCGGATCGATCAGGAAAAACAGGCGTTCGTTGTTCCGATAGGAAGCCGTTGCACGTTCAAGGGGATCGGAGGGAAAACGGTCGCCGTCTGGTGGAGCAACTTCATCGGCCACTATCCCCGCAAGGAGCTGTCGCGGAAGCCGGAGTATTCCTTTACCGCATGGGAAAACCGCAATGTCGTTCCCGAATTTCAGACCGATTAACCTCTCTCAACGCTCCGCCGATACCTTTTGCCGGATGCGGCGGCTACTCATTCCAACAAAATAGAAACACGATGAAAAGATTATTTGTACTGCTGCTGTTCGTCCTCGCGGCGAACGCAGCTTCGGCTCAATATACGGCCGTGCGCGTCAATGCGCTGGGACTGGCAACGGGAACCGTCAATGCCGGTGTGGATGTGGCCGTATCGGAAAAATGGTCTGTCGAAGCGTCGGCATACTGGAACCCGATCTCGACCGAAAGTCTGCGAACCAAAGTGCTGGGAGCCGTCGTGGGTGTGCGCCGCTGGCGCTTCGAGCCGCACGTCGGCTTCTTTTGGGGCGTGCACTCCGCCCTCGCACAGTATCGCGTCGGGAACCGGAACAAACGCTACAACGGCTGGGCTGTCGGCGTAGGTGCCAGCGCGGGCTACTCGTGGATGCTGCATAGGCGGTGGAATTTCTCGCTCGAAGGCGGCATCGGCCTGTATTACATGAACGATACGCGCTGGAACCCCGCGCCGCCGCCCGGCGAAGATGTCTTTCTGCGGCATTACCGCCGTATCGCACTGGCTCCGGCGAAGCTGGAAGCCTCTTTCTCTTATATGTTTTAGAATCCCGAGATATGAAAAAGCTCTTGTTTTTAGGATTATTGCCGCTTCTGTCCGCATCCTGCACGAAGGATAGCGGCAGCTACCCGCCCGATGGACCGCAGTCCCCCGAAGCTGTCGCTTCGCAGGTGGAAATATCTTTTACGGCTGCGGACAACGGATTTCCGACACGAAATTCGGAGGATGAAAATACCATTGCAGACGTGAACCTTTACCTGCATAACGTGCAGACGGGTTCGCTGGAACATCACTATCTGACCGCAGGGAACGCTTCGCGGACGATGACGATAGCTCACGGCCGTTACGAAGCGTATGCCATCGCCAATACGAGGGAAGATATGGGGCCGATGACACTCCTGCGATTGCAGGAAGCGATGTACGTTCTCGATGTATCGGGAGATACCGATGAGAGGTTTGCGATGAGCGGCCGGCAGTCTTTCACTGTATCGGGGGCTACCGATGTCGCGATACTCCTGCGGCGGTGTGTGGCAAAACTGACTCTGAACGTCACGACGGCCGGCGCCTTTACGGATTTCGAACTCCGATCCTGTCAGGTAACGGGCGTACCGTCCTGCGTGCCGTTCTTCGCTGGAAGCAAACCCACAACGGACAGCGAAGTGACATCCTTTCCGAAGAGCGCCCTTTCCGGACGCAGCTACTCCGTTGTTCTTTACCTTCCCGAAAACGCTCAGGGCGAAGTGCCGGGCATCACCGACCCGCGGCAGCGCAGCCGCGAAAATGCCCCGCAATACGCCACCTGTATCCATCTTGAAGGCGAGGCATCAGGCCGTAAGGTCGATTATTACATCTATCCCGGCAGCAACGTCACGACCTCTTTCGACATCCTGCGTAACTGTCATTATAACCTCGATGTGATGATTTCGGGGGCCAATGCGACGGATATGCGTCTTTCGACGCTCGGAGCGACCTTCACGGAACTACCTCGGACGTGCTGCGTGGGCGACGATATTTTTACCGAGATGAGGGTCGAGAGCACCGATCCCGACGGTCGCTACACGCTGACCGTCGAACAGGAGAAGGGCGAAGGTACGATAACATTCGACGGTGCAGCCATGACGACCGGAATTCCCGTCGCATTACCCGGCGGAGCCGGAATTAAAACAGCACGGATCGGATACTGCCCGACAGTTGCAGGCGAAGCCGTGCTGACATTCGTCCTGCGGGATGCCTATGACTATGAAATTCGCCGTACGCTGACGACCGAGGCGGTCGAAAAACCCTCTCTCGATGTTACGCTGACACCGCCTTCGGCAATCGTCGTCGGCAATCCCGCCACTTTTACGTTGGAAATCAGTGGAAGCGATGACGCCGCAATCTCTACCTTCACTTGTTCCGATCCGCAGGCCGTTTTCGTATTTCCCGCAGGGACAGGGCTCGGCGGCAACGAAGTCATGTTAGGCAATGGAACCCACGGTTTCTTGCTCGACACCCGTGTCACCGGCGACCTGACGGTTACGGTGCGGGTAAGCGACGGCAGCGGCCATAGCGTACAGCGGCAATGCACGGTAACGTCCCGTTATCCGAAATTCTCCGCAATGATACGAACCATGTCCTCGGCGGCTCTCTATTCGGACAGTCCGATGACGCTGATCATCCGTTCGACCGAATACGCGGGCGACTATACCGTAAGTTATACGACGACCTCGACGAATTGCAGGGTTTCGTATGGCGGTTCCATGTTACGCCCCGACAGCCCTGTAACCCTCGAAGCCGGACAACATATTTTTACCGCCAACTCTTCCTATGCCGAGCGAACGGAATTCGTCTTTACGATTACGGACATCTACGGGCAAAGTCAACAAGCACAAGCGTCGATTACATGGAGGTAGTCGGGCCCGTCTTCTCGGCTTATGATAAGAAAAAAGTTATAAAACAATGAAGAAGATGTTATTGCACAGCCTCGTCGTGTGCCTGCTGCTGGGCGGTTGTACCGTTACGGGCAGGCTTCAGCGCCGGGGCTTGGGCGCACGGGCGAACTATGCGCCCAAAGAACAAAAGCAGGAGCCGAAAAAGGAGTCCGCACCGCAATATGTCGAATACAAGCACCGCGACAGCCTGAAACCCATCTATTTCCTGCCTACGACTACGCTCGAAAACGGCGAGCGCGTCATGTCGTTCGAACTCGACGAGGTGGTCGTGGTGGCCAAATCGCGCACCGTCGCCGAGCGTATGGGCAAGGTCTGCATCGACTTCGTGATCGAGCTGCCGCGCCAGTTGCAGGGCAACTGCCGGAGCGTGGCCGTAACACCCATGCTCCACAAGACGGACAGCCTCGTGCCGCTTCAGCAGATCAGTATCCGGGGCGGGCTGTTCTGCCGCGTGCAGGATCGCAACTATTGGCAGTTCGACCAATACGTGCGGGTCTTCAAGCCCGATGCGGCTGCCGAGCAGCGGGCTTTCGAGCGTTTCGTCAAGCACCCCTATCCGGAGGGCGTGCGGCTGGATTCCATCGTCGAAGGCCGTGAGAAGATCAGCTATTACTACACGCAGGAAGTACCGACCAAAGGCGAAGGCAAGACGATGCACGTCACACTTGCGGGAGCGGTCGTAGGGCTGGACGGCAGCCGTTACGATATGCCGCCGCTCGATACGCTGGAATACAATATATCCTCGATGCTGACCTTTACAGACACCACGAGGCGCTACCTGATCAAAGTGATCGAGAAGTATGCCGTGGTCAAAGACCGCAACTACCTTGCCTTCGAAGTCGGCAAATCGGACATTATCGACACGCTGGAAACCAACGCCGTTCAGCTCGCCCGTATCGAATCCCTGATGGACGGACTGATAAACCAGCGGGAGTTTTATGTGGACAGTATCGTGCTGACCGCTTCGGCATCACCGGAAGGAGCGCTCGCGCTCAACGAGCGTCTGGCCCGCGAGCGTGCCCTGTCGCTCAAACGGCGTCTGGGCGAGCGTTTCGGGCGGCAGGTCGATACGCTGATCGCCGTGCGCTCCGCAGGCGAGAACTGGACGGAGCTGGGGCGCTTGATCGCCGCCTCGGACAGTCTGCCGCACCGCGAGGCGATCCTTGCGCTGCTCGGTGCGGAGAAGAATCCCGACCGGCGCGAAGCGGCCCTGCGCGGCAGGTATCCGCAGGAGTATAAACATATCCGGGAGCGGCTCTATCCGCTGCTGCGCTCGGTCGATTTCAAATACGACCTGCGGCGCGTGGGCATGGTGAAGGATACGATCCATACGACCGTACCCGATACGCTCTACGCGCGGGGCGTGAAGCTGCTCGACGAAAGGCGCTACGGCGAAGCCCTCACGATATTGGCTCCTTACCATGACCGAAATACGGCTATCGCACTGCTCTCGCTCGGCCATGACGACCGCGCTTACGAAGTGCTCTCCGCGCTGCCCGAATCGGCCGAGGCGTGCTACCTGAAAGCCATCGCCTGCTCGCGGCTGGGTCACAGGGAGGAAGGGCGCAAATGGTTCGAGCGGGCGTGCGAGCTGAAAGAGACATTCGAATACCGGGGCAGGCTCGACCCGGAAATATCCAACCTTTTAACCGATGACTGACGATGAGAAAAAGAGCGATCGCGGCCACGATGCTGCTGACAGCGGCTATGGCCTTTACCTCGTGCGCCAAACTGTATGAGGAAGAAACAACGGAAACCCTGAAACGCCCACAGACGGACATCGAGATTCCGGAGGACAACCCTTGGGACGAAGTGCCGGACAGCGATACGGGGACTGGACATTAAAGAGCGAATGCAATGCGAACGGATGTAATTTTTAATACGGATGCGGCCTCCGGCCTCGGCCGGCTGCCCGACAACTCCATCGACTGTATCGTAACCTCGCCCCCGTACTGGCAGCTCAGAGATTACGGACTCTCTCCGATACTGTTCGGCGGGCGGCAGGAGTGTGAACACGATTTCGACGATTACGCCATCTGCCGCAGTTGCGGCGGATGGCTGGGGCAGTTGGGACAGGAACCCTCCCGCGAGATGTTCTTGGAGCATCTCGTGGGCATCTTCGACGAGTGTTGCCGCGTATTGAAAAGTACGGGGACGCTATGGGTGAACCTCGGCGATTCGTACAGCAAACTCAATAAATACAACCGCACAGACGATTGGCCGCCGGGTAAAAACGCCCATTGTCTGAAAACACTGCGCGTCGATCTGTCGATACACCGAGTTCCGCACAAATCGCTGTGCAATATCCCGGGGCTGTTCGCCGAGATGATGATCCTGCGGGGGTGGATACTGCGCAACGAGATTATATGGCACAAGCCCTCGGCTGTGCCTACCCCTGTCAAAGACCGTTTTACGGTGGATTTCGAGAAGGTGTTTTTCTTCGCCAAATCCCCGAAATACGACTTCCGGCAACAGTTCGAACCTTATGCCGGGAATGAGACGAACAGAATATCCAGACAGCCGGAACATCCGACAGGTTCGAAATCCAGAAATGACCTTCAAGGCAGGAACAAACGGGCGGTCTGGCGGATTACGACCGAAATCAGCCACGAGAAGCACTACGCCCCCTATCCGCAGAAGTTGATCGAAACGCCTATCGAGGCGGGGTGTCCGCCGGGCGGCGTAGTCCTCGATCCGTTTCTGGGAAGCGGAACGACGGCCCTCGTCGCCCGCAGGCTGGGACGCCACTACATCGGCATCGAGCCGAATCCGGAATACGTCGCCATAGCCCGTTCTCGGCTGGAACGGGGACCCGAAACCTCAAAACAGTGAGGAGGCCATGCGAATCGGATTGGTGGATGTGGACGGGCGCAACTTCCCGAACCTCGTGCTGATGAAACTTTCGGCGTGGCATAAGTTCCGGGGCGATACGGTGGAATTTGCCGATCCCGTGGCGGGGCGTTACGACAAAGTGTATCTGTCGAAGGTCTTTACCCATACGCCCGACTGCCGGGATGAATACCGCTGCGAGGTGATACGCGGCGGAACGGGCTACCGCGATTATACGACGACGCTGCCGGAGGCGGTCGAACATACATGTCCGGATTACTCGCTCTACGGCGTGGGCGAAGCCTACGGCTTTCTCACGCGCGGATGCCCGAACCGATGTTCGTGGTGCGTGGTGCCGCGCAAAGAGGGCGCTATCCGGCCCCATGCCGACATCGAAGAGTTCCTTGCAGGACGCAAACGGGCCGTGCTGCTCGACAACAACGTGCTGGCCTCCGCATGGGGCCTCGCGCAGATCGAAAAGATCGTCCGCTTGGGCGTGCGGGTGGACTTCAATCAGGGGCTTGACGTGCGGCGTATCGCCCGCAACCCGGAACTCGCAGAGCTGCTCGCACGGGTCAGGTGGCTGCGCTTCCTGCGGATGGCCTACGACAGCTGTGCCGTGCAGGAGGATGTACATAACGCCGTAGAACTGCTCGTCAAATGTGGCTTGTCGCCCCGCAAACTGTTCTTCTACGTGCTGGTGCGCGACGACATCGGCGATGCGCTGGAACGTATTCGGGAGCTGAAGGCGTTGGGCTGCGTGCCCTTCGCACAGCCGTACCGGGATTTTTCGGGCGACGCCAAACCCTCGCGGGAGGCGTGGCGGCTGGCCTACTGGTGCAACAACAAACGATTGTTCAACGCGATGGACTTCGCGGATTACAAATGCAAATAAACCGAAAAGTGATGAAAAAGTTATTTTTTGCGGCGATGGCCGCACTCGGACTGCTCGCATCCTGCGACAAAGATCTGGACATTCAGCAGGCGTACAGTTTCTCGTTGGAAACGATGCCCGTACCCAAGCGTATCGGCGTAGGCGAAACCGCCGAGATACGCTGTACGCTGGTTCGTGAGGGGGAGTATGCCGACGCCCGCTACACGATCCGCTATTTCCAACCCGACGGCAAGGGAGAACTGCGGATGGACGACGGGACGGTGTTCCTGCCCAACGACCGCTATCCGCTGGAACGCTTCTCGTTCCGCCTTTATTACACCTCCCGCAGCGACGACCAGCAGACCATCGACGTCTATATCGAGGACAATATGGGACAGGTGGTGCAAAAGAGCTTCACGTTCCAGAACGACAGCGATACGGGCGGCGAAGAGCAATAGTCTCAAACGAACATCATTGCCCGGCCAAAGTCGGGCATTTTTAATTTGAAAACCTTATGACAGAACAGGAAAAACGGGATATAGCCTTGCTCGAACGGGGCGGCAGAAAGCATAATATGTTGATGACCCTTCCTTTGGAGCGGCGTACCGAGGCGGTATGCCGCCGCGCCGTCGAGATCGACGGAGAAAATATCCGATACGTTCCCCGCGATATGCGCACCGAAAAGCTGTGTTATACGGCCGTGCAAAGCTGGGATTTTGCGCTCGACTATGTGCCGGAGGAACTGAAAACGCCCTCGATGTGCAAGGCCGCCGTAGAACGTTACGGGCCGGCGCTGCTGTTCGTGCCGCAGGAGCGCCGAACAGAGGCCCTGTGCGAAGCGGCGGTGCAAAACAATGTATGGGCCCTGCCTTATGTGCCCGACCGGATCAAGACCCGGAAGATGTGCATGGATGCAGTAGCGAAAGATGGTTGGGTGTTGGAGTTCGTGCCCCAAGCGATAAAAACCCCGCAGATGTGCCGGCTGGCCCTTAACGCCCCGCTGGCCAAACTCCGCGAAAACCGGAGCGTCCTTCAATTCATTCCCTATGCCGACGTGTGTTTGGAAGGCATAAAAAAATACCGGCAGGAAGGCGCCGATATGGTAGGTTTGCTGGCAGACATCGAACCGGAGGTGATGGATGAACACATTGCCCTGTACGGGGTTCGTACCGACCCGTCGTGTCTGACGGCCCTGCCGGGGAGGTGGAAAACAAGGACGGTATGCACGGCGGCGGTACAGAGCGACGGGATCATGCTGCACGACGTACCGGAACATTTGCGCACGAAGCGTATGTGCGAGGCGGCCGTATCGTCCAGCATCCATGCACTTCCTTATGTGCCGGAGGCATTGCATACCCCCGACCTGTACCGGAAAGCGATGGTGAACGACCCTGCCGCCATTCAGTATTTCAAGCCGGAACTGCTGACGCGGGAGATGTGCCATGAGGCATTGTATTCGAGCTATGACCTGCGGGTACTTCGGTACATTCCCTACAAAGAGATCCACGAGCAGTTGTTGGAGCGTTGCGAGGGATACTCTCGAACCAAATATTTTCTGGACAGTATGAATCCGGACTATATGACCCCGAAGCTGGCGGAGATGATTTTCACCAAAGAACCCGAACTGTTCTACAATATTCCCGAAAAATTCAAGGATAAGGAGCTGTGCGAAACGGCGGTACGGTACGACGGAAGCTATCTCAAAATGGTTCCGGAAGCCCTTAAAACACCGGAGTTGTGCATGGAAGCCATACGTCGCAGTCCGTATGCCATAGAGTTTATCCCGGAAACGATGAAAAGCCCGGAGTTCTATACGGATTTGGTCAGGAAGAATCCGTTGAACCTGCGGGGAATACCCGAAGACGACCGGACTTACGAGATGTGCAAAGAGGCTTTCGACAATACTTACGGAAAGGATAAGACCGATTACAGCATCGCCGGTGCGTTGACAGAACCGTCGATAGCTCTGCAAATGGTTCGGGAGCAGGATAATCCTAAAACAATCGACTTTTTGATGACCGTAATGCGTCCCAAAGCCATTTCGGAAGAAGTAGCGTTGGAAGCCGCACGTAAAAACGGGCATATCTTGCGCTTCGTACCGAAAGAGATCATCACGCAGCAGGTTGGCGAAGCCGCCGTCAAAAATCATCCGCAGGCGATTCAATGGGTTCCCCACGACATACGCACGGCGGATATGTGCCTGTATGCCTTTAAGAGCGATTCCGAACTGGATATTTACACTCCGGGGCGGATCAGGTGCGAAGACAATGTTTATATATTCGCCCGAAAGATGGACGAGCTACTCCGCCAACCGATCACCTATGACGACAGCAAACGGCTCTACGGGGGCGAAACGATCCGCTTGCGGAACGTGGAAACGGATACCAAAATCTTCGAGAACTGCGAAGTTCGCTACGACCGTAAGAAAGAATCGCTGACCCTGCGGAACGTTACGCCCCAACAGGAGCGGGTGCAGCCCATAAAACCGCAGCGCAAATCCTCCATGAAACCGAAATTCTAAAACTACGATTGAAACCAATAGCGATGAAAACGACAGAAGAAAACAGAACGATGAACTCCGGCGACCGTCGGGAGCCGGGAGACGTTTATATGATGCTTTCACCGGAGGGAAAAACACAGGCTGTATCGGCAAACGGGAGATATTATAAAAACTTCGGTCATTTTATCAATCATTGCACGGAAATAATACTCAAAGATTGGCTGACGCCTTACCCGAACAGTTTTTTCGTACATTACCGCTTTGCCGACCCCGACCGGGTATGGAAACCTTACGAGAATATCCCGATGTTTCCGCGCAAACTGTCGGATGCCATCAAGGAGCAGGGCTTGAAACCGCTGGACACCTGCCGGCTCTATCCGGCCATATACTGCTATCAGAACGGCCTCGATCCGTTGTTGCCGGAAAATTCCGAGCAGGAATTGAAAAAAAATTCGAACTATCGGCGGGCCGTATCCCGGTATTCCGATCGAGAGCAGCTTCTCGGAATCAATACCTATACGGGCATCGAGACCGACCGGGGCGTACTGCTGTTCGATAATACGCCGGAAGGACGGAAATTGCAAAAGAGGTATAAGGATTTCCTTGCAGACAAATTTTTCGATCCCCGGCTTGACATCACGTTTTTCAGAACGATAGACGTAATACCCGATGAAGTGCAACGGGCAAGGATCAACCCCGTTATTGATCTCGACAGGCTATACAGCAGCGAGCCGGAGCCGTTCGGAGTGCTTTCGGCCGACTGTTATACGGATATGACGGAAATCGGTATCCATACCGAACGCGAACGTTACGATATGTCGGCGACAAGAGAAAATTTCGTTCGCTTCGCCAGGATGGATAAAGGATCGGATATTTTTTTGTCCGAACATACCTATAACATTGCCTGCCTGTTGCACCTTGCTTCGCCAGAGTGCACAGACCCTATGATACGGGATAAGTTCCCCAATTTCTTCTCCTATCGGGACTGGTTCGACAACTTGGCCGAACGCTTTACCAAAGCCACGACAGAGACGGAAAAACAACAGGCTATGGCTCTGATCCGGCAACGGGCCGACCATATTCTGCGGCATGACTATCCCAACCTTCGCCGACCGCCGGTTCCGGCCCCGAAAGAACAGACCGAAACCGCCGTAACATCCGTTGGAAAACCGGCAAGGCAGCTGCCCGACGTGGCGAAAAAGCTGGCCGCACATTCTAAAAAGAAAACCGGGCTGAAACCGTAGATTATCATGCGGTTCGGCAGATATGCAACATGGTGAAGGTAGATTTAGATTTGATTATTATTTAATAATAATTATCTTTGCGTAATAATATGCAACTCTATGAAACCACTGAGAAATCCCTTTATAACCAGCGGCTACGAATCCGCCGAGTATTTCTGCGACCGCGAACAAGAGAGCGAGAATCTTATTCGGGAAGTTACCAACGGCAATAATTTGGCGCTGATCTCCACGCGCCGTATGGGGAAGACAGGACTTATACAGCACTGTTTCAACAATCCGGAGATCAAAGGTAACTATTATACGTTTTTCGTCGATATTTATGCGACCAAATCGTTGCGCGACCTTGTATTTTCCTTGAGCCGGGTCATTGTCGATGGTCTGAAGCCTTTCGGCAAAAAAGCCATCGAAAGTTTCTGGAACAGCGTCAAATCCCTGCAAGGCGGCATTACGTTCGACCCGGCGGGTAATCCCAGCTTCAACCTGCAACTGGGCGACATCCGCTCGACGGAAGCGACGCTCGACGAGATATTCCGCTATCTGGAGAAAGCCTCCCGTCCGGTAATCGTCGCCATCGACGAATTTCAGCAGGTGGCCTATTACACGGAAAAGAATGTGGAAGCGTTGCTGCGCACCCACATACAACATTGTCGCAACGCCCGTTTTATCTTCGCAGGCAGCCAGCGGCACGTCATGGGCAATATGTTCGCCAACGCCTCGCGCCCCTTTTATCAAAGCGTGTCGATGATGTATCTGGAGTGTATCGGGTTGTCGGAATACGAAAACTTCGCCCGCAGGCATTTTGAAAATAGCGGCCGAAAAATCGAGCAAGGTGTCGTCGCCGACATTTACGACCGTTTCGACGGGGTGACATGGTATGTGCAGAAGATGCTCAACATGCTGTACGGCATCACTCCGGAAAGGGGAGAATGTAGGGCAGAGATGATCCCCGAAGCGTTGGGCAATATTCTCGACTCTTACAAATACACCTATCAGGAGATATTGTTCCGCCTGCCCGAAAGACAGAAAGAGCTGCTTATCGCCATCAGCAAGGAAGGCGCTGCCCGTGCCGTTACCTCCGGGGAGTTCGTTCAGAAATACAGTCTGCCTTCTCCGAGTTCGGTGCAGGCGGCGCTCAAAGGATTGCTCGAAAAGGATTTCGTTACGCACGAGCAGGGCGTTTACCGCATTTACGACAAGTTTTTCGGGATATGGCTCAATAAGAATTACTGACTGATATGCCGATACTCCTTCCGGGGCGGCGTTCCGCAAACGAAAAATCGACGGTTTGAAACCGTCGATTTTTCGTTTGCGCCGAATTTCAAGATTTAATTTCCGGCTTCTCCGATACGTTTCGATTGGTACCAACTATCCCGAAAACGGTCGCCGATAAGGTTGAAAGTCCCTGTTTCGCCGCTTTCTTCGGCGAATTTACGGGCTTGCGGGATGTCCGTAAATTCACCCAGCTTGCGAAAACCGATGAACAGTTTGTAGATACCGGGATTGGCCCGGTGTTTGGCGACCTCGCTTTGGAGCAGGGCGCACAGTTCGGCAAACTTGGCCCTTTTCTGCGCCAATTTCTTTTTGGCGCAGCGCAATTTTTCGTCTGTCGTCGGGTCGAAAAACAGATCGTTACCGCTCATGTAACTAACGTATTCCTCTATTTTACGCTCGACTTTCGTAATCTGCGCTTTAGCCGCTGCCACGCACGAGAGCAGGGAGCCGAATCCGGTTTGCAGTCCCGTCCGCTTGTCGTAGTAACAATGATAGACCTGCACGCCCTTACGGGGGTATTGGCAGACGTATTTGGCCCTACGCCACTCGACGAGCCACCGCCAGCGGTCGAGCATCCTGCGGGGCATGTCTATTTTATGCAGGACGACCCGCGAACGGTCGTCCTCGCGGTACTCGAACGTGATATATACCCAATGTTCTATTTGCAGTTCCCGTTCGGCACGGGCGAGGTCTTTGGCCATCTGCATCCAGTCGTCGATTCTCTCCCGTGCCATCGTTACGCCGTTTTGCAGGTTTCGATTTCGGTATGCCGGGCGAGCCATTCACGCACGCTCGCCATGTTGTATTCGAAGGTTACGACCGCCGTGCGGTCGCCGATTTGCGTAAAGCGGGTGCTTTCGTAGCCGTCGATCCACTCCTTCAGGGTCGATACGCCCCACGCCTGCGGATCGTCGAAGATACGGCGCTCCAGCGTGCGGATAGGCTCGCCAAAAGTTACGACAAGTGTTTCATAGTCCGGTCGGACAGATTCGGGGAGCAGGCGCAGGTACTTCAAAGAGCCGGATTCGTCGTCCTTGTCCCCATGCGCCCAACCGCTGTGCAAAATTTCGTTACCCCAGCGCTGGGGCTCGTCGTAACGCACTTTTACCTCCGCCGTATATTTCGTAACGGTTATGTCCTCGATTACTCCCGTAACCATTGTGCCGAAGCTGATGCACTCGCACCTTCTGCCTATCAATTCCTTGTTTACCTCTGTCGTTTTCATTGTTGTTCTCCATTAAATAAGTTCTACTTCCGCGTTGTCGTTATTTCCCCGAAATGCTCCGGCCGCATAGTAAGCGTATCGGTTGTGCCAATTACTCCGGCGTTTGATATAAGCCATAGCCGGGGGACGTATCTCGACGGATGTTGTGTAGATATTATATCCGATGGTTATGACTAATTCACAGTTGCGCCATATCTCGAAAGGCGTTCTGAATCCGTGCTTGCCCTCGACGAGTTCCAATGCTGTGGCGACTGCGCTACGGACTTCTCCGGTCGATTCTGCGAGGGTCTTGCGGGTTCCCTCTTTGTAGATGATTTTCATAGCGGTCGGTGTTATGGGGCGGCAGCCGCCGCCCCGATTGTTACTTATATTCTCCGAAATTGGTGATGATCCCGAACCGTCCCGTGTCGTTATACATACCGGAGCAATGCAACCTCCGGCATAGGGCGGAGAGTTGTTTTTCGGTAATGCCCGATACGACTATCGCCGTGCGGTCGTGCTCGCAGATTCTTACCCGGTATCGGGTTTCGAGTTGGGCAAGGACGGCATACGCCCTTGTCGTTTTGTCGTCGTGTTTTTGATTTTTCATAGTTTTGTCGATTTATTTTTCTTACTTGCAAGGGCGATCAGGTTATCGAAACTCTCGTTCAATACGACAGCCCTTTCTCTCCGGTAATCCTCTGCCGGATCGCACTCGCCGACGGTAAACTCCCAAACCTCCATGTATTTGGCTTTCCATTTCCGAACCACCTCTGCATCCGGTAATGATGTGTGCAGGTCGTGTCGGCTGCAAATGGCGTTCAACAGGTCGATGTAGCACATGAACAGGTCGCTTTGGGGCATCCCTGCGTGCAACAGCGTATAATCCCGCTTTACAATGTCCCGGACGGCGTTCGATATGTTGTCGATGATCCCGTCTATATAATCCCGCGTAGAATCGTTTTCGTAGATTCCTGCTCCCCATGTTCCCATAGTTTTGTCTGTTTTTGGTTGATAAAAGGTTTGAACGGCGGCTGTTGCCGCCCCGATTTTATTTCTTCGTGATATGTCCTTTGGCTACGACCTCTCCGTTTTTGACCAGTTCTATTTCCCCGTAGGTAAAGCCCATTTCTTTGATAGCGATAAATCGGATATAATCGTGATATTCCGATTTCTTTGCAAAATTTCGCCCCGTGAGGTTGTTGAAAATCATCGGAAGCGAAAACTCGCAATCCGACCGGAGTACGGTTTTTCCGTTCTGCCGGATTTCGTAGGTCGGGTTCAGTTTATTCGTGTCTGTTTTCATGGTTTCGGTGTTATGGGCGGCTTTCGCCGCCCCGATTCTAATTATTTGATAGATTTAGGATTACGCTGTCAGTCGATTTTCTATAAGGTGCATATTGTGCTGAACGAGTTTTATAATCTGCTTGTGGTACGGACTGTCCTTGTTGCATACGCCCCGGCTTTGCGCCACCTCCAATCGGGATAGCGAAACCTCGACCGTTTCGAGCCGTTGGCCGTCTATCGAGGCCGAGAGGATCAGCGAATCGTCCCGGCGGTAATATTCGTTGGTAAAGACGCAATGGTGCATGGCTTCGCCCTCCTGCCGGAACTGCTCGATGCTCTCCAAGACCCGGACATGGATTTTGCCGTCCGTAAGGTCGATACCGAAAAAGCGCCCTTTGGCATCCCGGTATTGCTGTTCATGGCGCATCGCTTCCCGTATGCGTTCCTGCTCTCTCTGCTTGCGGTAATACTTCCGTTTCAGTTCCACATAGCGGTCGTGTTCCGCTTCGAGGTCGGCGGGGCACACATATTTGGCATTGCGTAAATCCTTATTGAAAAAGCGCAACAGGTCTATATAGTCGCACCACATTCCCGCATCGGTAATTGCGTACCCGCTGCGGGTAACGATACGGATACTCGGCCAGTAGTCGTCCAATGTGCGGGGATTTTCGGCAAAGTGTTTCAAGAGCGTAACCTGTCCGGTTTTAAGCAGGGTTTCGGCACGGCTGTCGCGCAGCAGGGCGCAGAACATTTCCGGCGGGGATATGTGGTAAAACTGTCCGTTGTAACCGCTTCTTCGCAGTTCGGGCAGGAGTTGCGGCCGGGGATGGACACAACGGGGATGGATATTATACAGCGGCTTATGGGGACGCAGTTCCAACGAGGTGGTATAATTCCACGTTTTGTAGAAAGGCCGGTTCGTTATGAGTCTTGCACGGGTGGCGCATCGCCCGTCCGGGGCGATCCACCGCTGCACGACTTCGGAATGAACGTATTTCGCCCTTTCTCCGATACGGACATAGTAGGTCAGATGTACGAAGCGTAATACCTGCATCCCGCCCCGGACGGTCATAAACAGGGCGTAGTCCGCCGTGTCGTAAATCCGGCGCAGGTGGTTGTCGTCTATGGTCAGCCGGGTATGGCACGCGGGGCAGATACAATGCGTCCGCGCCGCCTTGTCCGTCCATGCGTGTCCGCACTCGGTGCAAGTTATCACGCCTTTTGTCGTCCTGCGTCCGTAGCGGACGAAGCATCGGTCGAACGCCCACCGTATCTGCCGGGCGGAGATGGGACGGAGTGTGCGCCCTGCCTCTTCTATTTGCTGTTCAAAACTATTTCTCGGTTGCATAATCTTGATAGTTCGGGTGGATGAATTAGGCGGCAATGCGCTTTTGGATAAGGGGCATATTGTCGTTTACGAGCCGCACGATTTTGTCGTGGTACTCCGTTTGTTTGTTACATACGCCCCGGCTTTGAATAACTTTGAGTTGGGAGAGGGACACCTCTACGGTTTCGATGCGTTTGCCGTCTATGGTGGCCGAAAGGATGAGCGAATCGGCTTTTTTATAGTATCCGTTCGTGCCGACGCAATGGTGCATGGCCTTACCCTCCATGATGATTTCTTTCACACTCTCCAACACCCGGACAGCGATTTGCCCGTCAGTGAACATAAGGCCGAAGAATTTGGATTTGGCTTTATGGTAGGCGCACTCTTTCTGAAGATATGCGGAGAGGTTCTCGGCTATTTCCCGTTCGGCTTCCCTGCGGGCGATTTTGGCTATACAGCGGTCGTGTTCCCGTTTAAGGTCGGCGGGACATACGTATTTGGGGCTGTGCAGGTCTTTGCCCAATGTTCGCAAAGCGTCTATATAGTCGCACCATGTCGTTGCATCCGTGATTTTATAGCCGTTGCGGACGGCGATACGGATACTCGGCCAATACTTGTCGAATCTGCGACCGCTATCATCCAAATACAGTTGTAATAGGCTGTCCTGTCCCATTTTGAGCAGGGATTCCGCCCGGTTATCGGAGAGCAGGACACAAAGTAAGGTCGTCGGGTTCTGACCGTACAATCCGCCCTTATATCCCGTTCGTTTCAGTTCGGGGATAAGTTTCATACGGGGGTATATATCGTCCGTGTAAATATTGTCATATACCCACGATTCGCCGTGCAGTTCCAAGTCGGACGAATAAATCCATTGGTCGTAATACATCGTTCCCCATACCCGGCTCCGGGCGAAGGTGCAGTATTTGCCGTCGGGGGCTATCCACCGTTGCATGACTTCGTGGCAAAAGCGGTTCAGCGGTCGTCCGACTTTGGTATAATAATTCACCATAAACACCCGCACGACCTGCATCCCGTCGCAGGCGGTTATATAGGTGGCGTATTCCCTTTGCTGGAATTTCTGTTTGCGGGTGTCCTCTATCCGCAGTCGTGTGCGGCAGGCGGGGCAGGTGCAATGTTTCCATTCGGTGTCATTATGGAATACCTCACCGCAGTCGAGGCAGGTAACGACACCTTTTTTCGTGCGCCGACCTACCGATTCGATAACTTTGGTATAGGCCCAGCGTTCCTGTGCCGGGGTCAGCGGTGGCAGTTTCTTGCTTGCTTCGACTGCTTTCTGTTGGAATTTATTTCTCGGTTTCATGGTGTATCGAATTAAAATAGTGATGATTGGGTGGCCGTTTCAGCTTTCTTGGTCTTGTTCTTACCCTGCGTAATTTTCCGGTAGGCTTCGTCCGTTGCCTTTTGCATGGCTTGGCGTCGTGCTTCGGCTTTTTCTTCCTCGGTCAGTACAATCGTATGATTTACCACAACTTTGCAGTTGGTAAGGGGCTTGCCGATGTCGATGTCGTCCTCGTCGTAGTAGTGCATGGCGAGCGAGTAGATTTCATCGTCCGCGAAGCCGTTGCACCCGCTTTGCTTCACATAATTGAGGATGAACGTGATGCAGTCGTCGATGTTCTTCTTGGGATTGGCGTACCGGGGGGCGAACAATTCGTCCTCCTGCGCCCGGCGCTGTAAATAGCTTTGGATCGTCTGTTTGAAATAATCGGTCGCTTTATTCTCTTGTGCCATGATGGTTTGTTTTTATGGGGGACGGGGTTACCGTCCCCGGATGAATGTTCAAAAGAGCCAAAAATCAATGTCTTCGTCCGTGAGGGCATAAGTGTTCCTTATGCTGTTGAGATATTCGGCGTATGCTGTTCTAAACCGGGCATTACATTCCTGTAAATCGCCCCGGACGGGATGCGCTTCGCACCATTGTTTGAGAAAAACTTCGTTTGCCTTTAAGAACCGGAGAAATCGGGTGAGTTCGGGCGGCTCCGGGGCATCGTCGGGCAGGAAAAACATGCTTCCGCGCAGTTCTCCTGTTTGGGGATGTCGTGTAAACAACTGCCGGGCGGTTCCGATTCGGATATAATTGTCTTTAATGCCGTAGTGCTCGGCAATAGCCGGAATATCGACGGCCGTATGAACCGAAAAGGGGGCTACTTTGATTGCATCACGCTGGATATATTCGCCCTCTTGGAGTATGACTTTTACATTAGCCTGCGGTTCGCTTTGGGTGATATATTCGTTGAGTGTCATATCTGTTGTTTTTTGCAGGGGATCGGGGCCACCGCCCCCCCCGGATTGGATTACTGTCTTTGCGGATTACTTGATAAGCGTGTCGGTTAGATAGAATTTACGGTGGCAATCCTTTTTCTTGAGTGCTTCCCCGATGAGCCACGCGAACCGTTCGCGTCTGAACTCCTCGGATTTATCCTTGTGGCACGTCCAACTCTGCTCCTTTTCGTATTGCTTGGCCTGTTCTTCCAATATGGGCAGATATTCCGCCGTTGCGCCGTCCATTCGGAGGTAGTCTTTCGTCCCCTTGTGCCGGAAAGAGACGAGGCAGTAATTTTCGGGGTACAGGCGTATCGTTTCAGTGGCTTTTTCATAGAAACAAACCGCCAAATATTTGTCTGCCAATCCTTTGTAGGAGGGGCTGTTATGGCAGTATTTTTCTATCGTGTCGGAAATGGTCGCATCCTCGGAGAGTTCCTCCCGCAGTTCTTTTTCCACCCGTCTGAAGGCGTCGGACAATGAGAGATAAACGGCGGTTATTTCTATCCGTTTGTTTTTGGTATCGTCGTCCTGCTTACGGGTCGATACGATGATAATGTTGTAGCGGTTGTCGCTCCACGCTTTGACCTCGATGTAATACCCTAAATCCGTGTTGATTGCATTGAGGGTGTTAAACGTGTCGGTCGAGCCTTGTCTTTGCAGATAAATGGTTTTCATATTTTCGGATTTTTATGATTCGTTGGTTTATGTGGGGACGGGGCTACCGCCCCCGGATTGGACTTCGGGATTATTCGGCCATGCCGATTAACTCGCGCACCTGCATTTCTTTCGCTTTGGGAAAGATCCACCCGGCGCATTTCTCTCCGCGGTAGGTCAGTCGCCCGTTGAACCGTCCGCCGAGGTCGGATAATGCGTCCTTTATGGGCTTCGTATCTCCGAATAGGGCTATCGCTTTCTCGGAGTAGTTCACGAGGATAAAATCACCTTGAACAGAGGTTTGCCCTTGTTCTTGTTCCGGTGTGCGCTCCGGCTTGGGGCTACTGAGCCGGATATTATTCTCATCTCCGGCGATATAGGCCAGAGCGTCGATAAATCCCTCGCGGGTGTAGTGGGTCATTTTGTGGATGCTCCAACCATAAGAGGGGCTCTTGCCGAGTGTGAAACCGGGGTAACGGAGTTCATAATCTTTGTTATATTCGGCCAAATACGCCGTTTCGGGCAGGTTGGCGGCGGCTTTCCGTAGTTCCCCGAAGCCGTTGCGGGAGGTGGTCGAGAAGCCGAGTATTACGGTGCGGACGCTCCGGGTTTCCCGGCACTCGTAGGAGGGGTCTGTGTATTCCGTTTCGTTGAGTTCGGCCACGATGACCCCCTGCACGTTATCGGGCATAATCCGGCGCAGTCGTTCCGCACCGATTGCCGCGATCCGGTCGTGTTCGGCCTTTGCACGGGCTTTCGCGTCGGCTTCGTCCTTTGCTTTCTGCTCGGCTTCGGCAACAAGGGCGGCAACCTCGAAAGCGTCCATAAATTCCGCGGGCGCGTCGGTGTAGTACATGCCGATACCGAATTTCTGCGAGTATGGCCGGAGGATGTCGGTGCACCGGATCGCCTTCGTTTCGAGGTTTATCAAATGGTATATATATCCGTTTGCACCGTGTTCGACCTTGTAAATTACAAGTCGGTCGCGCATTGCGCCGGGGCCTTCAGAAATGACGATTTGGTTTTCCTTTGCGACTTGGATTTCGGTGTCGGTGGTCGTACCGCCGAGTAGGGAATAATACTTTGCCATGATTTTCAAGGTTTTAGAAGATTTGGGAAAAGAGAAAGGAGAAAAAGCCGATCAGAACGACGAGAGATAAAAGACAGGAAAGGATGCCCCGCAGGAGGTCATAGCAGAACAGAAAGGCCAAAACGACCCAAACAAAGCCGCTCCCGAAGAGATAAAAACCCAGCGCGACAGCCCCGATTTTCAGCCCTGCCCGCAAACCCGCACCCATGCTGAGTGGAAGGTTGGAGGTTTTCGGTTTCCTGTTCTTATTTTCTGTGCTTTTCATAACCTTTCGACTTTTTTTTTATGCCGTAGCGGAGCCGGTGTGGATGGTATCTGGTTTCAGGAGCATGAAAAAGAAGGGCTTAGCCCATGTCAAGATTTTTGCGGGAAATACGCTCGCCCGAAGGGAAAGAGGAAGATTTTTCGCAAAACCGCCCCGCGGCTTGATCTTGCAGGGGCGTGCAGCCCGTAAATACCTTCGCTTCTGAAACCGGATACCATCCGCACCGGGTTCGTGAAGGCGGCTTATAAATGAGGAGAAAGGTTATGAAAAGTGCGGAAAATAACTGTGGCGAAGGGCGTAACGGATCAGCCCTTTGCCCGCACATCGAGCACAAAAAGCCTCGATTTGAAAAAAGATATTGAGTTTTAACCTTAAATATGGTGATACATATAAACTCAAGGTGATTAGTAGACGCCGAATTTCTCCTCTTTGCCGCAGAACGAACACCGCGCAATGAGGTTTTGCCCGTCGCCGTCTGTCCGGACTCCGAGTTCCGTCCGCTGCTCGGAACCCAGCAATTCGTATTTCTGTATCGAGATATACATTAAAAAAATAGCCGCAGAGAAAAGAAATCGGTTGGCAACAATATGTTTCATTTTTCGTTTTTATAATCTCAAACGCAAAATGAATTTCTTAATATTTTCCTATTTTCGGCAAATCAGCACAAAAACATTTTCCATTTTCCAACAGAAAGAGCTAAAAACATTTTTTCATTTTCGACAAAATACGTATCTTTGTGGAAAATAAAAGGCTTCAATTATGTCTGAGAAAATATTCAAACGCAAAATCTATGAGCAAATGCTCCGGTGGAAAAAGGAAAGTGATGGTCGAACAGCACTTCTGATAAAAGGAGCACGTCGAATCGGCAAATCAACCATTGCCGAAGAATTTGCCCGCAAAGAGTATGAAACCTACATCATCATCGATTTTTCGATAGCCGACGAGGCTGTAAAAGAACTTTTTACCCATATCTCGGACTTAAACTATTTCTTTCTGCGGCTTCAGTCCCTATTCAATGTATCGTTGCGTGAACGAAAATCGGTCGTCATCTTCGATGAAGTACAATTATTCTCTCCTGCACGACAGGCAATCAAGCATCTTGTAAAGGATCACCGATATGACTATATTGAAACGGGGTCACTCCTTTCCATCAAAAAAAATGTGAAAGGAATCGTGATACCGAGCGAAGAAACACGTATCGCAATGTATCCGCTGGACTACGAAGAGTTCCTATGGGCTATCGATAAACTCCAGACTTATGAGTTGCTCAGATACTCGTATCAAAATTTTAAGTCTTTGGGTGATGCCGTCAATCGTGATCTTATGCGCAATTTCCGTCTGTACATGCTCATCGGCGGTATGCCGCAGGCTGTAAATGCATATCTTGAATCGAATGATTTTTCAGCCATAGATGCGGTAAAACGAAATATCCTCGAACTGTATATCGATGATTTCCGTAAAATCGATCCGACAGGACGTGCTTCGCGTTTGTTTACCTCAATTCCGGCAGAACTCTCCCGCAATACGACACGTTATAAGGTAGGAAGCGTGATTGAGAATGCGACAGCCGCCCGGCTCAGTGAGTTGTTGATGGATATGGCAGATTCCATGACGGTAAACTTTGCCTATCATGCGAATGATCCCAGTGTAGGATTCTCTCTTCATGCTGATTACGACTATTTCAAGATGTTTCTTGCTGATACGGGATTGTTCGTTACGCTCGCTTTTATGGATCGCGACTATACGGAAAATGTGATATACCGGAAGCTCCTTTCCGATAAACTCAGTACAGATTTGGGGTATGTATACGAGAATGCAATCGCCCAAATGTTGAAGAGTGCAGGCAATGAACTTTTCTACTATACATTTAAGGAGGAGACAGTGAAAGACGAAGAAGAGAATAAAACTGTCCGCAGTTATGAAATAGATTTCCTGCTTTCGCGTAAAGACAAGATATGCCCTATCGAAGTTAAATCTTCCGGATATAACTCACACAAATCCCTCGATAAATTCCAGCAAAAGTTTTCGGCGAGAATCCTTCACAGGTATCTTCTCTATACCAAAGATCTAAAGAAAGACAAGGATATTTTTTGCTTGCCCGTATATATGACGGAATTATTATAAAGAATTATCAAAGCAAGGCAGTAAAGAAACAGGAGAAAGATAGGTTATGAGAGATACGATATTTATAAGTCATGCAACCCCGGCAGATAACGATTTTTCCATCTGGATTGCTTCCCGATTGGAGATGTTAGGATATAAGGTTTGGATAGATAAAGAAGGGTTACTGGGTGGAGAGCGTTTTTGGGCAACCATTCAAAAAGCCCTGGATCGTTCGATAAAAGTTTTGTTCGTTTATTCAAAAAATATTGTAACGACAGAAGGTATACTTCGGCAAGGAATTGAAAATGAGTTGGAATACGCAAAGAGTATTGCTGCACAAGATGGATTGCAGGATTTTATCATACCATTACATATCGACAATTCCAGCTATCATTTAGTAATAGGACAACCTAATATTAACCATATTCCATTTAATAATAATTGGGCTGATGGATTAAAGCAACTGCTAAAAAAACTGGAGAAAGACAATGTTCCTTCTAATTTCGGCAATCAGAAGTCTTCATTTTCAGAATGGTATGAAAATGAGTATATTTCTAACTGCTCAATTATACCCCACGAAGAGCGATATTATACTTCATGGTGGTCGATAGCTGAAATGCCGAATAGGTTCTATATGTATCAATTTGCCAATACCGCTCAAGCTAAAGCCATCAGAGACCTGAATAAAGAAATTCCGATTAGTTTATTATCCAATTGTATTTCTTCGTTTGATGGAAATTTGAATTTTTCCGTTCAAAGAGATAATGAAATGATTGAAGTTAGGCCAGAACACACGTTTGCATTTTCTCTAACAGATATTTTAGATGGGTTCATGTCTGAGAAGTTTCCTCAACATAGAGATGTCGAGAATCATTTCAAGAGGCTGATGTATTGTGTAATTGCCAATCTATTCAGACGTGCTGGCTTATGGAAGCATGAAATGTCGAATAAGAGATTTGCTTATTTTCTCCCGAAATATGATAAAATTACGAAAGTAAAATTTATCTATCCTGAAAGTACAAGGAAAAAGGCAAAAGCTCTATTAGGAGAAATGCGAGGAGTGGGATTTTGGCATTATGGAGTCTCTATTCAACCGACACTATGCCCGTTTATTGGGTTTTCTCTTAAATCACATATTCTGTTTACATCGGACGGCGCTCAATTGATAGATGATGAAAAAAAGCAGCACTCTTTCAGAAGGAAAAAAGGAAAGTACCTTTTTAATAAAGAATGGAGAGATTTATTGCTCGCATTTATTCAGCGTCTAAAAAATAAAGAGGGAGAAATAAGCATTCAGGTAACGACGCCGGGAAAGCAAGTCAAGCTGAAAGAATGGCCGGAAATGCTTATAAGTGAAATAGGATACATAGATCCAGACACCGAAATGAGCATTGATAAAATAGAAGATTATTACGAAGATTTAACGGCAGAGGAAACAAATGATTGAACCTACTCTCAAATACATCAGTGAGCCATCATTGACATTCGGTAGTGGCCAAACAGCAATTGACCCCCGGGATGGTTTAATGCTTTTTGGTCCCTTTGATCATAAAAGGATTAAAGGTGTTAGAAATATCGGTATCATCGGTTCGGCTAACTTAAGGAGAAAAATGATTGATTATCTGAAAAGGATACATGGTCCTATTGTTAATGGGGATTTATCCATTGCCCGACCAAATTTCCCGGGATTAGAATCTACCTTCGGCATATCGATCAATTTTGATAACATTATTCAACTTGATATTAAGCAAAAGGATATTGATGAATACCTAAAATACACGGATTCTCATCAACGAGTTCATAATTTAGTGAATCTATATGTCCAGCCGTTAATACGGTATACCGAGCATGAAGAGATGCCTGTGGATGTTTGGTTTGTCGTAATACCAGAGGATATTTATAAATTCGGCAGACCAAATTCGAAAATTCCGAAATCGGAAGATAATATTAACATTGGGCTTAAGAAAAATGAACGGAATTCGACCCAATTGGATATGTTTTTCCAAGAGGAAAAAGATACCCTTCGAGAAGCGTATGAGTTTGAAGTCAATTTTCACAATCAGCTAAAAGCCAAAATATTATCTGCAAAAATCGTCACTCAGATAATTCGGGAAAGTAAAATAGCCTATGAGAATCTGTTAACCGATAAGCAAATTGAGGAAGAAAAAAAATTTGATACAGCTAAAGCATGGAACATATCTAATACCCTCTATTATAAATTAGGAGGTCTTCCGTGGAAACTTGGAGAGATTAGAGATGGAGTTTGTTATTTGGGATTAGTATATAAGAAAACAGAAAGCGATACAAAGAACAAAAATGCTTGTTGTGCAGCTCAGATGTTTCTTGATTCAGGCGATGGAATGGTTTTTAGAGGGAATGTGGGGCCATGGTGGAATCCTACTACCGGAGAATTTCATCTTTCACAGCAAGATGCTTTTGAGGTAGTCTCTCAATCTTTAGAAGCATACTATAGTCGCTTTGCATGTTATCCCAATGAAATTTTCATTCATGCAAAAACATTTTTTGATGATCCTGAATGGGCTGGGTTTGAAGAAGCTGTCGAGGGAAAATCCAGAATCATCGGAGTGAGAATACGGGAGAATAGTGCTTTTAAGCTATATCGGCAATATTCGTATTGCGTTCCCCGAGGAATGATGTTGCAATACGATGATCGAAAAGCCTTCCTTTGGACAAAGGGGTTTATTCCCCGATTCAAAACTCAAATTGGATTGGAAATCCCTAATCCCATTGATGTAGCCGTAACCAGAGGAGAAGCTGATATTGAAGTCGTTTGTAAAGACATATTAAGTTTGACAAAACTAAACTATAATGCTTGTATATATGGGGATGGCGTTCCTGTCACATTGAAGTTCGCTGATTCTATCGGCGAAATCCTCACCGCTGGAAAAGATATCAAAACAGGAGTATTGCCGTTCAAACATTATATTTAGTATTAGCTTTTTTGCGCGAACCGGATGAAGAACAACAAAAAATGCACAATATTTATCTGAAGTGAGTATTTACGACAATACCCTAAATGAGCTTGTCTGATTTATTATAACTGATTAAACAGTAACGGGAATAACCTTGATAGCTATTCCCGTTATTTCTTACTCATCTTCCAACTTCTCCATCATATGTTGGCAGTAATTACAATAGCCACCATTATCAAGAGCTTCAAGCATTTCGCACCAAGGAATATCACATGCACAACGTTCACAACTCTCAACGGTATTTGTGTCTATCATATAGTCAAATACTTTTCTTTGTTTAGGAGACAGAGCATCATATCCTTTGTCTATCACTAATTTTGTAATGCCTGATTGCATTAAATCCAATCTGCCTGATTCAATGAGTTGTTCTAAGTACCCGTTAAAATCTTCTTCATTAAAACGTATGCTATCCATAATTCTGATTATTTAGTGTTATACCGCAAAATTAGAATAAGTTTTTCATCTGAGCAATAGAATAAATGCTTTAATAATGCTACTATAAATCATTTAGTTATAAGCCCAAAGTTTTCAGATATAAAATAAGGAAAATTTGTAAATATGAACAAGACAATTATTTCAATTGAAGTACAAGATCACGGTAGTAAAGAAGCCACTATCATTGTCAGAGGAGAACGGAACAATCAGATTATGTTTGAAGAGCAATTCGAGTATAAGGACGAAGAAAAGCATTCTTTGCGCTTACACTTACTTTCAAAAAGGTTTCATCGCAAGTTTCCTCAATTAGGTGATAGCTTAGGCATTCTTTGTATCCGTAAACTTTTCAATGATATAACGATACGGAGTAAAATGAAAGTCAATCCCGATTATAGAATAATTGATAAATAAGACGTTATGGAAACAAAAAACTTACACTTGAAATTGCAGAAAATAGGCTAATAGAAATAGCTCGATCCGGAACATCTCGCTGCCGTAAGCATCCTCTCCGGCCAGCCCCATGCCGATCCGCAAACGGTCGTTGAAACGGCCGGACGATACGATATACCAATCATAAGCACGGCATAATAGTTCGATGTCGCAGTCGTCGGTGCAGAGAAAGTAAAAGTTACTCTCCTCGTCCCGGACTAAAAGGAACTCGCCGCCGACCTGCATCATATCCTTTTCGATGTCGAAATAGTTCCCGAGCGGCATCGGGTAATCGGCATCTGCTATCTCGCCGGGTACTCCGAAGCTGAAATTGGTAATCATAGAGCGATGTTTATGTTGTCATTGTTAAAGTTTTCAACGGTTTGCATCATCAAATTAACAAGCTAAGATTTGGCACTGAATTGTTAGTATTCCTAAATAAAAGCAGTTAAGGTTCAATTCGCAGGGTGATAGTCCCGTTTTTAGCTTCACTCAGGAATGTATCGTATAATTGCCGCCATTGCATACAATGTTCTTGAAAGATAGCATTACGCTGGCTTTCAGTCATACCGGATTCGTTCATAAACGTAGTGTAGCACACATATACGGTATCTACTTTATCCTTATGCCTGTCACCGTCCTCACTTATCATACCCTCTGCTTTCATGTAGGTAAAACAGATCCCGTCCCTGATACGAAAGGCATACTTTCCATATTCTCCGTATTTTTCATGGTTGCGGTTGATGCCCTCATTTTGCTGGAGGGGCATGACGGTAGTATTCCGGGAAAAATATCTTACAGCTACTTCATTAGCACTCAGCGATTCGTCTTTTAAGAAACGCTCCCTGTATCGTTGAAAAAAATGGGATGTATAGGCACTGATTTGCCTGACGCCTACCATTTTGCTATCCGGGGTGTGCTTATACCCGCTTGCACCCCATTGAACGACAAACCGATGTTTGTCTGCATAAACAATACAGAAAGAGCCGACTTCGGGATATTCTGCACGGGTCCTGGTTTCTGCATAAAAATAAATGATATACTGATTGTTGGTTGCCGGAATCTTATATTCATAAAGTTCCCACGCAGGAAAACGGCTTGTTTTACGAAATGCTTTAATCGCTTTGGGCCGTAGGTATTCTTGCTTGATGTCTACTTTGTATTTGTCAGCGGCGAGATGGTCGTACATCTCCCTATATGTCATCGAAGTCAGAAGCATAATCAAATATAACTGTTTCAGCCACTCAAATTTCGCATATTTTCCTCGCTTTTACAAATTCAAAGCGGCGACGCCAACCGTGGCATATAGCGACGTCAACCCTTACATCTGCGTCGGCAAAAGGCTCGGACGTGTATTCCATAAAGTATTTTTGGGTTCCGGGAAAGCTAAACATTGTAATTATGGAGATGATAATGATCGAAAAACGGGTCTATGACTCTATGGTGGCCAAACTCGAAACGCTGGCCGGAAGGATCGAGGCTCTGAATGCAAAACAGCAAAAACGCTTAGGACGTTGGCTCGACAATGAGGAGGTCTGCGAGATGCTGTGCATCGCCAAAAGGACGCTTCAGGCATATCGTGAAAAACGGCTCATTCCCTACACGCAAGTCGGACATAAAATCTACTATAAGCCGCAAGACGTAGAGGCATTGTTGAAACAATCGAAAAAGTAAACGAAGAAATAAACTATGAGAAATAATATTGTGCAGGGCTCGGACAGTAGCGAGACCGAAGTGTTCGACCTGATAAAGCGTATCGAAAAGGGGCTGGAAAAATTCGGTACGAACCATCGCCTGATTCTGGGCGGCGAGTCGTATCTGACGGACAAGGAAATTTCGGAGCGGCTGAAAGTCCACCGCCGGACGTTGCAGGAATACCGCAGCTCGGGGAAACTCCCTTATTACATGATATGCGGGAAAGTGCTGTACCGGGAGTCGGAGATCGAAAAGTTACTCCGGGATTCGTATAACGGAACGGATGATAAGGCGTTGCTGTAACACCGGAACGAGAAGAAGGGCTGTCTGACAAATTCCCGAGATTGAAGATCGCCCCTGTCAGGATGAATTCCGACAGGGGCGAAAACGTTAGAATCAAGGTGGTTAGACAGATTTTTTCTTTCCGAGGTCAGTTCACTACCGTCCGTTCCTCCTGCGAGACCTTCAGCACGACCATCCGGGAATGGGGGCGGCGGATCAGCCACCGCCG
Organism: Alistipes dispar; assembly: GCF_006542685.1. NCBI lineage: Bacteria > Pseudomonadati > Bacteroidota > Bacteroidia > Bacteroidales > Rikenellaceae > Alistipes > Alistipes dispar. The sequence continues at coordinate 325,708 of NZ_AP019736.1, read as the reverse complement.
GAACGCCGCGCTCTGGGGCGTGTCCACCCGAAAGGCCAACGCCGAGATCATTTCCAGATTATACAGTTCTGCATGTGCCGTCGGAAGATTCGAGGTTTCCGACATACGCAGTGCGCCGTGCTTGTAGATCGCCCGTATATTGCTCGTAATCGCCGGGACGAACACCTCGAACATACGGGCAATCTCGGATGGGGTCAGCCACACATCGCCGTCGGCACCGGGGGTTACGGTTACGGTATTGTACTCGATCGTTATCGTTCCTGTCGCTTTTTCTCCTGTCGTTGCCATATTGTTTGGATATTATTAGTTGGATAATTATACGAATATTTTTCTTTTCCGTCAAGCGAACGCCGCTTTTTCTCTGTCGGACCGGGCCCGTTTCTTTTTCATAACGCTCACATCCTCTTCGCATAAGACTATTTTCCGGTCTTTCGTCCTCATTTTAAGCCCTTTCATATCTTCACCCACCTTTTTGTCGGTCACTTTGGCGTAAATCTGAGTCGTGGTGATGCTCTTGTGTCCCATCATACGGCTCACGGTTTCGATAGGCACGCCCATCGAGAGGGTAATATGTGTCCCGAAATTATGCCGGGCCTTATGGAAGGTCATATCGAAACCATATGCTTGTCCCAGTTTTCGCGTAAGTATGATAAGATGCTTCCGGCTGTAAAGGTTGAAAATCTTGTCGCTTCGACGTTCAGACCGGTATTTCTCGATGATCCGCAACGGAACCTCCAGCAACCGGACTGCCGAGGGCGTATCTGTTTTTTTGCGCCGTATATGAAGCCACCACGTTCCGTCAGCGGCCTGCGTGATGTCCTTATCCGAGAGCCGGTTCAGGTCGGAGTAGGACAAGCCCGTGAAGGTGGAGAAGAGGAACCAGTCCCGCACCCGCTGAAGATTGGGTTTGTCGATGGGCGTTTCCATCAGCTTTTTGAGGTCTTCGAGTTTGAGGTGGCGGCTCTTGCGTTCGGGCAGCTCCGGGTGCAGCCTGCCGTAAGGGTCGCGGCGGAGCGTACCTTGGCTGACAGCCCGTTTGGTCATTTTCTTCAGGCGGTACAGGTGTTCGTGCACCGTCTTTTGCATCATATCGCACTCCGTTCGCAGAAAGAGGTCGAAGTCGTCGTAGAACGTTTTGTCGAGACTTCGGAGCGTGACGTCTTCCTGCCCGCATTTCTGTTGTACGAACGCAGCCAAGTGGTTGTAGGAGTTTTCGTAGCTGGCATAGGTCTCTTTCGTCCGATCTACGCCGACCCGTTTGTAAAACTCTGCATTGTGTTCCCGGAACAGGGCCAGCAGCGTGAGCGGCTTCTGTCCGACGCCTTTTACGGCGTTCTTCACCAGTTCCGCCGTGACGAAGCCGAGGTCGTTGCGAATCCTCCGATAGTGGGCCCCGATCTGTTCGGTCAGCAGGTCGATGGCCCGGTTTACCTTGCGGGCATTGGCACTCCGGCCGTCCGCGCGTCCTGTTTCCGGATTCCACAGCGACGGTTCGATGGCGGTTTTGATACCTATATGAGCCGATTCGGCGTCGATGCTGACTTTGCACAAGAGCTGGCAGGTGCCGTCCTTGCGGACTTTAGTTCGATTGATATAGAACAGTACGGCAAACGTACTGCGGCGTTTTATCTCCTTATTGTTCGTTTCCATGATGATTCGGATTTGAAAAAGGTGATTACAGAGCTATCGAAAACCGCTCGGCGAGCTTCTTGTCGAGGTTTTGCGTATCCGCGCCGATTTTGTCATCGGTTACTTTGGCATAAATCTGTGTCGTGTCGATACGTGTGTGGCCCAGCATCTTACTGACCGTTTCCAGCGGAACGCCCTGCGAAAGCGTGATTTCGGTGGCGTAGGTATGCCGTCCGCAGTGGAAAACGAGCCGCTTTTCGATACCGCAGATCGAGGCGATACGTTTCAGAGCCCGGTTGAGTGTAGTGTTGCCGTACATAGGAAGTAATTTCCCTTCCGGCGCGATACCCCTGTATTTGTCGAGAATACGGAGGGGAATATCGAGCAGCGGCAGTTCGTAGTCGATCTTCGTCTTCTTGCGCGTGGTTTTGATCCACACCTCGCCGTCCTCGGCAATTTCCAGATCGTCTTCGCTCAGGCGGCACATATCCCCGTAAGGAATGCCCGTATAACACGAGAATAGGAACAGGTCGCGGGTTTGGTAGAGCGTCGGGTGATGGAGCGGCGTGGTCATCAGCCGGTGCAATTCGTCGGCAGTGAGGTATTTCTGCACCCTTTCGGGGCGCTTCGGTTCGTACCCGGCGAACGGGTCGGCCGTGATGATACCCTCCGCCACCGCCTCGCCGACGATCGTGTTCAGCTTTGTGGTCAGCAGGACGATAGTTCCCGGCGCGATGCGGCGTTCCGTCCGAAGGTAGAGGTCGTACCTGTCGATGAACGACCGGTCGAGGGCAGCAAAGGGAATATCCGAGAGTTTATACTGTGTTTGCAGGAAAGCGGAGACGCAATTACGGGCATAGCGATAGGATCTGAGCGTGTCTTTCTCGCGGTTTACACCCACGCGCTTCTCGAAATGTTCGATAAACGTTTGAAAATAACCAAGCAGGGTTGTTTGTCCGGAAGCCTTGCCCAGCAACAGATCCCGTACCTCTTCGGCGGTCACGACCTCCCGTATCGCAGACTGTTCCTTGTAGATGGCCAGTGCCGAGGCACGCAGTTCGTCCAACTTCCGGTTGATCTCCCGCGTAGCAGCGCTCTTTCCCGTGGCGCGGCCCGATTCCCACGACGATACGGGAACCGACATCTTGGCACTGAAAGCCGCCTCGGAATGGTTGCCGACGGTCAACCGTGCCATGACAGGACAACAACCATCGGCATTCGTTTCGCTCTTTTTAAGGTAGAACGCGACCCTTACATCCATTTGTTCCATAACTCTATCTATCTAATTGCAAAATTAGTTGATATAGAGCTATTTGAAGCTATGAAAAATATAGCAGAACAGCGAAACAGAACCCCGGATCGAATAAACGCGGCTGTATTTTCCCGATAATCGAAAAAAACGGTTATCTTTACAGTGCGAATACCGAAGATACAAGCGTTTTTTGCGGTAGCAAACGGTTCGACAGGGTGTTTTTCAGCGAATTTTTCCGGGCCGAAAAAGGCAACGGATAAGTAGCAATCGCCCTTCTTAACCTCTCACAATCCTACTTTTTGATGAGTCGGACAGACAGAGAGATAGACCGCTTGACTTTCTTTAGTGTCAGTCACTTATCTTAATCTATCCGATTCTTTCGTTTTTACGCGAGTTCTTCGTATATTTGTCCGGAGAAAAAACGCTAAGACCGACTTTTATGCAAAAACTACTGTTCGCATTCGCTGCCGCGTGCGGCTGTCTGAGCGCCGCCGCCCAGCCGGGAACCTTTTCCAATCCGGTGATTCCGGGCGACCTGCCCGATCCCAGCGTCATCCGCGTCGGCGAGACCTACTATGCCTGCGGAACCTCTTCGGAGTGGGCGCCTTTCTATCCGCTCTTCACTTCGCGCGACCTGGTGAACTGGACGCAGGCGGGCCACCTGTTCGAAGAGCAGCCCGAGTGGACCCGCTCGTCGTTCTGGGCCCCGGAGCTGTTCCACCGCGACGGGCGGACCTACGCCTATTATACGGCCCGCCGCAAGAGCGACGGCACGTCGTATATCGGCGTGGCCACGGCCGACCGTCCCGAAGGCCCCTACACGGACCACGGTCCGGTCGTCGCGCTGGGCACCGAGGCCATCGACGCCTTCGTGCTGGAGGACGAAGGGAAACTCTACATCTCGTGGAAGGCCTACGGCCTCGACCGGAGGCCGATCGAACTGCTGGCCTGCCGCCTTTCGGACGACGGCCTGCGGCTCGAGGGCGAGCCGTTCAGCCTGCTGCGCGACGATGCGCGGCGGGGGCTGGAGGGCCAGCACTGGATGAAACTCGGCGATTACTACTACCTGATCTATGCCGTGAACGGCTGCTGCGGCCCCGGAAGCGACTATGCCGTTTCGGTGGCGCGGTCGAAAAACCTCCGCGGACCGTACGAGAAATACGCCGGGAATCCGGTCCTGCACGGCGGCGAAGGGGTGCAGTCCTGTGGCCACGGCACGGTGGTCACCACGCCCGACGGCCGCATGTTCTTCCTCTGCCATGCCTATCTTTCGGGCGAGAACTTCTTCCTCGGGCGTCAGCCGATCCTCTCCCGCATCGAGCTGGGCGAGGACGGATGGTTGCATTTCGAGGGCGGCGAAACGGCCCTCCTGTGGCGTCCGCTGCCGCTGCCCGGCACGGCACAGGAGCCGGTGAAGGACTTCGCGGACGACTTCTCCTCGCCGTGCATCCGTCCCGAGTGGTCGTGGAACTATCCCTATGCCGTGCCGGACGTCGAGCAGGCCGACGGGCGGCTCTGCCTGAGCGGCCGTGCGAAGGAGGGCGTGCATACGGGCGTGGCCTTCTGCCTGCGCGCCCTGACGACGGACTACACGCTGGAGACGGCGTGCCTCGCGCGTCCTGCGGGATGGAGCGGCCTGACGCTCTATGGCGACGACAGGAACCTGCTGGTCTGGGGACTGCAAGACGGACGGCTGGCCGTACGCCTCGTCCGCGACGGACGGGAGGAACTGCTCGGCGGGCCTCTCGCCGTTCCGGACGATGCCCCCGTCTACCTGCGTATGGAGGTGCGGGGCGGCGGCCCCGCGGCCTTCGCGTACAGCCTCGACGGCAACTCGTGGCAGCAGGCCGGAACGCGGCCCGTGGAGCCGGGCGAACTGCTGCAATGGGACCGCGTCGCCCGTCCGGGGCTTTATTACGAAGGTCCCGAGACGTCGTTCGCCGAATTCGAATACGTCCGGATGAACCGGGTCCGGTAAACGACCGGGTAACGAGACGAGAACTCAAATTACTTTTCAACGATGACCAGAACCAGATTTGCTTTGTTGGCCGCCGGGTTGCTCCTCTGCGGCCCGCTGTCGGGGCAGGAGACCGATTTCGACCTCGCCGCGCAGCGTTCCGAGTCGCAGGACGTGCGACCCGTGCCGGGACACGCCGTCGATCACGGCGGCCTGCCCCTCAATCCTGTGCCCCATAGCCTCGTCCGCGGCGAGGGGCGTCTCGACGTGTCGGGCGGCGTCCGCCTGCGGGGCGAGGGGACGCGTTTCGCCGCCGACCTGGGCTTCCTGCCCCTCGCGCGGAAAGGGGTGGCGCTTTCCGTCGAGTTCGGTGCGAAAGCGGCTGCCCGGTGCGGCGTGAAACCCCTGTCGGGAGCCTATGCGCTCCGGATCGACGGCTCGGGCATCGCCCTGACGGGCTACGACGAGCGGGGCGCCTTCTATGCCGTACAGACCCTCCGGCAGATCGCCGAAAGTCCGGCCGCGGCCGGCGGGCTGCCCTTCGTGGAGATCGCGGACTATCCCGACCTGCCCACGCGGGGTGTCGTCGAGGGCTTCTACGGCACGCCGTGGCCGCATGCCGTGCGGCTGTCGCTCATCGACTTCTACGGACGTTTCAAGATGAACAGCTACCTCTACGGCCCGAAAGACGACCCCTACCATAGCAGTCCCGACTGGCGGTTGCCGTATCCCGAATCGGAGGCGCGGCAGATCCGCGAGCTGGTCGAGGCGTGCCGGCGCAACTACGTCGATTTCGTCTGGGCGATCCACCCCGGGCAGGACATTCGCTGGAACGAGGAGGACTACCGCAACCTGGTGCGGAAGTTCGAATGGATGTACGACCTCGGCGTGCGCGCCTTCGCCATCTTCTTCGACGACATTTCGGGCGACGGCACGGACCCCGGGCGGCAGACCGAGCTGCTGAACCGCCTCGATGCCGATTTCGTCCGCGCCAAGGGCGATGTCGCACCGCTCGTGGTCTGCCCGACGGACTATTCGCGGCTTTGGGCGAATCCCACGCCGCAGGGCAGTCTGGCCATCTACGGGCGGACGCTCGACCCCTCGGTGCGGGTCTTCTGGACGGGCGACGTCGTGTGCAGCGACCTCACGCCCGAGACGCTCGCGTGGGTCGATTCGCGTATCGGCCGTCCGGCATTCTACTGGTGGAACTATCCGGTGACGGACTATGCGCGCCATATCCTGATGCAGGGTCCGGTCTATGGGTTGGACACGACGCTTACGACCGACGACCTGTGCGGCTTCGTCAGCAACCCGATGGAACACGGCGAGGCGTCGAAGCTGGCGCTCTACGGCGTGGCCGACTACACGTGGAACACGGCGGCCTACAATCCGATCGACAACTGGGAGCGGGGGCTCGCGGAGCTGGTTCCCGAGGCGCGCGAGGCGTACCGCACCTTCGCCATCCATTCGTGCGACACGGAGACGGGCTACCGCCGCGACGAGTCGTGGGAGACCGAGACGTTCCGCATCGCCGACTACACCCCCGGGCAGGCCGCGGCCCTGCGGGAGGAGTTCGAGCGGGTGGTTGCGGCGCCCGGCGTGCTGGAGGAGCGCTGCGCCAACCGGGAGCTGCTGGCCGAGCTGCGGCCGTGGCTCGCGGAGTTCCGCAAGCTGGGCGAACGGGGGCTCCGGACGCTCGATCTCATCGCATGTTACGAGACGGGCGACGACGCGGCGTTCTGGTGCGGCTACGTCCGCAACCGGATGAGCGCCGCCGACCGCAGTGCCTACGAGGCCCACAAGTCCGGCACGATGAAGCTCCAGCCCTTCTACGAGCAGGCGATGGACGACATGGCCGCGGGCTTCTTCACGCGCCTGACGGGCGACCGGCCCGCTTCGGCCCGCGGCATCGGGTCCTTCCCGACCCTCGCCACGACGCAGAGCCGCCTGATGCTCGACCACGACCCCGGGACTTTCTACACTTCGGGCCGTGCGCAGCAGGCCGGCGACTGGATCGGCGTCGATCTGGGAACCCTGCGCGAGGTTTCCGAGGTGACGATCCTTCAGGGCCGGAACTCGACCGACGACGTGGATTACTTCGACCATGCGCGGCTCGAATACTCGGCCGACGGACGGACGTGGCATCCGCTGCTCGACGACCTGCGGCGGCAGTACGTCATCGAATGGTGCGGCGAACCCGTCGGAGCGCGCTACGTGCGGCTGCTGCGCCTCGACTCGCCCAGGACCAACTGGGCGGCCGTGCGCTCGTTCGAGGTCAATCCCGTGCGCGCCGAACGGCTCGGGTTCCGTGTCGAGGCCGCGGATGCGGAGCGGGCGCTCTATGCCTTCGACCGCGATCCCGGCACGTCGTTCCGCAGCGACGGACGCCTTGCGTTCGAGGTTCCCGACGGCGTGCGGGAGTATGTGCTGTTGCTGGACCTGCCCGGAGAGGGCGGACTCCGCGTGCGGCAGTTTGCCGCCGACGGCAGCGTGCTCTCCGAGATGGCGGTCGGCGAACCCTTCTTCCGCCTCGCCCTGGCGGACGGTGCGGCCTCGGTGGCCCTCGAAGGTCCGGCCGAGGTTTTCGAGATCATCGCCCGGTGAGCCTCTGCCTCCCGGAACGGAAACCGCCCCGAAGCGTCGTCGCTTCGGGGCGGGTCTTTTTCGCGCCGGGGCCTGCGGGGCGCCGGGACTTCGCTTGCGTCGGAGCCCGACTGCCGGAATGCGCCGCCTCGGGCGATGGTTCCGTGGCCTATTTCTGCCGGAAATAGATCTGGATGGGCACTCCGGCGAAATCCCACCGTTCGCGGATGTTGTTTTCCAGGAAGCGGCGGTAGGGCTCCTTGATGTACTGCGGCAGGTTCACGAAAAAGGCGAACTGCGGCGTCGGCGTCGGCAACTGCGTGACGTACTTGATCTTGATGTACTTGCCCTTGGTTGCAGGGGGAGGGTAGTTCTCGATCAGCGGCAGCAGCTCCTCGTTCAGCTCCGACGTGGAGATGCGGCGTTTGCGCGACTGGTGCACCCGGATCGCGGTCTGGAGCACGTCGAGGATGCGCTGTCTGTTCAGCACCGAGGTGAAGACGATCGGAATGTCGTTGAACGGGGCGAGCCGTTTTTTCAGGAACTCGGTCCACTCCTTCATCGTGTTGCTGTCCTTCTCCACGAGGTCCCACTTGTTCACCACGATCACGCACCCCTTGCGGTTGCGGACGATGAGGTTGTGGATGTTCAGGTCCTGCGATTCGAGTCCCTGCTGCGCGTCGAGCATCAGGACGCAGACGTCGGACTGCTCGATGGCCCGGATCGACCGCATCACCGAGTAGAATTCGAGGTCCTCCATCGTCTTGCCCTTCTTGCGCATGCCGGCCGTATCGACGAGGTAGAAGTCCATGCCGAACTTGTTGTAGCGCGTGTGGATCGAGTCGCGCGTGGTTCCGGCGATCGACGTGACGATGTTGCGCTCGGTGCCCAGCAAGGCGTTCGTGAGCGACGATTTGCCGACGTTGGGCCGTCCGACGATCGTGATGCGCGGCAGGTCGTCCTCCGCTTCGTCCGCGTCGTCGGCGGGAAGCGCCGCGAGGATGGCGTCCATCAGGTCGCCCGTGCCGCTTCCCGACATGGACGAGATGCAGTAGGGGTCGCCCAGACCGAGGGCGTAAAATTCGTGCGAGGAGTAGATCTGGTCGTTGTTGTCAACCTTGTTGCAGACGAGGATCACCTTTTTCGGCGAGCGGCGCAGGATGTCGGCCATCAGCTCGTCGAGGTCCGTGATTCCGGTGGAGACCTCCACCAGGAGGAGTATGACGTCCGCTTCGTCGATGGCCAGCATCACCTGACGGCGGATTTCGTCTTCGAAGATGTCGTCGGAATTGACGGTGTAGCCGCCCGTGTCGATCACGGAGAATTCGCGGCCGTTCCAGTCCGTTTTGCCGTAGTGGCGGTCGCGCGTGGTTCCGGCCGTCGCATCGACGATCGCTTTGCGTTCGCCGACGAGGCGGTTGAAGAGGGTCGATTTGCCGACGTTGGGCCGTCCGACGATTGCTACGAGGCTCATGTTCTTTCTGCGTTTTGCGGGACCGGACCTCTCCTGCCGGACCGCAGGCTTCGTCTGCCCTGCGGGCCGCCGGCCGTCCGGACCGGAGTTTGTGCGTGCAAAGATACAACAATCGGGCGAATTATGAAAGGCGCCGCCCGCGGCCGTCCCCGGACCGTGGTCCCGGCGGCAGCGTCCGATGCTTCCCTACAGATAGCGGCTCTCCGTGGCGCCCGCCTGCACGGGGTAGAGCAGCACGTAGCTGTATCCCGCGAAGTACTGTTCGAGATAGCCCGGGATGCGGTTCATTGCGGGGTGGTAGGAGACCCGCTCGCGGCGGCTCATCACGAACCAGAGGCAGTCGTCGTTCCGCAGGTCGTGTTCGAGCGAGGGGAGGTCGTCCCAGCGGTCGAACGCGACGAACCCGATGTTGGCCGGGAGTTTGCGGCCCCGGCGGGGGCGGAGGTGTTCGAGCGTGCCTTCCGAGGCGAAGAAGACGATCTTCGCGCCGGAGTTCTCGGCCAACTGCCGGATGCGGTGCACCCAGGCCTGGAATCCGGCCTCCTTTTCGGCCTTTTCGGGCACGACGATCAGGTGGCGCTTGACGGTGGCCAGCGGCTGCGCGGGGCTGTAGATGAAGGTGGTGACGTTGCTCTGCATCAGTACGTCGGTCACCATGCGGCCGATGCCCGGACCCGAAGCCCCCGGGATGCCCGGGATCGCCGGAATGGCCGGCATGCCGGGCGTGCGCTGGTGCATGCCCAGCACGATGTCGGTGATGTTGCGCTCGCGGACGACGCTCACGATGGCGTTCGAGATGTTCACGTCGTAACGCAGCAGTTGTTGGAGGTAGAGGTCGCCCGCGGCGGCGGTCGTCGCCGCGATGTCGAGCACCTTCCGGGCCTGTTTCTCGATGTTGGGGTCCTCGGCCTTGTTGTCGATGGCGTGCAGGGCGTAGAGGCCGTTGGGCTCCTTGGGGCGTTTGAGCATGGCGCTCAGCCCCACCAGCTCGTCCACCGACCGTTCGTTGGCCACCGGAATCAGGATGTGGTCCTCGCGGCGCGGCGCTTTCTCCGCATCGTCCTGCGCATGGTTCATGGCGATGTTGTGGGCGCCCCGCTGCGTGGCGAAGGTCGAGACGATGCACGTGGCCAGAATCATGAGGATCGTGCCGTTGAGCACGCTTTCGCTCAGCAGCCGGATCGGCTCCCCGTCGGGCGTGTGGCCCAGGATGACGTTGTAGCCCACCATGACGGCGGCGAGCGTGGCCGCCACGTGGGCGCTGCTCAGTCCGAAGATGACGGTCCGCTGGTCTTTCGAGAGGCGGAAGCTCTTCTGCGTGAGCCATGCGGCGATGAATTTCGCCGCCGTGATGAGCGCGATCATGATCGCCGCCACCTCGATGCTCTCCCAGTCGCGGAAGAAGGCCCGGTAGTCGATGAGCATCCCCACGCCGATCAGGAAGAAGGGGATGAAGATGGCGTTGCCGACGAACTCCACGCGGTTCATCAGCGGCGACGTGCGCGGGATGAGCCGGTTGAGGGCCATGCCCGAGAGGAACGCGCCGATGATCGGTTCGAGACCGGCCAACTGGGCGAAGAAGGCCCCGAGGAAGACCATCGCCAGAACGAAGATGTACTGCGAGACGCTGTCGCTGACCTGCTTGAAGAACCAGTGGGCCAGCAGCGGGAAGAGGAAGACGATGATGACGATGCAGAGGAGCACCGAGGCGCCGAGCCGCCACCAGAACATGTCGTCCACGTTGCCCGTGGCCATGCCGACGATCACGGTGAGCAGCAGCAGGGCCAGCGTGTCGGTGATGACCGTGCCCCCCACGGCGATCGTCACCGCCTTGTCGCGGGCGATGCCGAGCTTGCTGACGATGGGGTAGGCCACGAGCGTCTGCGAGGCGAACAGCCCGGCCAGCAGGATCGAGGAGTAGAGCGGGAACCCCATCACGTAGTACCCGGCCAGGATGCCCAGCCCGAGCGGGACGCAGAAGGTGTAGAGGCCGAACACGAGGCTGCGCCAACTGTTGCGCCGGAAGTCGGACATGTCCATGTCGAGTCCCGAGAGGAACATGATGTAGAGCAGTCCGGCCGTGCCCGAGAGGATGATGCTGCTGTCGCGCAGCACGAGGTTCAGTCCGTGGGGGCCGATCACCGCTCCGGCGATGATGAGCCCCAGCAGGTAGGGGATTTTGAGCTTGTTCAGAATCAGCGGCGCTGCGAGGATGATGACCAGAATGAGCAGGAATTTCAGGATCGGGTCTTCGAGCGGCAGCGTCAGGTCTATATGTGCGAGTAACGGGATCATCCGGTGCGGTGTTTAGTCTTTCCACAAAGATAGGAAAAATCGGGTTATGCGCAAGCTCCCGGCGATAAAAAATCCGGCCGGGGCGTCCGCGTCCCGCATCCGGAAAAAGCCCGGCATGCGAAAGAAGCCCGGCATGCGGAAATATGCCGGGCCTGCGTCGCGAATCCCGTAGGTCATCGGCAGGAGAGCGCGAACTCGCAAATCGTGACGGATTCCCCCTTGAACGTGATTTCGTCCGCCTTTCCCGGATCGGTGTCCGTGGCCGTTGCGACGACGTTCCCGGCTGGGTCGTCCAGCGTGTTCCTGGCATCGAGCGATGCGGCCGACAGCACGGTGGTCCGTATGAGCTTGTCCGCCTTGCAGTTTTCGAAGACGATGCGCGTCTTCAGGGCCTTCGGGTTGAGATTGACGACGAACAGGTTGAGCCTTCCGCGCTCCCGGTCGATGGTCGCGGAGACGTCCAGCGAACCGACGTCCGTGTCCATTGCGGGGGATACGGCCTCGGCCTTTACGCTCTCTTTCAGTCCTTTCGCGCGGTATTCCCGGAGCGGGAAGAACGTCGTCTGCCTTACCGAGGCGGTTTCGTCGGTCATGATCGGGGCGAGGATGTTCACCATCTGCGCCCAGTTGGCTATTCCTACGTGGCGGGCGTTGCGGTGGATGGCGTTGAGAAAATACGCCGTCGCCAGCCCGTGACGCCATTCGTAGGTGTTGGTCGTCCCGTAGGGAGGTCCTCCGGCCTCCCAGATTCCCCATTCGTCGAAAGCGATTCTGATACGGTCCTGGCGAGGGGGAAAGCGGTACCATACCTGCCAGTTGTCAACGGAGTCCGGGCAGTTCTCCCGGATGAAGGCGCCCAGGGCGGCGAGCCCCCTGTCCGCCGCCTTGATCTTCCGGAACAGGGAGTAGGGCTTTCCCTCCTCCGTGTTCACGTAGTTGTGGTAGGAGATGTAGTCCACGGCTCCGCCCAGGCCGTCCAGAACCGTTTCGTTCCAGCGCATGTCGCCCCCTTCGCCGTTGGCGATGAGTTTGATGGACGGGTCCGTCAGTTTCATCAGTTTGATGAAATGCCACACGTCCTCCACGTATTTCCGGGGGTCCTGATGGCGTCCCGCGTCGGGTTCGGCCCCCTCCTCGTTCCCCAGCGCCCAGTACTTCACGCCGAAAGGCTCCGGGTATCCGTGCGAACGCCTGAGGTTGGCATAGTATGTGTTTTCCGTTCCGTTGCAGTATTCGACCCAGTTGGCCGCCTCGTCGGGCGATCCGGTGGAGAGGTTCACCACGAGGCAGGGCTCTGCGCCTATTTCCCTGCAATACTCGATGAACTCGCACGTGCCGAAATGAAAATCGTTGATGCCGCCCCAGATCAGGTTCTTCCTCGCCTTGCGCTCTTCTTTGGGACCCACCCCGTCTTCCCAGTGGAAGGTCTTGACCGCCGTTCCGCCCGGGAACCGCAGCATCGTCGGGGAGAGCTCCTTCACCTTTTCCAGCACGTCGCGGCGGAATCCCCGGCTGTCGGACAGCGGCGAGTCCTCGTCGAAAATGCCTCCGTCGATGCAGCGTCCCATGTATTCCACGAATTGTCCGTACACGTACGGGGAGATCTCGCCGAGGCTGGCGCCTGCGTCGATCGTTATTCTGTTTTCCTGGGCGTGCGATGACAGGCAGAGCAGTGCGAAAACGGGCGGCAGAAGCAGTTTTTTCATGTGTGGCAGGTGTTTTCGGGTGACGGGCGGACCTCCGGCCGTCGGACAAAGATAGGCAAAAGATGCGAGGCATGCAACTCCCGGAAGCTGTCCGCATCGCCGGGGAATCCGGCCGGCATGTCCGTGATGCAGAGGCGGAAGGGGTGTCCGGTTCGGACACTCGCATGGCGGCGCGGCGCAAAAAAACGGGGGCGGATGCTTCGCTTTTCGGCAAAAAAGCGTAACTTTGAAAAATCATTGAAAACCGGAACGGCTTTGGTTATGGGTGTCGAGAGAGTGGACAGACGGTTGCTCGGTCCCGTGCTCGCGGGATTTTTCATCATGGGTTTCTGCGACATGGTGGCTCCGATCACGGGGCGTATCGCCGCGGAGTTCCCCGCGGAGCGGCAGGCGGCCGTGAGCTTCCTTCCGACGATGGTGTTCCTCTGGTTTCTGGTGCTTTCGGCGCCGTTTGCCGCATGGATGAACCGCCGGGGCCGCAAGACGACGGCGCTCGCGGGCTATCTCCTCACGGTCGTCGGCCTGCTCGTGCCCTATGCCGCCGGCGAGGGATGCGCGCTGGGGTGGTACTTCGCCGGGTTCGGTCTGCTGGGTATAGGCAACACGGCGATCCAGGTGGCCGTCAATCCGCTGCTGGCCACCATCGTTCCCGCGGAGCGCATGACGAGCTACCTGACCGTGGGGCAGATTTTCCGCAACACGTCGCTGCTCCTGCTGGCGCCGATCGTGACGGGACTGGTCGCCGCGACCGGGTCGTGGCGCCTGCTGCTGCCGATCTACGCGGCCCTCACGGTCGCGGGCGGGGTGTGGCTGCAACTGACCTCCGTGCCCGAGCCGCCGCGCAGCGGAACCTCCGTCGGACTGGCAGCCTGCTTCGGTCTGCTGAAGAACCGTGCGGTGCTGCTCTCGGCGCTGGGCGTGGCATGCTTCATCGCCGCCGACGTGGGGATCGGCTACCTCTCGGTGCGGCTGATCGACAACCCCTCGTCGATCCTCACGACCACGGGTTTCTACGCCTGCCGCATCGTCGGGACGATCGTCGGGGCGTGGGCCCTCGTGCGGGTCCGGGACACGAAGTATCTGGGCTGGAACATGGCCGGGGTGCTGGCGCTCTGCCTCGTGCTGCTCTTCACGGACAACGGGGCGGTGATCTATGCCGCCGTGGGCCTCATGGGCTTCGGCATGGCGTGCGTCTTCGCCACCTTCTACTCCGTGGCGACCCGTGCCGTGCCGGAGCGGGCCAACGAGGTGGCCGGGCTGATGATTCTGGCCATTTCGGCGGGAGCCGTGTCGGGTCCGGCGTGCGGCGCCGTCGCGCGTGCGGCGGGCAGTCCGCATTGGGGGATGCTCTTCGTCGCCGTGCTGGTGTGCTACATGCTCTGGGCGAGCGTGAAACTGACAAACAACGAACAACGGATATGAAAAAAATCGTACTGACCCTGCTGCTTGCAGCCGCCGCATGGAGCGCGGCGGCGCAGCGGCCCCGCACGCGGGTGGAATGGGGCGTGATCGGAGGCATCAGCATTCCCGATTATACGACCGACATGGACCGGACGGACATCAGGAACAAATGCGGCTGGCAGGCCGGCATCGTGACGGCCGTGAATCTGGGCGCCTTCGCCGTCGAGCCGCAGATTCTCTATGTCCGCCAGGGCATGCGCATCCGGCCCGAGGGGGGCGAGGAGGTGAACCTCAAGTCCAATTCGATCGACGTGCCGGTGCTGCTGTCGCTGCGGCTGCTCCATCCCGTGCGCATCTACACCGGACCGGTCTTTACGGTGATGAACGACAGCAAGCAGAAGTCGGGGCGCGACCTGCTCGATTTCGGGCGTGTGCGTCCCACGGTCTCGTTCACGGTCGGGGCCGGCGTGGTGCTGATGCGCCACCTGCTCGTCGATCTGCGCTACAACGGCCAGTTCCGGGCCAAGCACGACGTCGTGCTGCCCGACGGCCAGCAGCTCGACAAGCTCCGCTCGTACAACGTCGCACTGAGTTTCGGTTATCTGTTTTAGCCTATGACGGAGACGCTCGGACGGGAAATCGCCGTCGAAGGGGTCGATCCCCGCGAACTGTACGGGGCGCAGAACGTCTATCTGGAACAGATCAAGGCGCTGCACCCCGCATTGAAGATCGTGGCGCGCGGACAGTCGCTCAAGGTGCTCGGCCCCGAGGCGGAGACGCGCCGGTTCGCCGCCCGCATGGAGGGGCTGGCGGCCTATTACCTCAAGTACGGGCACATCTCCCCGCAGGTCATCGACCAGTGTTTCGCGGGGGGCTTCGGGGCGGCGGACGCCCCCGCGGACAAGGACGTGATCGTGTACGGCAACAACGGCAATATCGTCCGCGCCCGCACGGTGAACCAGCAGTGGCTGGTGGGGCTCTACGACAAGTGCGACCTGCTCTTCGCCGTCGGCCCGGCCGGGTCGGGCAAGACCTATACGGCCATCGCGCTGGCCGTCCGGGCCCTGAAGGAGAAACAGGTGCGGCGCATCATCCTGACGCGCCCGGCCGTCGAGGCGGGCGAGAAGCTGGGCTTCCTGCCCGGCGACATGAAGGAGAAGCTGGACCCCTACCTGCAGCCGCTCTACGACGCGCTCAACGACATGATCCCGCCCGCGAAGCTCCAGAAGTTCCTCGAAGAGGGAACCGTGCAGATCGCACCGCTGGCCTACATGCGCGGGCGGACGCTCGACAACGCCTTCGTCATTCTGGACGAGGCGCAGAACACCACGCTCGCGCAGATCAAGATGTTCCTGACGCGCATGGGGCGCAACGCGCGTTTCATCGTCACGGGCGACGTGACGCAGATTGACCTGCCGCGCAGGAGCGACAGCGGACTGGTGCGCGCGATGGAGATCCTGCGCCGCGTGGAGGGCATCGGCATCGTCGAGTTCGACAAGCGCGACATCGTGCGCCATCCGCTCGTCAAGCACATCGTCGAAGCCTTCGACCGGCACGCCGGCGCGGGGCCGGCGGAATCCGGAGAATCGGATACGGAAAATACGGAAACCAAAAACGAATAAGTCATGGACAGAAATCTTGCAGCGCTCGAACCGGCGCTCGTCTGGAAACATTTCGCGGAGATCGTCCGCATCCCGCGCCCGTCGCATCACGAGGAGGCCATCCGCCGCTACGTGCTGGAGTTCGCCCGGGGGCTCGGCCTCGAGGCCCGTGAGGACGAGGCGCACAACGTCTATGTCCGCAAACCCGCCTCGAAGGGAATGGAGAACCGCAAGGGCGTCATCCTGCAGGCGCACCTCGACATGGTTCCGCAGAAAAACAACGACAAGACGTTCGATTTCGAGAAAGACCCGATCGACGCCTATGCGGACGGCGGATGGGTCACGGCCGACGGCACGACGCTCGGGGCCGACAACGGCATCGGCGTGGCTTCGATCCTGGCCGTGCTGGAGGACGACACGCTCGCGCACGGGCCGTTGGAGGCGCTCTTCACGGCCACCGAGGAGACCGGCATGGACGGCGCCTTCGGGCTGCGGCCCGGGGTGTTGCAGGGCGAAATCCTGCTCAACCTCGATTCCGAGGAGGAGGGCGAGCTGTACGTGGGCTGTGCCGGCGGGCTCGACGCGAACACGACGTTCCGCTATGCGGAGGAGCCGACGCCCGCCGCGGGCTACGTCGCCGCGAAGATCTCCGTCAGGGGCCTCAAGGGCGGCCATTCGGGCATTCAGATCGTCTGCCAGCGCGCCAATGCCAACAAACTGCTGTTCCGGCTGCTCAATGCCGCGCCCTGCCCCCTGCTGCTCTGCTCGGTGGACGGCGGCGGACTGCGCAACGCCATTCCGCGCGAGGCCGAAGCCGTTGTGCTGCTCCCCGAGGCGGATTACGACGCTTTCGCCGGGGCGGTCGCCGCGTACGAAAAGACCGTGCGGGAGGAGTTCGAAGGGATCGAGGAGAACATTTCGGTCACGGTCGGGAAGTGTGCCAGGCCCGCCGGAATGCTGCCGCGCGACGTGGCCGTGAAGGTGATCCGCGCGGTCGCGGGGTGTCCCGACGGCGTGCAGCGCATGTCGCTCTCGATGCCCGGGCTGGTGCAGACGTCGGGCAACCTGGCGCGCGTGGTCTCGGACGGCTCGACGGTGAAGATGCAGTGCCTGCTGCGCAGTTCGGTGCGTTCGGAGAAGGAGGCGCTGGGCGAGGCCATCGCCGCGGTCTTCGCGCTGGCCGGAGGCGAGACGGAGCTGACGGGGGCCTACGACGGCTGGAATCCCGACATGAAATCGCCGATCCTGAAGGCCATGACCGCCTCCTACGAGGCGCTCTACGGCCGCAAGCCCGCCGTGACGGCGATCCACGCCGGACTCGAATGCGGCATCATCGGCGGCAAGTACCCCGGTCTGGACATGATTTCGTTCGGCCCGACGATCCGCTATCCCCACTCGCCCGACGAGAAGGTGGAGATCGCCTCGGTCGGGAAATTCTACGACTTCCTGGTTCACACGCTGCGCAATGTTCCCGAAAAGTAGCGGGCCGCACTCCGGCGCCAAGTGGTTCGTCATCGTCAATCCCGTGGCCGGAGGCGGCCGCGGGCTGGACCACTTTCCGCAGATTTCGAAGCACCTGCGCGATGCGCACATCCGTTGCGAACCGGTCTTCACGGAGCACAAGTTCCACGCCACGGAGCTGACCGTGACGGCCGTCCGCGAGGGATACCGCCACATCATCGTCGTCGGAGGCGACGGCACGCTGCACGAGGTGGTGAACGGGCTGTTCATCCAGCAGGAGGTGCGTCCCGACGAGGTGCTGCTGGCCGTGGTGGCCGTGGGCACGGGCAACGACTGGGTACGCACGTTCGGCATTTCGAACCGCTACCGGCACGCCGTGCAGGCCATCAGCGAAGGCTGCTCCTTCCTGCAGGATGTCGGGGTGGTCTCCTACGAGGAGGCGCACTACCGGCAGAACCGCTACATGGCCAACGTGGCCGGCGCGGGCTTCGACGCCCATGTGGTGCGGAAGCTCTCGCACCTGAAGAAGAAGGGCCGCAAGAGCCGCTGGCGCTATACGTGGTGTCTGGTGCGCAACTTCTTCCGCTACAAGTCCACGGGCGTCAAGGTGTGGGTGGACGGGCGGCTGGTTTACAACAACCTGCTGCTTTCGGCGGCCGTCGGCATCTGCAAGTTCAACGGCGGCGGCCTGCAGCAGCTTCCCGAGGCGGTGGCCGACGACGGGATGCTCGACCTGTCGCTGATCCGCCCCGTGCATTTCTGGCATCTGCTTTTCCGGTTCCACTACCTGTTCAACGGCGGCATCTACCGCATCCGGCATATCTTGCAGGAGCGCGGCAGCCGCATCCGCATCGAGTCGTCGCCCGAAGTGGGCGTCGAGGTGGACGGCGAGCCGCTGGGCCATACGCCGCTCGAATTTTCGATTCTCCACAAGGCGATCCGGATCGTCGTGGCGAAGGAGTTCTACGAACAGCACGTCCCGGCGGAGGACTCCGCCCGCAAGGCCGGGTGAGGGTCCGGGCATTCCGGGACGATGCGCGGGGAGAGACCGCGAACGACCGGGGCGCGCCGAATGTTCGGCACGCCCCGGTTTTCCGTATTCCTTCCGGCGGCTATCGGGCCGGGACGCTTTCGATGACGTCGATCTCCGTCACCGTCCAGTCGAACAGCTCGTCGGCGCACTGTCCCTCCAGCCGGCGCAGTTGCGAAAGGTCGGTCGTGTCGGCCAGCACGGCGTTGAAGAACTGCTCCATCGTGGAGTAGGTCGCGTTCACCTTGCCTGCCAGGCAGGTGTAGAAGGCTTTCTGCTGGCTGCGGTCCAGTCCGGCCGGGAGCACGCCCTGCCCCACGAGGTAGTCGTAGGGGAAAATATGGCGCATGTTGTGCGCGTCGGCATCGAGCTCTTCGACGATCGTCGTGACGACGAACATGTCCACGGTGTCGTTCACGCCCGGCATCTGGATGAAGGTGGTGTACACCGGATAGGCGTTTTCCAGCTCTCCGACCACCCCGTCCGAGAAGAGGACGAACTCCGAATCGGTCAGGTCGTCGAGGTAGATCATCTGCCGGTAGCTGCGCAGGGCGTCGCGCATGGCCTTGCGCTCTTCGCGGTTCCATTCCCGGCGCTGCGAGCAGCCGGCGAAACCTGCGGCGAATACCGCCAGCAGGGATACACAAAGGAGAATCTTTTTCATATTCCGAATTGATGTTGGTTCATTATTCCCCGGATCGCAATCCGTGTGCCAAAAATATTGCGTATATTTGTTACCGCACAACACGACCGGTTATGGATGTTCTGGCTTTTCGCGACTACTGTCTTTCGCTGCCCTTCACCGAGGAGTGCACGCCCTTCGACGAGACGACGCTCGTCTATAAGGTCGGCGGCCGGATGTACGCCTTCGCCGACATGGTCGGATTCGAGCGGATCGCCCTCAAGTGCGATCCCGAAGAGGCGCTGCTGCTGCGCGAGCGCTATCCGGACGAGGTGACGCCCGCCTGGCATACGAACAAGCGTCTGTGGAACGACGTGCGCACGACGGGCGACCTGCCCGATGCCTTCATCCGCGCGCAGATACGCAACTCCTACCTGCTGGTCGTGCGGCGGAATGTGACGCCGCGGGCCCGCCGCGAGGAGATTCTCGCCCGTATCGGCGAGCTCGGACTGCCCGAATGATTCCCGCGATTGTTTTCCGAACCAAAAAATAACAGATGCGTATGAAGTGCAAAATCCTTTTGCTGGCGTTGGCCGTCGGGGCGGTGTCCTGCGGCGGAGACGCGAAAACCGAACTTTTCAACGGCCGCGACCTCACGGGATGGGTCTGCGTCACGGCCGGCGGCCCCGCTGCGGCGGAGGTCTTCACCGTGCAGGACGGCTGCATCCGCGTGGCGGGACAGCCTTTCGGGTTCCTGCGCACGGCCGAGCAGTACGGCGACTACCGCCTGCACGCCGAGTGGCGCTGGATCGGGAAGCCCTCGAACAGCGGGCTGTTCCAGCGCATCCAGGAGGGCGACGAACTTTGGCCTTCGCTGATCGAGTGCCAGCTGGAGTCCGGGAATGCCGGAGATCTGCTGGGATTGGGCGGCGCCACGATGGCCGGGGTCGAATCGCCGGAGGGCGGCGTTCCGGTCAAAAAACGCGTGGGCGGCGCTTCGGAGAAACCCGCCGGCGAATGGAACGAGGCCGAAGTGATCTGCAAGGGCGACCGCATCACGGTCTATGTCAACGGCGTGTTGCAGAACGAGTGCAGCGGGGTGAACACCCGGGGCTACATCGCCCTGCAAAGCGAGGGCGGTCCGCTGGAGTTCCGCAACATCTATCTGACGGAGGTCGAGTGATTCCGGGGCGGCGCTCCTGCGGGGAGGCCGTTCCGTCCTTTTCCTTATGTCATCGCCCCTGCCGCAACGCGGCAGGGGCGATGCTTTTCAGCCGGAACGGCCTGCTACCGCCGGTCGTTTTCCTCCAGCGAGGCGACGTAGGCTTCGCGGAGCTTC
Source organism: Alistipes dispar (assembly GCF_006542685.1). Lineage (NCBI taxonomy): Bacteria > Pseudomonadati > Bacteroidota > Bacteroidia > Bacteroidales > Rikenellaceae > Alistipes > Alistipes dispar. The sequence goes on along the minus strand of NZ_AP019736.1, from coordinate 305,358 downwards.
AGCAGCTCCTGCGCCTTTTCGGGGTATTCGCCGAGCAGGTTCTCCGACTCCGTGGGGTCGATTCCGAGGTTGGTGAGATACAGCCCTTCGAGCGTTTCGTTCCGGTCGTCCGGCCGTACGTCGATCGCATTGCAGAGCAGTTTCCAGTCGCCCTGCCGCACGGCCCACTGCCGTTCGAAATCGAAGTGCAGCACGTCGTGCGGAGACTTTTCCGAGGCGTCCCGAAGCAGCGGTACGAGGCTCCGGCCGTCCACGTCGATTCCCGAGGCATCCAGCCCGCACAGCTCCAGAATCGTCGGGAACCAGTCGATGTTCATGGCCGTCTGGTCGCGCGTCTCGCCTTGCGGCAGATGTCCGGGCCAGGAGACGATGGCCGGTACGCGGATGCCGCCCTCGAAGAGCGAGAACTTGCCGCCCCGGTAGTCGCCGCAGTAACCGCCTCCGCCGAAGGTGCGGACTTCGGTGCTGTGGCCGTTGTCCGACTGGAGGATGACGAGGGTGTTCTCTTCCAGTCCCCGTTCGCGCAGGAATGCGCGCAGCCGGCCCAGGTAGTCGTCGAACGTGGAGACGAAGGCCGCGTACATGCGCCGCGGGGCGGGCAGGTCGGCGTAGTGGTCCAGCCATTTCTTCGCCGGCTGCAACGGATAGTGGGGTATATTGACGGCCCAGTAGAGGAAGAAGGGCCGGTCGTCTCCGTCCCGCAGGATGAACTCTTCGGCTTCGCGCAGCGTCTCGGCGGCGAAGAACTTCCCTTCTTCGTGAATCTCCTCTCCGTTGCGCCAGAGGTCGTGCCGGTTCGGGCCGCCCCAGTAATAGAAGTGCGAGTAGCTGTCGATGCAGCCTCCCAGGAAGCCCCAGAAATAGTCGAATCCCCGGCTGTTGGGGGCGTACTCCTTCCACGATCCCAGATGCCATTTGCCAATGCAGGCCGTGCGGTAGCCGTTGTCGCGCATCCGCTCGGCGAGCGTCTCCTTGCCGAGCGGCAGCCCCGTGTAGCCGGCGTTGCCCGTAAGTCCGGCGCGTCGGGTGAACTGCCCGGTCAGCAGACTCGCGCGGGAGGCCGAGCTGACGGGTGCGGCGTAGAACTGGGTGAACCGCACGCCGCTGGCCGCCAGCGAGTCCATGTGGGGCGTGCGGAGGTCCGCCGCGCCGAAGCAGCCCATGTCCAGCGTGCCGTGGTCGTCCGTGTAGATGATGATGACGTTGGGTTTCGCGGGGCGGGCCGCCGGGGCCGTGCCTGCCAGCAGCAGGCCGCCGGCGCTCAGGAAGAGGTGTCTGTTGTCCATGTATGCAGTCGTTTATCGGATCCGTTCGTAGTAGGGCAGGCGGTCGAGCGGCACGTCGGTTTCGATGCGTTTCGGTCCCCGGAATGTCTCGCCCCGGTCGTCGCGCCAGACGCCCCGCGGCAGCCGCACTTCGCGCTGCGTCCCCGGCGTGACCATCGGGGCCACGAGGTAGCGGTCGCCCAGCATGAACTGGTCGCGGCATTCGAGGAACCCTTCGTGCGGGAAGGCGTACTCCATCGCCCGGACGATCGGCTCGCCCGTCTTCGACGCGTGACGCGCCAGCGAGAGGATGTAGGGCCCGAATTGGCGGTGCAACTGCGCATAGCGGGCGCAGACGGCCGCATTCTCGGGCGAGAGGATGCGCCACGGCGCTACGGAGAACTGCATCATCGGCATCAGCGCGTGCACCTGCGCCGAGCGGACGATCAGCTCCTCGTCGAACCGTTCGACCCCGAGAAACGAGGTGAACTGTCCGCCGCCGATCATGTCGGGGCACGTGTAGGGGTGTCCCAGCAGTCCTGCGGCCGTCATGTCGGGGATGAGCAGTTGCAGGGCCCGCCACGAGTAGTCCTTGTCGCCCAGACGCTGCACGACGGGCTGTCCGCCCAGTTTCCAGCAGGCACGCAGCTCGTTGCAGGCGAACGTGCCGCCCAGTTCGGCCCACCGCTGCATGTAGCGGTTCGGGTCGCCTTCGGGGTCGTGGTAGAGATACGGTTCGGCCTGCATGTAGGCCACGTCCCCGCCGTCGAACTTGAAACCGTCGGTTCCGTATTTGCTCCGGTTCTCCTCGAGTTTCCCGCGCAGGTACGCCACCGCTTCGGGGTTCGTCAGGTCGTAGCAGGCGCTGTATCCGTTCCACCATCGGACGATCGCCGGGTCGCCCCGGCGGGTTTTGAGCAGGTAGCCCTTCCGCTCCAGTTCGCGGAATTCGGGCGAGTCGGGCGAGACGTAGGGGGAGATCCAGAGCATCACGCGGAATCCCATGGCGTGCAGCGAGTCGATCATGCCCCGCGGATCGGGGAAGCGCGAGGCCTTGAAGTCGAAGTTCCCGTAGTCGTTCTGCCAGTTGTCGTCGATCATGAAGATTCCCTGCGGGAAGCCGTTTTCGACAGCCTTGCGGGCATAGCGCATGATGTCGCGCTGGTTCTGGTCGTACATGAGCTCGATCCAGGTGTTGTATTGCGGCATGGAGAAGAACAGCTCGGCGGGAATCGTTCCCGAGGGAGGGAAGTGGGCCGCCGAGGCGGCCGCATAGGCGTCGCGGAGACTCTTTCCGGCGTGCACGGCCTCGAGTGCCTCGTGGTCGGAGGAGAGGTGGAGCCGTCCCTGCTCGATCCGGAACCGGAAGGGGTGTTCGGACCAGACGTAGCGGCCTTCGGACGAGAGCAGCAGCGGCACGGACTGGTTGTTGTAGTTGATTCGCGCGAGATCCTGTTCGGCGAGCTCCGCCGGATAGGGCATCCGGTTTCCCAGGGCGACGAAGCCGCCCCACCACCGCTCGCCGGGAAGCGGCTCTACGGTCTTTTCGAACGGGGGTTGCGCTGCGGCCGGCGACAGGCAGGCGGCGAGCAGGAGGAAAGAAAGCAGGCGTTTTTTCATTCGGGTCGTGATTTGGAATCAAAAGTACGAAAAGTCCGCAGATGAAACAAGCGATGCCAGCTGTCGGCATCGCCTGTTTCGCATTGCGACCGCATTTTTCGTTTCGCACCGTTTCGGAGGCGGCCGCTGCGGCCTCATTCCGGGCGCACCGCTGGCCGCATCGGTCGTGTCGGCCGCATTCCCGTCGTGTTACGGCCGCGTCCCGGCCGCCTGCCGCCGCCAGCGGAGGTAGCCCGCCACGGCCAGGGCCGAATAGAGGGCGTACAGGGCCGCCGTCCACGGAATCTCCTTGTAGAGGTACAGTCCGACGGTCACCAGGTCCGCGGCCAGCCACACGAGCCACTGCTCGACGTATTTGCGCGAGAGCATCCACATCGCCACGATCGAGAGCGCCGTGGTGAGGCTGTCCCAGAAGGGCACGGTGCTGTCCGTGAAGCGCGCGAGCAGCAGGTAGAGCGCCCCGTGCGCGGCGAGGAACACCCCGGCGAGCGCCGGAATCCTCCGCAGCGGCGTGTGGCCGATCGCCGCGGCCTTCTCCGGCGTGCCGGCGGTCTGCGCGTTCCGCTGCCGGGCGTTGTGCCATACGATCCATCCGTAGAGTCCTGCGAGCACGTAATAGACCTGCATCGAGCAGTCGGCGTAAAGCCCCGCCTTGTAGTAGAGCGCTCCGTGCACGACGGGCATGACGAGACCCACGATCCACAGCCGGATGTCGGCGCGGTATTCGAGCCAGAGGTAGAGGAGGCCGAGCGCGACCCCCGTGAGTTGCAGGGCGAGTTTCCAGTCCATCGTTTTCGTGTCTTGTGCGGCCCGGGGCCGCTGTGAGCGGTCAGAAGCGTACGGTCACGTTACCCAGCACGTTGAGCGGAGCCTGCGGGAAATAGAAGGCCATGTCCGTCCGCTGTCCTTCCCAGATCGAGGAGTATCCGTATCCGTTGCTTTCGTATTCCGAATTGAAGAGGTTGTTGATCTGGAGGCCCAGCGAGACGCTGCGCGCCGCGCGCGTGCGGAACGTGTAGTTCAGGTTGAGGTTCGTCACGCAGTAGGCGTCGAGCGAGAGGGCCTCGACCTCGTTGTTGGTGAAGTATTGTTTGCCGACGCATTGCGTGTGGAAGAGGGCCTGGAAACCCTTGTGGTGGAAATCGAGGAAGAGCGCCCCCATGGCCGAGGGCGAGTAGGCGATGGTCCTGTCGCCCAGATTCTCGCCGTAGGTGGGGCTTCCCGACAGGGCGTCGATGTAGTTCTCGATGCGGTTCTGCGAGAAGGTGGCGTTCGCGCCCAGCGTGAACCAGCGGGTCGTCCGCCACGAGGCCGTCAGCTCCACGCCGCGGCGGTAGCTGTCGGGCACATTGACGTTCAGGGCGTCGTAGCCGTCGTTCACCATGCCCGTCGGTACGAGCTGGTCCTTGTATTTCATGTAGTAGAGGTTCACGCCCAGCCGGAGCCGCGGAGCCGTGTAGGTGTAGCCCAGCTCGTAGTCGCAGAGCTTCTCGGAAGAGGGGTAGCTGTCGTCCTCGGCGAACATGTGGCGGTCCGTGAAGTCGCTGCGCGTGGGCTCCTTCTGCGCCACGGCGAACGAGAAATAGAACTCGTTGCGGTCGGCGAGCGTGTAGCTCAGGCCCGCACGGGGATTGAAGAAGTGGTACTGCTTGTCCACGTCGATGGGCTGCATGCCGTCCTCCGCGGAGATGTAGTTGTCGTTCACGCCCCACGCCTCGTAGCTGACGTAGCGGTATTGCAGGTCGGCGAAGAGCCGCAGCCCCTCGGCCGCCAGCCACGACGCCCGGGCGAAGAGGTTGGCATCCTGCTTCCTCACGTCGTTGTCGTACCAGCGGCCTCCGATCTGCTCCTTCTCCATGCCGCTCACCCAGTCCAGCGTACCCCAATGGGGGCAGGTGTAGTAGCTCCACGAACCGCCGAAGGCGAGGTCGAGCTTCCGCGTTGTGTAGCTGGCCGCGGCGTTCACGCCTCCGAGGTGGTTGCGCATGATCTTCTCGCGGATCAGGTCGGCGCTGACGTCGGCCGTCGGCCCGGCGGGAAGGTTGAGGTATTCGCAGAGGTCGGCGTCGTCCTTGTACTGTTTGTAGAAGCCGTAGCCGTAGGTGTAGAATCCCGTGGCGTTGAGCGCCCAGCGGTCGTTGAACCGGTGGCTCACGACGATCTGGTTGTTGATTTGCAGGTAGTTGTCCGTCTCGTCGTCGTAGTAATCGACCTTCTGCCATTCGGGGTATCCGTCGTTGCTGTTGTAGATCGTGTGGTAGCGTCCGTCCTCGGTGCGGTACATGCCGCCCGAGTTGTAACGGCGGCCGTTGTATTTCATTTCGTCTTTCGTCACGCCGTTGTAGGTGAGGTAGGTTTTGGCCTTGCCGCCGAACGAGAGCAGTTTGACGATCGTCCGTCCGTTGTAGTATCCGGTCTGGAACATATAGGACTTGAGGTCCGTCGCGCCGCGGTCGATGTAGCCGTCCGATCC